>NZ_JAMJPH010000023.1:0-119446 GCF_023554635.1 Nocardioides bruguierae
GGCCACGCCCGGGGGGGGCCGCCCCCCCCCCCGCCCCCCGGGGGGGGCCCCCCCCCCCCCCCGGGGGGGCCCCCCGGTCCTGCATTCCGGACACCTCACTGTGGATCGAGTGAATTACATCGGTGTAGTCGTCAAGCCGACACGCCGACGTTTCGCAAAAAGATTGCGTCAGATGTTTCGGATGTGACGAAAGTTCCCTACCGTGACGGACGTGATCAGCCCCCAGAGCCGCCCCGCCCGCCTCGGACGGCGACCCGTGCGCCCCTCGGTCGCACGCGTCGCCCGCCGGGGCGTGGCCGGGCGGACGCCGGCCGTCCGCACCACCGTCGCCGCTCTCACGGGCTCCCTGGCGCTCACCGCCGTGCTGGGTGCCGGCGCGGCCCCCGCGTCGGCCCGGGACAGCGACGACTACCCCAGCCGCACCGACGTGCAGCGTGCCCGCCAGGCCGTGCAGCAGGGCGAGGCCGACGTCGCCTCCGTGCGCGCCGAGCTGGCCGCGGCCGCCCAGCGACTGGAGCAGGCGCAGGTCGCCGCGGCGCAGGCGGCCGAGGCCTACAACGGGGCCCGCTACGAGGCGCAGCAGGCCCGCAAGGCCGCCCGCGCCGCCCAGCAGCACGCCGACGACGCGGCCGCCACGCTCGAGGACCGCCGCTCGGCCTACGCCGACGTCGTGGTCGCCAGCTACCAGATGGGTCCGCAGCTCTCCGCACTCGGCGCCATCGCCGGCGCGGACGCGGCGGCGGACAGCAGCGCCGAGACCGACGGCTCCGCGGCCACCGTGGGCCTGGACGGGCTCCTGGCCGCCATGGCGACCGTGCAGGAGGCGCAGGACGCGATGGACCGCCGCGTCCAGCAGATCACCGCCACCTCCACCCTCGCCGACGTCGCCTCCGACCAGGCCGAGGAGGCCGCCGAGAAGGCCGAGCGGCTCGAGGCGAAGGCCCGCGAGGCCAAGGTCGAGGCCCAGGCCGCCCAGGACTCCGCGGCCGCCGAGACCGCCTCCGTCGCGCAGCGCCGCGACGCGCTCATCGCCCAGCTCGCGGTGCTCCAGGAGACCAGCGTCCGGATGGCCCGCCAGCGCCAGGAGGCCCTCGAGGCCGCCGCCCGCGCCGAGGCTCGCCGTGCCGCACGCCAGGCTGCCGCGGAGGCCGCTGCGCAGGCCGAGGCCGCCGCGCGGGCCCAGGCCCGCCGGGAGGCGCGTCGCGAGGCCCGCCGCGAGGCGCGGCAGCAGGCCGCGGCCTCGTCGTCCTCCTCCTCTTCCTCGTCGTCCTCGTCGTCCTCGTCGTCCGGGGGGTCGAGCTCGTCGGGCTCCTCGTCGTCCTCGGGCTCCTCGAGCTCCTCCGGCTCGTCCGGGTCCTCGGGGTCGAGCGGCGGCAGCACCACCGTGCCGTCGGCCGGCGGCGTCTCCGCCGTCCTGGCCTACGCCCGCGCGCAGTTCGGCGAGCCCTACGTGTGGGCCGCGGCCGGCCCGGACTCCTGGGACTGCTCCGGCCTGACGATGATGGCCTGGGCCCAGGCGGGCGTCTCGCTGCCGCACTACTCGGTGGCGCAGTACGAGGCCACCACGCCGGTCAGCATGAGCGCGCTGGAGCCGGGCGACCTGCTGTTCTGGGGCACCAGCTCCGACCCGTCGTCGATCTACCACGTGGCGATCTACTCGGGGAACGGGATGATGATCCACGCCCCGCGCACCGGCGACGTCGTCAAGGAGGTCTCCATGTACGAGTGGACCCTCCCGAACTTCGCCGGCCGTCCCTGACCCGGCCGTCCCTGACCCGTCCCGGCTGGGCCGTCCCCGTCCGGGGAGGCCCGCGGGACGGTGAGCACACCCGTCCACCGGGTGGTTCCGCCCTTTGCTACTCGGGAGTAGCCTGGCTCACATGGCCACGCACGTGGAGACTCCCGCCCCGTCCGCCTCGCGCCCCGACGAGGGTGCCCCCGCCCCTGCTCCCGGCGGTGCGCCGGCCGGGGTCGCCCCCTTCGACGTCGCGGAGATGACCGCGGCGCTCGACGGCCGCTGGGCCCAGGTGCGCCGCGACGTGCGCGCCCAGCTGCCCCTGGAGGCGGAGCTGATCGCCTCCGCGGACGACCTCACCCGCGCCGAGTACCGCGAGCGCGTCAAGGACGTGCTCCTCGAGCTGGCCGCGACCGGCCAGACCGGGCTCGGCTTCCCGACCTCCCACGGCGGGGGAGGGGACGTCGGCGCCTCGATCGCGGCCTTCGAGACGCTGGCGATGGGCGACCTGTCGCTCATGGTCAAGGCCGGCGTGCAGTTCGGCCTCTTCGGCGGCGCCGTGCTCCAGCTCGGCACGAAGGCCCACCACGACGCCTACCTGCGCGACATCGTCGAGGGTCGGCTGCTGGGCTGCTTCGCGATGACCGAGACCGGCCACGGCTCCAACGTCCAGGCGCTCGGCACCACCGCCACCTACGACCCGGCCACCGACGAGATCGTCGTGCACACCCCCGACGCCTCGGCCACCAAGGACTACATCGGCAACGCCGCCGCCCACGGCACGATGGCGGCCGTCTTCGCCCAGCTCGTCGTGGACGGCGAGGAGCACGGCGTGCACGCGGTGCTGGTGCCGATCCGGGTGGACGGCGAGCCGGCGCCCGGCGTCACGCTCACCGACGACGGCCCCAAGCTCGGCCTCAACGGCGTCGACAACGGCCGCATCGCCTTCGACCAGGTGCGCGTGCCCCGCGGCAACCTGCTCGACCGGTTCGCCGAGATCACCGACGAGGGCCGCTACACCAGCACCATCGCCAACCCGAACCGCCGCTTCTTCACGATGCTCGGCACGCTCGTCCAGGGCCGTGTCTCGGTCGGCGGC
This sequence comes from Nocardioides bruguierae, assembly GCF_023554635.1. Taxonomy (NCBI): domain Bacteria; kingdom Bacillati; phylum Actinomycetota; class Actinomycetes; order Propionibacteriales; family Nocardioidaceae; genus Nocardioides; species Nocardioides bruguierae. The sequence goes on from NZ_JAMJPH010000023.1 coordinate 2,835, forward strand.
GCGGGCGTGAGCGCCGCGAAGGCCGCCCTCACGATCGCCGTGCGCTACGGCGACCACCGGCGCCAGTTCGACACCGGGGACGGCGAGGAGCAGGTGCTGCTCGACTACGGGATGCACCAGCGCCGCCTGCTCCCGCGGGTCGCCCGCACGTACGCGCTCTCGGCGGCCCAGGAGGTGCTGGTCGAGCGGCTGCACGAGGTCTCCACCGCCCGCAACGGCGGCTCCGGCACGGAGGTCGACGACCACGCCCAGCGCGAGCTGGAGTCCCGCGCCGCCGGCACCAAGGCGCTGGCCACCTGGCTGGCCACCGACGTCATCCAGGAGTGCCGGGAGGCCTGCGGCGGAGCCGGCTACCTCGCCGAGAACCGGTTCGCCGCGCTCAAGGCCGACACGGACGTGTTCACCACCTTCGAGGGCGACAACCACGTGCTGCTGCAGCTCGTGGCCAAGGGCCTGCTCACCGACTACGCCTCGTCCTTCGAGGACCTGGACCAGTTCGGGCTCGTGCGCATGGTCACCGGCCTGGCGGTCGAGACGGTCGTGGAGAAGACCGGCGCGCACGCGCTGCTGGAGCGGGTGCGTGACCTGCTGCCCGGTGGCGACGACTGGTCCAGCGAGGCCCGGATCACCGACCCCGAGTACCACCTGGCCATGTACCGCTTCCGTGAGGAGCACCTGGTCAGCGGCGTGGCGCGCCGGCTCAAGCGGGGCATCGACCGGGGCGAGAAGGCGGGTGCGGTGTTCTCCCGCGTCCAGGCCCACGTCATCGCGGCGGCCCGCGCCCACGTGGAGCGGCTCGTGCTGGAGGCGTTCGTGGCGAAGGTGCGGGCGCAGCCGGCCGGCCCCGTCCGCGACGCCCTGGCCGCGCTGTGCGACCTGCACGCGCTCGCGGGCATCGAGTCCGACCGCGCCTGGTTCCTCGAGCACGGCCGGCTCACCGTCGCCCGCTCCAAGGCGATCACCCGCGAGGTCGAGACGCTGTGCGCCCGCCTGCGGCCCGTCGCCGTCGACCTCGTCGACGCCTTCGCGGTGCCGCGCGAGGTGCTGCGCGCCGAGGCGCTGCTCGGCTGAGCCCCACGCGGACCCCCGGCCGGAGGAGCGCCCTCCGGACGGACGACGGCCCCGGACCTGCTGGTCCGGGGCCGTCGTGCACGGGTGGGGCGAGCGGTCAGTGACCCTCGGCCTTGTGCCGGTCGAAGGAGGCGTGGATCTCGGCCTCGGCGGCGGCACGGTCGACCCAGTCGGCGCCCTCGACGGACTTGCCGGGCTCGAGGTCCTTGTAGACCTCGAAGAAGTGCTGGATCTCCAGGCGGTCGAAGTCGGAGACGTCGCCGATGTCCTGGAGGTGGGCCAGGCGCGGGTCCGAGGACGGCACGCACAGCACCTTGTCGTCGCCGCCGGCCTCGTCGGTCATGCGGAACATGCCGATCGCGCGGCACTTGATCAGGCAGCCGGGGAAGGTCGGCTGCTGGAGGATGACCAGCGCGTCCAGCGGGTCGCCGTCCTGACCGAGGGTCTCCTCGATGTAGCCGTAGTCGGCGGGGTACTGGGTCGAGGTGAACAGCGTGCGGTCCAGCCGCAGGCGCCCGCTCTCGTGGTCGACCTCGTACTTGTTGCGCTCCCCCTTGGGGATCTCCACCAGGACGTCGAACTCCAGCACGCGCGCTACTCCTCCGTTGATCCCGAGCCTCGGTGCCCGGGTGTCGTTGCGGTCAGATTCGAGTCGACCAGCCGCGGCAAGTCAACAAGACGACGGGCCCCAGGATCGGGGCCCGGGTCCAGTGTCCCGCACAATGGCCGCTCCACGCGAGAGAGGGGGCACCCGGTGCCGCGGAGTGACGCACGCCACACGTCGGGCGGCGGTCGACGCACCGCTCGTCGGGCCGCGCGTGCCGCCCGTCGTGACGCCCGTGCGCGCCGCCGCTGGCCGCGCCGTGTCGGGCTCACCGCGCTCGCCCTCGTCCTGGTCGCCACCGGCGTCGTCGTGAGCGGGGTCGCGGACCCCGTCGTGGCCCCCGTGGCCGAGCCGCTGCGACGGGCCGCGGAGGACGCCTTCGACTCCGTGAGCGACTCCGTCACCGGCTCCCTGCCCGGCGCCTCGCAGGACGAGGACCCGACCGACCCGCTCGCGGTGGCCGCCCCCGCGGCCCTGGGCCTGACCACCCCGACCCCCGCCGCCGTGCCCGCCGAGCCGGTCACCGACCAGCCCGTCGACGCCGCCGCCGTCCGCCGGGCCCTGCGCGGGCCGCTGGCCGCCGACGTGCTGGGGCCGCACGTCTCCGTGGCCGTCGCCGACCTGGACGGCGACCTGGCCCTGAGCCGCGGGGGAGCGGCGATCCCCGCCTCCACCACCAAGCTGCTCACCTCGGCCTCCGCGCTGCGCCTGGTCGGCGCCGGCACCACGTTCTCCACCACGACGGTGCTCCAGGGGCGGCGCGTCGTGCTCGTCGGCGGCGGCGACCCGCTGCTGGCCTCGTCGCCCGTCGACGACGACACCTGGCCGGCCCGCGCCGACGTGGTGACGCTGGCCCGGCGCACGGCCGCGACGCTGGTGCGCGACCTCGCCGACGCCCCGGCGGGGCGCCGCACCCTGCGCGTCGGGTACGACGACACGCTCTTCTCCGGCCCCGGCTTCAACTCCACCTGGCCGCTGGGCTACCGCGGCGAGGTGGCGCCCCCGACCTCGGCGCTGTGGGTGGACGAGGGGTCGTCGCTGACCGGCTCGGGCTACTCCACGGACCCCGCGGCCGATGCGGCCACGGTCTTCACCGCAGCGCTGCGGGACGCCCTGGCCGCCCAGGCGCGGACGGGGCAGGTGCGGGTGCGCCTGGTGGGCTCGGCGTCGCCGGTGACCTCCACGCAAGCCGCCGCCACCCTGGCCTCGGTCGAGAGCGCCCCCGTGGGCCAGCTGGTGGAGCGGCTGCTCCAGGTCAGCGACAACCAGGTGACCGAGGTGCTCCTGCGCCACGTGGGCCTGGCCGCGCGCGGCACCGGCTCCATCGCGGCCGGGCTGGCCGGGGTCCGCCGGGTGCTGACCTCGCTGGACGTGCCGCTGCCGCGCCGCCAGGAGGACGGCTCCGGTCTCTCGCGGCGCAACCGCATCGACCCCCGCACCTTCGTGGGCCTGCTCGCCGCCGCGGCCGACAGCGACGAGGACGACCCGCTGCGCGGGCTCTTCCCCGGGCTGCCCGCCGCGGGCTCCACCGGCTCGCTCACCTACCGGTTCGCCGACGCCCCCGCCGCGGCGGTGGGCCACGTCCGCGCCAAGACCGGCACCCTCAGCAACGTGACCTCGCTGGCCGGCGTCGCGCTGGACGCGGACGGCACGCCGTTGGTCTTCGCGCTCCTGGCCGACCGCGTCGCCGACGTCGACGAGCTCTCCGCGCGCGACGCGCTCGACCGTGCCGCCGCCGCGCTGGGCGCCTGCGCCTGCGGGGGCTGAGCGCTCGGCGAGCGCGGGGCGGGCCGTGACCGGCGCGCCGGTGCGGTGCACAGCGCGTTCCCCGCTGCGGGGGATGGTGCGTCACCGCCTGCTGACTAGGGTCTGTCCATGACCTCCACGGCCTCGTCACCCGAGATGATCGACTGGGACCTCGCGGTCTCCCTGGGCGGTCGCCTCGCCGGCGACGGCCCCACGGTCACCCCCGCCCAGGCCCGCCGGGCCGTGGGGGACCTGCGCAACGGCGCCGAGCGCGCCACCGACCTCGTCCGCGCCTACACCGGGCTCGACGGCGGCCGCGACACCGCGCCCGTGCTGGTCGTGGACCGGCCCGGCTGGGTGCAGGCCAACGCCGACGCCTTCCGGCACGTGCTGGGCCCGGTCGCCGGCCGCCTGGCCCAGCGCAAGCCCCCGGGCCGGCTCAGCCTGGCGGTGGGCTCGAAGATCACCGGCACCGAGGTGGGCGGCCTGCTCGGCTTCCTGGCCGGCAAGGTGCTCGGCCAGTTCGACCCCTTCCACGAGCCGCACGGCCGGCTGCTGCTGGTCGCGCCCAACATCGTGCACACCGAGCGCGAGCTCGACGTGGCGCCCCGCGACTTCCGCCTCTGGGTCTGCCTGCACGAGGAGACCCACCGCGTGCAGTTCACCGCGGTCCCGTGGATGCGCGACCACCTCTTCGGCCTGGTCGAACGGCTCTCCGCCAGCCTCGAGGACACCTCGGCCATCGAGGACGGCCTCAAGCGCGTCACCTCCGCGCTCAAGCAGCGCGGTGGCGGCGACCAGCCCGGCCCCGGCGGCGCGCTGTCGCTGCTGGCCACCCCGGAGCAGAAGGCCGTGATGGACGACGTCACCGCCGTGATGTCGCTGCTCGAGGGGCACGCGGACGTGGTGATGGACGGCGTCGGCCCCGAGGTCGTGCCCACCGTCGACACGATCCGCGCCCGCTTCAACGAGCGCCGCAAGGGCGTCGGCGTGCTCGACCGGGCGCTGCGCCGCTTCCTCGGCCTCGACGCCAAGATGGCGCAGTACCGCGACGGCGCCGTCTTCGTGCGGCACGTGGTCGACACCGTCGGCATGGACGGCTTCAACGCCGTCTGGTCCGGGCCGGCCTCGCTGCCCACGCGGGACGAGATCGCCGACCCGGCCCTCTGGGTCGCGCGCGTCCACGGCTGAGGTGGGCCTGCACCCCAGCGTCGCGGCGGTGCGCCGGGCGGTGCGCGAGGGCGTCGCCGACCTGCCCGAGGACGCCACCCTCGTCGTCGCCTGCTCCGGTGGGCCCGACTCGCTCGCCCTCGCCGCGGCCGCCGTCGCGGAGAAGCGCGACCGCCGGGTCGTCGGCGCGACCGTCGACCACGGCCTCCAGGAGGGCTCGGCCGCCCAGGCCGCCCGCGTCGTCGAGCAGCTCGCGACGCTCGGCGCGGACGAGACGATCACCGCCCGGGTCACCGTCGACCCCGGTGGCCTGGGCCCGGAGGCGGCCGCCCGCCGCGCCCGGTACGCCGTGCTCGACCAGGTCGCCGAGCACACCGGCGCCGCCGCCGTCCTGCTCGGGCACACGCGCGACGACCAGGCCGAGACGGTGCTGATGGGGCTGGCCCGCGGCTCCGGCGGACGCTCGCTGGCGGGGATGCGCCGGGCGTTCGACGTCTACCGTCGCCCGCTGCTCGACGTGACCCGCGACGACACGGTCACGGCCTGCCAGGTGCTCGGGCTGGAGGCCTGGGACGACCCCCACAACAGCGACCCCGGTTACACCCGGGTGCGGGTGCGCCGCCGCGTCCTGCCCCTGCTCGAGGAGGACCTCGGGCCCGGCGTCGCCGCCGCGCTCGCCCGCACCGCCGACCAGCTACGCACCGACGCCGACCTCCTCGACGACCTGGCCGACGCGGCCTGGGAGCGGCTGCGCCCCGCGGACCCCGTTGGCGGCCTGGACGTCGGCGCCCTCGCCGACCTGCACCCCGCCCTGCGCCGACGGGTGCTGCGCCGGCTCGCGCTGGCGGCCGGGTCGCCGGCCTCGGAGCTGTTCCACGAGCACGTCCTCGCCGTCGAGCGACTCGTCACCGCCTGGTCCGGCCAGCGCTGGATCGACCTGCCCGGGCACCTGCGCGCCGTGCGCGCCGACGGCGTGCTGCGCGTGGTGCCCGCGGACTCCTGACCCACCGCGCCCGACCCACCGCGCCCGACCCACCTGTCTGGCCCGTCCGGGCCACCCCGGGTGACCCGCACGGGCCATCTGGCCGGGGACAGCCGTAAAAGAACACGAACTCACTCAGTCGCGCCCCTCGCGCGCCCGATACTCCGAGCGGACCATTCCGCGCGCCGGATCGCACCCCGATTACCCGATGCTGGGTACGCGCCAGACCTCGAGGACAACCATGACCCGCCTTCGTCGTGCCCTGGCCGCCGTCACCGCCGTGTCGGTGACCGCTGTCGGTGGCTTCGCGTTCACCACCCACTCCGCCACCGCTGCCGGCGGCTCCGTCACCTCCGCGCAGGCGGAGGTCGCCGCCGCGGACACCAGGATCTCCGGCTACCTCGTCGACCCGCAGACCCTCGAGTACCTCGACGACGTCTTCATCGTCGCCAAGCAGGGCGGCGAGATCGTCGCCACCGCGCTGAGCTACGGCGCAGACGGGTTCGAGCTGTGGGTGCCGGCCGGCGTCACCAAGGTCGAGGTCAAGGACCCCGACTACATCGACGTCACCCGCACCTTCGACACCACGACCGGCAACAAGACCGGCGTCACGATCTTCCTCAACCGCGCCCGCTACCTCGCCGGCTACGTCACCGACGACGCCGGCAACCCGCTCCTCGACGCCTCGGTCGTCGCCGTCACCGGCAGCCAGACCGTCGCCAGCCAGCTCACCTACACCGACGGCGACGACGCCGACGGGTTCTTCAACCTCGAGGTGCCCGCCGGCCGTTACAAGGTCGTCGTGGACGCCGGCGACGCCTACTACCCCCGCGTCGACACCGGCGTCCAGGTCACCGAGGCCAGCTCGGGCGTGCCCGGCGACTACACCGTCTATCGCCGCAGCAGCGTCTCCGGCGTCGTCAGCGACGGCCTCGGCGAGGTCGCCGGTGCGAGCGTCGTCCTCACCGCGCGGGCGGACGACTCGCCCACGCCCGAGGTCACCGCCACGAGCAAGCGCAACGGCAGCTGGTCCGCCGACCTCGCCGCCGGCAAGTACACCTGGAAGGTCACCAAGCGCGGCTACCCGGCCGAGCGCGGCACGCTGGCCGTCGGCGGCCGCCCCGCCACCCAGGACGTGCTGCTCACGACCACCCTGCCGACCCGCACCTCCCTCGAGGGCCCCGGTCGGCTGCGCCCCCGCAAGCTGATCGAGCTGGACATCGACGTCGCCGCCAAGGGCGCGACCCCGACCGGCCGGGTGCGCGTCGTCGCCCCGGCGCTCGACGTCGACGAGGTCGTGACGCTGCGCCGCGGTGCCGCCACCCTGACGCTGCCCAAGCCGCGGGACCTCGACCGCGTCGTGGTGAAGGCCGTCTACGGCGGCAGCACCAAGCCCGGGCTCGTCCTCCAGGGCTCGAGCACCCGCCTCGTCCTGACCCGCTGAGCCTGACCCGCTGAGCCCGACCCGCTGAGCCCGACCCGCTGAGCCTGGTCCGTCGGGACCGACCTCCGGCCCCGTCCGCCGGCACCTCGCGTGCCGGTGGGCGGGGCCGAGGCGTCCCCGGTTCTGTGCTCCGACCCGGGGGCCGTAGGCTGCCGCCCATGGACTCTGCCCACGTGGAGAACGACCTCGTCAACGTGCTCTTCACCGAGGCCCAGATCCAGCAGCGGCTGGGCGAGCTGGCCGACGAGATCGAGCGGGACTACGAGGGCGAGGAGCTGCTCGTCGTCGGCATCCTGCGCGGCGCCGTGATGGTGATGGCCGACCTCGCCCGCTCGTTCGACCGGCACGTCGAGATGGACTGGATGGCCGTCTCCTCCTACGGCTCGGGCACCCAGTCCAGCGGCGTCGTCCGCATCCTCAAGGACCTCGACACCGACATCTCCGGGCGGCACGTCGTCATCGTGGACGAGATCATCGACACCGGGCTGACGCTGTCGTGGCTCACCTCGAACCTGTCGAGCCGCAACCCGGCCTCGGTGGAGATCTGCACCCTGCTGCGCAAGCCGGAGGCCCTGCAGATGCCCGTCAACGTCAAGTACGTCGGCTGGGACATCCCCAACGAGTTCGTGGTCGGCTACGGCCTGGACTTCAACGAGAAGTACCGCAACCTGCGCGACATCGGCACCCTGGCGCCGCACGTCTACTCCTGACGGACGGCCGGGCACCACCCGGCGTACCCAGCGCGGGGGTTCCTCCCCCGTCCGGGCGCTCGTCCGCTACCACTCGCCTGAGACACTGGGCCCAGCGTCGGCGTGTACCGTCGTCGATCCGGAACGTCTGCACAACGAGAGAAGCACGTGAAGCGCATATTCAAGGGCCCCTGGCTGTGGATCGTCGTCGCGGTGATCGGCGTCTTCGTGGCGCTCCAGTTCCTCGCCCCCAGCAGCGGCGGCGACGAGATCTCCTCCTCGGAGATGACCTCCTACATCACCGACGGTGACGTCAAGGAGATCACCTTCGTCGGCGGCGACCAGGAGATCCGGGCGACCCTCGACGACGGCGTGCGCTCCGAGGGCGCGGACGTGATGACGTACTGGATCACCGGCACCCAGTCGCGCATCTACCAGCAGGCCATCAAGCAGTTCGAGGCCGGCACGATCGACGAGGTCAACACCGAGATCAGCGAACCCAGTCTGCTGACCTCGCTGCTCGTCTCGTTCCTGCCGTTCGTCATCCTGCTGCTCGTCTTCCTCTGGCTGCTCAACAACATGCAGGGCGGCGGCGGCCGCGGCGTCATGCAGTTCGCCAAGTCCAAGGCGAAGCTGATCTCCAAGGACATGCCGAAGTCGACGTTCTCCGACGTCGCCGGCGCCGAGGAGGCCATCGAGGAGCTCGGCGAGATCAAGGAGTTCCTCCAGGAGCCCGCCAAGTTCCAGGCCGTGGGCGCCAAGATCCCCAAGGGCGTGCTGCTCTACGGCCCTCCGGGCACCGGCAAGACGCTGCTGGCCCGCGCGGTCGCCGGCGAGGCCGGCGTCCCCTTCTACTCCATCTCCGGCTCCGACTTCGTCGAGATGTTCGTCGGCGTCGGCGCCTCCCGCGTGCGCGACCTGTTCGAGCAGGCCAAGGAGAACGCCCCCGCGATCGTCTTCATCGACGAGATCGACGCCGTCGGCCGCCACCGCGGCGCCGGCATGGGCGGCGGCCACGACGAGCGCGAGCAGACCCTCAACCAGCTCCTGGTCGAGATGGACGGCTTCGACGTCCGCGGCGGCGTCATCCTCATCGCCGCGACGAACCGCCCCGACGTGCTCGACCCCGCGCTGCTGCGTCCGGGCCGCTTCGACCGGCAGATCCAGGTCGACGCCCCCGACCTCGCCGGCCGCCACATGATCCTCAAGGTCCACTCCCGCGGGAAGCCCGTGGCCGAGGACGTCGACCTCATGGCCGTCGCCCGCCGCACGCCCGGCTTCACCGGTGCCGACCTGGCCAACGTGCTGAACGAGGCGGCGCTGCTGACCGCCCGCAGCAACGCCAAGCTCATCACCAACGAGTCCATGGACGAGGCGATCGACCGCGTCATCGCGGGCCCGCAGCGCCGGACCCGGCTGATGAACGACAAGGAGAAGCTGATCACCGCCTACCACGAGGGCGGCCACGCCCTCGTCGCGGCGGCGCTGCCGGGCAACGACCCGGTCCACAAGATCACGATCCTGCCGCGCGGCCGCGCGCTCGGCTACACGATGGTGCTGCCCGACTCGGACAAGTACTCCCAGCCGCGCAGCCAGATGCTCGACCAGCTCGCCTACATGCTCGGCGGCCGCGCCGCCGAGGAGCTGATCTTCCACGACCCGACCACGGGCGCGGGCAACGACATCGAGAAGGCCACCAGCGTGGCCCGCGCGATGGTCACCCAGTACGGCATGACCGAGCGCCTCGGCGCGATCAAGCTGGGCGAGTCCAACTCCGAGCCCTTCCTGGGCCGCGACATGGGCAGCAGCCGGAACTACTCCGAGGAGGTGGCCGCCGCCGTCGACGCGGAGACCACCCAGCTGCTGGCGTCCGCCCACCAGGAGGCCTTCGACATCCTCGAGGAGAACCGGGACGTCCTGGACGCCCTCGTCCTCGAGCTGCTCGACAAGGAGACGCTGGACAAGGAGCAGATCGCCCGCGTCTTCGAGCCGCTGCGCCGCCGTCAGCCGCGCCCGGCCTGGACCGGCTCGGCGACCCGCCGTCCCTCCGACATCGCGCCCGTGGAGATCCCGCAGGAGATTCGCGACCGCGCGAACAGCAACGGCAAGGTCGAGCAGGGTGCCGGCGCGGTCGTCACGCCCCCGGGCGAGGGCGGCGACGTGCACGGCGGCCCCGGTGGCCCCGGCAGCCTCCCGGGCGGCCCCACCCCGCCGTCCGGCCCCTCCGACGGCGCGCTCTGAGCTCGTCGCCCCCACGCAGGAGACCCCCCGCATGACGGACCCCGTCACCCTCCCCGAGCGCTCGCGCGCCGACGTCCCCGAGTTCGACCACGCCCGTGCCGAGGCCGCCGTCCGCGAGCTGCTCGCGGCCATGGGCGAGGACCCCGACCGCGAGGGCCTGCACGAGACCCCCGCGCGCGTCGCCCGGGCCTACGCCGAGCTGACCCAGGGCCTGCGGCAGGAGCCGGAGGAGGTGCTCACCACCACCTTCGACCTCGGCCACGACGAGATGGTGCTGGTGCGCGACATCGAGCTGTGGTCGATGTGCGAGCACCACCTGGTGCCCTTCACCGGCGTCGCGCACGTCGGCTACATCCCGGCGGCATCCGGCAAGATCACCGGCCTGTCCAAGCTGGCCCGGCTGGTCGACGTCTACAGCAAGCGCCCGCAGGTGCAGGAGCGGCTCACCACCCAGGTGGCCGACGCCCTCATGGACATCCTCGAGGCCCGCGGCGCGATCGTGGTGATCGAGGCCGAGCACCTGTGCATGACGATGCGTGGCGTCCGCAAGGCCGGCGCCCGGACCATCACCTCCGCCGTGCGCGGCATCATGCACAACGCCGCCACCCGCTCCGAGGCGATGGCGCTGATCCGGGGCGGGACGCGCTGAGGATGGCTGTCTCGCAGGAGGCCGCGGCGCTGCTGGCGCCGCTGGGCCGCCCGCGCGTCATGGGGGTCGTCAACGTCACCCCCGACTCCTTCTCCGACGGCGGACGCTTCCTCGACCGCGACGCGGCCGTCGAGCACGGTCTCGCGCTGCTGGCCGAGGGGGCCGACGTCCTCGACATCGGCGGGGAGTCCACGCGCCCCGGCGCGACCCGCCCGCTGGTCACCGAGGAGCTGGACCGGGTGGTGCCCGTCATCGAGCGCCTCGCCGCGGCCGGCGCCGCCGTCTCGGTGGACACCATGCGCGCCGAGGTGGCCCTCGCGGCCGTCCGGGCCGGCGCCGTCGTCGTCAACGACGTCTCCGGCGGCCTCGCGGACGAGGCGATGGCCGGCGCGGTCGCCGGCACCGATGCGCTCTTCGTGGCCATGCACTGGCGCAGCCACTCCGACGCCATGTACGACCTGGCCTCCTACGACGGTCCCGGCGGGGTCGTCGGCGCCGTCGTGGGCGAGCTGCGGGCCCGCCTGGACGCGCTCGCCGCGGCCGGCCTCCCGCCCGAGCGGGTCGTGCTCGACCCCGGCCTGGGCTTCGCCAAGCGCGGGGAGCAGAACTGGGAGCTGCTGCGCGGCCTCGACGTCCTCGAGGGGCTCGGTCGTCCGCTGCTGGTGGGCGCCAGCCGCAAGTCCTTCCTGGGGGCCCTGCTGCCGGGGCCCGACGGCTCCCCGCGGCCGGTCGAGGGGCGCGAGCACGCCCACCAGGCCGTCGTCCTCGACTGCGCGCGCCGAGGCGTGTGGGGGGTCCGGGTGCACGACGTCCGGGCGGCCCGTGACACCCTCGCAGCGGCGACGGCGCTGGGCCTCGCCGTGAGCGAGGAGGACGCATGAGCGGCTCCGCAGGGTCGGCCACGGGGCCGGTGGACGGGCCCGTGACCGGGCTGGACGAGCTGAGCGTCACCGGCATCGAGTGCTTCGCCCACCACGGCGTCCTCGAGCACGAGAAGCGCACCGGTCAGACGTTCGTCATCGACCTCGTGCTGGGCGTCGACACGCGTCGGGCCGCGGCCTCGGACGACTTGCGCGACACGGTTGACTACGGCAGCCTCACGGCGGCCGTGAAGGCGGCCGTCGAGCGCGACCCGGTCGACCTGATCGAGACCCTCGCGACCCGGATCGCCGGTACCTGCCTCTTGCAGGACGGTGTTGAATGGGCGAGGGTCACGGTCCACAAGCCGGACGCACCCATCGACGCGACGTTCACCGACGTCACGCTCACGATCACCCGGACACGCAAGGACCTCACGTGACTGAGACCCCGAACCCCCACATCATCGACGCCGACACGCTGACCGGGGAGATGCGCCCCATCCGTCGCGCCGTGCTGTCGCTGGGGTCCAACCTCGGCGACCGGGTGACCACGCTCCAGGGCGCCGTGAACGCGATCGCCGACACCCCCGACGTGTGGGTGACCTCCGTGTCCGCCGTCTACGAGACCGCACCGGTGAACTGCCCGCCGGGCTCCGACGACTTCCTCAACATCGTGCTGCTGTGCGACACCACGCTCGCCGCCCACCGGCTGCTCGAGCGCTGCCTCACGGTCGAGGACGCCTTCGACCGGGAGCGCGGGGAGGCCAACGCGCCCCGCACCCTCGACGTCGACCTGATCGTGGTGGGCGACCGTCGCAGCGACGACGAGAACCTGCGCCTGCCGCACCCGCGGGCCAAGGAGCGCGCGTTCGTCCTCAAGCCCTGGTACGACCTCGAGCCCGACGCGGTCCTCCCCGACGCCGGCCCGGTCGCCGACCTGCTGGCCGACCTCGGCACCGACGGCGTGACGCTGCGCGAGGACATCACGCTCGAGATCGAGTGACGCGGGGGTGACCCCGCCGCTCGACCCTCCTCCCGACCCCGACGACGGTCAGGACGAGCCCACCCAGGGCACCATCCAGCCCGCCTCGGCGGGCGCCATGACGGCGCTCGTCGTGCTCGGCATCGTCATCGGCTGGACCTACCACCGCGTCGCGGTCGCCCTCTTCGGCACCGCGCCCCTGGTGACGTGGGCACCGCCGGCCGTCCTGGCGCTGGTCGGCGTGAGCCTGCTCGTCACCGCTCGGGCCACTCACCGGCAGGTGCACGTGCGCCGGCAGCGGCTCGAGGCGCACCGTGCCGTCAACCGCCTGGCGCTCGGTCGCGCGGCCACCTACGTGGGCGCCCTGGTCGGCGGCGGGTACCTGGGCTACGCGATCAGCTGGCTCGGTGTGCCCTCCGAGGCGGCCACCCAGCGACTCGTCCTGTCCGGCCTCGCCGCGCTGGCCGCGGTGGTCGTCGTGGTGGGCGGGATCCTGCTGGAACGCGCGTGTCGCGTCCCCGAAGACGACTCCGACGCCTAGCCTGCGTCCATGAGCACCACTTCTGCCCCCTCCGCCACATCAGTCACAGCTGACCAGGGCGGGGAGGCGCAGGACGCCGGCACGCCCGGTCGTTCCTCATCGCGCCGGCTCCAGCGCTCCACCCGGCTGACCGTCGCCACCGGCCTGGTCGCGCTCTCGGCGCTGCTGGTCGTCGGCGCCGTGCCCACCGGGTCGTGGCTGCTGGTCAGCGCGGCCGCGGTGGCCTCCGTCGTCCTCGGCCTCGCGGCCAGCCGGATCACCTACGCCGAGCTGCGCGAGTCCCGCCGCGAGCACCAGCGCGACCGCGCCGAGCAGGCCCAGGCCTACCGCCGGCTCGCCGAGGCCCGGGCCGAGGAGCACGCCGCCCGCGTCGCCACCTTGAACGAGCAGATCGCCGAGCGCGAGAAGGCGCTCGAGGAGCTCGGCACCGAGCTGGGCGGCGCCCAGAAGAACGTCGCCGAGGGCGTCCGCGCCCTGGGCGTGGAGAAGCGCCGCTACGAGGAGCTCCAGCGCCTCCAGCGCCGCACCGAGGTCGGCCGGGACGAGGCGGAGAACCGCGCCGCCGAGGCCATCGTGAGCCTCGCCGAGCTCGAGGGCGAGGTCGAGACCCTCCGCGCCGAGCTCCAGCAGGTCACCGCCGCGTGGCACCGCGCCGAGGCCGCCTCGCGCCGCCACGCCTGAGCACCGCCCCCAGGACGCCCGCCGCATCCCTCACTCAGGCGGTGGGCCAGCGACGTCGCGCGGCCGGACACCACCCCCTTCCTCGTCCGGCCGGGCGACGTCGTCGCGTCCGGGCCGGCGCGCACGGGTGTCGGGCACCGGTGCTGGCTCCTGCCGGGTGAGGCCGGTGCGGCATGATGTCGTGCCGTGACTGACCCGCTGCCTGAGATCAAGACCGACCTCGTGAGCCGGTTCGAGGACGACCCCGACGAGCTCGTGGAGCGCACCGAGCTGCCCGTCGGGTGGCACGTCGACAGCCCCGACGCCGGCGACCGGTTCCAGGTGGCCCGGCTGACGCACCTGCTGCGGGCCCACGAGCGGCACGGCCGCGGCTGGGCGGGCGCCGGCGTCGACGACGTCCTGCTGGAGGTCTCCGAGCAGGGCCTGCTGACGCGGGAGAACGTCGTCGTCCGCGACGCCGCCGGCACCATCCAGGCCTGGGGCAGCGTGCACGACCGCGCGGGTGGGCGGATGCTGTTCGTGCACGTCGTCTCCCGCGAGCTGCACGGCGCCGAGGCCGACGCCTGCTCCGACGCGCTGTTCGAGTGGGCCCGCGGCCAGGCCCGCGCCATCGGCGCCGCCCGCGGCCTGCCGACCCAGCAGATCGACACCGGCGCCTTCGAGGACGACGAGCGCCAGGCCCGCTGGCTCACCGGCGCCGGCTTCCGGCACGTCCGCACCTGGTGGCAGATGAGCCGCCCCGGCGAGGAGGGCGACGCCGACCTCGTGCCCGACCCCACCGACTGGGAGCGCAAGGGCATCCGGTTCCGGCTCGTCGACCGCGAGGGCAGCGACCTGCCGGCCGAGGAGGACCTGCGCGCCGTCCACGACGTGCTCGAGCAGGCGTTCAAGGACCACTTCAACTCCTTCGAGGAGACCTTCACCGAGTTCCTGCGCCGCACGCGCGAGGAGCCCGGGCACCGGTGGAGCCACTGGTGGATCGCCGAGATCGTCGACGGCGAGGGCGACCCCGAGCCCGTCGGTGCGCTGGTGGGCGAGGCCTCGGAGTCCTCCACCGGCCCCGGCTCGTCCTACGTCTCCTACATCGGCGTGCTCGAGGCCGCCCGCGGCCGCGGCGTCGCCACCGGCCTGCTGCGCACGATCATCGCCGACGCCGCCCGCCGTGGCCGCGGCTCCGTGGGCCTGGAGGTCGACGCGGACTCCTCCACCGGTGCCCAGCGCCTCTACTCCGGCCTCGGCTGGCGGACCAAGTACGTCACCCAGTCCTGGCACTTCGACGTCCCGGTGGGCTGAGCCGCCAATAGTGCGCGACGAAAAGCACCGGAATCGCCGCCGACGAGGTGCTTTTCGTCGCGCACTATGTGGCGAGCGGTGGTGGATGAAGCCTCAACCACCGGGGCCTAGGCTGGGGGAGTGAACCGCCCCCTCAAGCGCCTCGGCTTCCTCACCATCGGTCTCTTCGACCCGGCCTCGCCGCGGGAGGGGCACGAGTCCACGCTGCGGCTGATCGAGCACGGCGAGCGCCTCGGCCTGGACTCCGCGTGGCTGCGGCACCGGCACCTCCAGCACGGCATCTCCTCGCCGGTCGCGGTGCTGGCGGCGGCCACCCAGCGCACCTCGCGCATCGACCTCGGGACGGCGGTGACGCCGCTGGGCTGGGAGAACCCGCTGCGCCTGGCCGAGGACTGGGCGACGGTCGACGTCCTCTCCGGCGGCCGGCTGAACCCGGGGGTCTCGGTCGGTCCGCCGATGCGCTGGGACGACGTGAAGGGCGCGCTCTACCCCGACACCGCCGACGTCGAGGACCTCACCTACACCCGCGTCGAGCGGCTGCTGGGGCACCTGCGCGGCGAGCCGACCAGCCCGTTCGAGGGGACGGTGGGCATCGAGACCTTCTCGCGCCAGGTGCAGCCGCAGGCGGCCGGCCTGGCCGAGCGGGTCTGGTACGGCGCCGGGTCGCTGCGGTCGGTGGCGTTCGCGGCCTCGCAGGGGCTGAACCTGCTCACCTCGTCCGTGCTGACGGGGGTGCGGGCCGAGCCGGGGGAGGAGCCCGACTTCGCGGCGCTCCAGGCCGAGCAGGTCCGGGCCTTCCGGGCGGCGCACCCGGCCGGCGAGGCGGCGCGCGTCTCCCAGGGCCTGGTGGTGATCCCCACCGACTCCGCGAGTCCCGAGCAGGCGCGCCGCTACGCCGAGTACGCCGCGTCCCGCCTCGAGCGCACCCGCAGCCCGCAGGGGCCGGGCGGCCTGCTGTTCGCCCCCGACCTCGTCGGCCCGAGCGAGGAGCTGGCCGAGCGGCTGGCCGCGCACGCGGCCTTCGCCGAGGTCGAGGAGGTCGCGTTCGCGCTGCCGTTCACCTTCGGCGAGGCCGACCTCGTCCAGATCCTCACCGACTACGCCACGCGCCTCGGCCCGCTCCTCGGCTGGTCGCCCGCCCGCTGACCCCGCCGAGTCGGCAGCACGTCACTGCCGACTCGGCGCAGGGGTCGGGCAGAGGCGTCAGGCGGAGTCGGCCAGGGACGCGCGCAGCGCCTTGTGCAGCCCACCGGGGGTGAGGACGCCGGCGAAGCCGACGCGCCCGTCGCGCACCGCGACCCGGGGCTGGTCGTGGCGCAGCATCGTGGCCAGGGCCTCCTCCAGGGTGCAGCCGAGGTCGACCACGGCCTCGACGTCGCCGCCGGAGACCCCGTCGAGCGGCTCGAGGTGCTCGCGGGTCAGCTCGATTACCGAGAGCCGGCGCAGCCCGCGCTCGGCGCCCACGAAGTCGGCCACGAACGCGTCGGCCGGGTGGGCGAGCACCTCGGCCGGCGACCCGTGCTGGGCGAGGCGGCCGCCCTCGGCGAAGACCGCCACCCGGTCGCCCATGGCGATGGCCTCGTCGATGTCGTGGGTGACCAGCACGACGGTCTTGCCCAGCTCGCGCTGGAGGCGGCCGAACTCCTCCTGCAGCCGCACCCGCACGACGGGGTCGACGGCGCCGAACGGCTCGTCCATCAGCAGCACGGGCGGGTCGGCGGCGAGCGCCCGGGCCACGCCGACGCGCTGGCGCTGCCCGCCGGAGAGCTGGTGCGGGAACCGGCGCCCCTGCGCGGCCGGGTCGAGCCCGACGAGCTCGAGCAGGTGCTCGGCGCGCTCGCGGGCCACCTTCTTGGACTCCCCGAGCAGCAGCGGCACGGTCATGACGTTCTCGGTGATCCGCTGGTGCGGGAACAGCCCGACGGCCTGGATCACGTAGCCGATGCCGCGCCGCAGCTCGGTGGCGTCGAGGCCGGTGACGTCGCGGCCGTCGATCTCGATCGTGCCGTGGGTGGGCTCGATCAGCCGGTTGATCATCTTCAGCGTCGTCGACTTGCCGCAGCCCGAGGGGCCGACGAGCACCGTCAGGGAGCCGCGCGGGACGTCCAGGTCGAGGTCGTGCACCGCCACCGTGCCGTCGTCGTAGCGCTTGCCCAGACCACGCAGCCTGATCATCGGGGTGGTCGAGGAGGCGGTGCCGTCACCGGTAGCGTCCATGCGCGTGACCCTACTGGCGAGCGCCGACGCGGGGACCACCTGCTACTCACGGCTGACCAACGACTGGCTGTGCTGGCAGTACGTCTCCGACTACCGCACCGAGATCACCGACGCGACCGTGCAGCACCTGCAGATCACGCTCGTCTCCGTGGTCGTGGCGCTGGCCCTGTCCTTCCCGCTGGCGCTGCTGGCCCGGCGCTACGCCCGGCTCGAGTCGCCGATCCTCGGGCTGGCCACGGGGCTCTACACGGTGCCCTCCATCGCGCTGCTGCCGCTCCTGGTGCCCTTCACCGGCCTCAGCGCCACCACCGTGGTGATCGGGCTCGCGCTGTACGCGCTGACGGTCCTCGTCCGCGCCTTCCTCGACGGCCTGCGCTCGGTGCCCGAGGAGGTGCGGGAGTCCGCCACCGGCCTGGGCTACGGACGAGGCAGGCTGCTGCTCCGGGTGGAGCTGCCGCTGGCGATCCCCGTCGTGATGGCCGGGCTGCGGGTCGCCACCGTCTCCACGGTGGCACTGACGACGGTGGGCTCGCTGGTCGCCCACGGCGGGCTGGGCAACCTCATCGCCAGCGGTGTCACCAGCGACTTCCGTGCCGAGCTGCTCACCGCCGCCGTGCTCTGCGTCGTCATCGCGGTGGCGCTCGACGTGGTGCTGGTGCTGGTGCAGCGGCTGTTGACGCCGTGGACCCGGACGGGGGCGGGCGCATGACCGTCCTCTCCGACGCCTGGGCGTTCCTCACCGACCCGGCCAGCTGGACCGGCTCCGGCGGCATGCTCCAGCTGCTCGGCCAGCAGCTGCTGATCACGCTGGTGGCGCTGCTGCTGGCGCTCCTGGTCGGGCTGCCGGTCGCGCTGTGGCTCGGGCACCTCGGCCGCGGCGGCTTCCTCGCCGTCAACGTCTCGAACGTCGGCCGCGCCATCCCCACCTTCGCGCTGCTGGCCCTCCTGGTCGCCGCCGACCCCTGGGACGTGACCGGCGGGCTCTTCCCCGGCACCGCCTACGCGGGCCCGTTCGGCCGGGCCGGGGTCTCGACGCTCGTGGCGCTGGCCCTGTTCGCGCTGCCGCCGATCATCACCAACGCCTACACGGCCGTGCGCGAGGTGCCGGCCGACGTGCGCGAGTCGGCCACCGGCCTCGGGATGAGCGGGAGCCAGCTGTTCTGGCGCACCGAGCTGCCGCTGGCGATGCCGCTGATCGCCACCGGCGTCCGGCTCGCCCTGGTGCAGATCTGGGCGACGGCCACGATCGCGGCCCTCGTGGCCGGCCCGGGCCTGGGCCGGGTGATCACGGACGGCTTCTACCGGACCCTCTACGGCCAGGGCATCGCCGGTGCGCTCGTGGTCGCGCTGGTGGCCCTCGTCCTGGAGCTGCTCGCAGCCCTCGCCCAGCGCCTGGTGGCGCCCGCGCACCTGCGGGCCTGAGGCCGCCGGGGCCGCGGGGCGGCCCGCCACGGGACCCCTCACCCGGGTGAGAACGGAATGTCGGCGGCCGCGCCTAGGCTCGACCGTCGTCCCTCCGGTGGCCGCGCTCGGCGGCCGCAGCACGGGAGGACGAGGCAGCGGGGGCCTCCCGCTGACCGGACACGCGCGGTCCGCACCCTGCCGGGTGGGCCGCGGGACACAGAAGGTTGGACCCCGCCATGAAGCAGACCCCGCTGCGCCGTGCCCTCGGCGCCCTCGCCGGCACGCTGGCGCTCTCCGTCGCCCTCACCGCCTGCGCCGGCGACGACCTGGCCTCCGACAGCGGCAGCTCCGAGGGGTCCTCGGCGTCGGCCGGCGGCTCGCTCACCATCGCCAGCCAGAGCTTCGCCGAGGCCGAGCTGGTCTCGAACATGTACCAGCTGCTGCTGGAGGACGCCGGCTACGACGTCACCCTCCAGCTCGTCGACGCCCGCGACGCCTACATGGCCGACTTCCCCGGCGACGTCGACGTCGTGCCCGAGTACGTGGGCGGCATCGTCAACTTCCTCAACACCCGCGAGAACGGCGCGAACGCCGAGGCCTTCACCGAGGCCGACGGCCAGGACATGGCGGACGCCGGTGCGGACCTGCTCGACGCCGCGGGCATCACCCTGCTCGACGTCTCCGAGGCCGCGGACGCCAACGCCTACTTCGTCACCCAGGACTACTCCGACGCCAACGGCGTCACCGCGCTCTCCGACCTCGAGGGCCAGAAGGTCGTCCTCGCGGCGGCCCCCGACTGCGAGGGTCGCGCCGACTGCGAGGCCGGGCTCGAGGACGTCTACGGCATCGACATCACCAAGCTGCTGCCGCTCGGCTACGCCTCCGAGCAGACCTACTCGTCGGTGATCGACGGCGAGTCCGACCTCGGCCAGACCTCCACCACCGACGGCACGCTGGAGTCCCAGGGCCTCGTCGTCCTGGACGACGACCAGGGCATCCAGCCCGCCCAGAACCTGGTGCCGGCCATCTCCACCGAGTTCCTGGACGCCCACCCCGACGTGGCCGACGTGCTGGACCCGCTGATGGCGGCGCTCGACACCGACACCCTCGCCGAGCTCAACGGCCGGATCAGCGTCGACCGGGCCAAGCCCGCCGACGTGGCGCAGGAGTTCCTCACCGACGCCGGCCTGCTCTGACGCAGCCCGTCTCCCGACGCCCCCGGACGCAGCCCGCGTCCGGGGGCGTCGTCGTGCTGGAGGGGCCGGGCGGGAGGGGCCGGGCGGGAGGGGCCGGGCGGGAGGGGCCGGGAAGGTCGCGGCGCCGGCTACTTCTCGTTCGGCCGCAGCTCGATGGCGGCCCGGGGCACGGTGGCGCGGTCCAGGTCCGGCACGTCGATGACGCGGCCCTGCGGCTCGACCCGGCGGGGCAGCGACCCGTCGTGCTCGCGGACCAGCGTCGCGACGTGCTCGGCCTCGGCCCGGCGGTCCTGCTCGACCAGCCAGCCGACCAGCCGGTGCTCGGGGGCCAGGGCGGCGTCGACGAGCGAGCCGTGCGGCCCCCACAGGGAGACGACGCCGCGCTGGAGGGCGCTCCACCAGGCGTCGCTGCACCCCGGCACCTCGGCCAGGTGGCGCGGCAGGTCGGCGGCCAGCACGGAGCCGCGGAACGTCTCGGACACCTTCTCCGAGCCGTACTCCTCCACCGCCCCCAGCGTGGCCCGCTTGGCCCGCCAGAGCGCCTCCAGGTCCTCGGGCGAGGAGCCGGCGCCGTCGTCGTCGGCCGGGCGCCAGTGGAGGACGACCTCGGGCACGATCCCGATCAACCGGGCCTGCAGGTAGGCCAGCGTGGTGGTGGGCGCGTCGCCCGCCGGGTCCCCGGCCAGCTCGCCGAGCGGCCAGGCCAGGCCGGCGACGTCGTAGAAGCTCCGCTTGAACATCTTGTTGCCGGCCATCGAGTCACCGAGGACCCGCGGGTACTGCTCGAGCAGGCACGCCCGGCGCGCGTGCGTGTGCCGCATGCGGGCGGGCTCGAGCAGGCGGTCGCCCTCCCAGCGGGCGTAGGAGCCCGTGACCACGTCGGCGCCGCTGCGGCGCATCTGCTTCCACAGGGCGGCGTAGGCGCCGGGAGGCACGACGCTGCTGCCGTCGACGAACGCGAGCAGGGCCCCGGTGGCCACCTGCACGCCGGCGTTGCGGGCGGCGCCGGTGCCCACGCGCTCGCGTCGCAGCACGCGGACGCGGTCGGGGTGCGCCTGCGCGTAGGAGTCGGCCACGTCCGCGGAGGAGTCGGTCGAGCCGTCGTCCACCACGACCACCTCGAGCGGGCCGTGCTCCTGGCCGAGCACCGAGTCGAGGCAGGCGGCGAGCCGGTCCTCGTCGTCGCGGACGGTGACCACCACGCTCAGCAGGGGAGGGGTGCGGCGCAGGAGCCCGGTCAACGGCGTCATGGCGGTCACCGTAGTCAGCCGGGTGCTCGGGAGGACGACGGGCGTCCGCATGTGACCTGCGCCACTCCCAGGAGATGTTCGGAACCCGGCCGCCCGGTCGTACCGTGGTCACCGGAACACCAGACGTCTTGTACCCGGAGCCGGCCCGTCCCTGAGACCAGGGGCAGGTGGACGGCCGGGACGGGAACGGAGAGGTCCTGAGGATGCACCCTGCCCACACCGACGTGGCACCCACCCAGCCCGAGCGCGCCCGCCTGAGGATCGGCGTCATCGGCGCCGGCCGCGTGGGAGCCGTCCTGGCGGCCCGCCTGCGCGCCGCCGGCCACGAGGTCGTCGCCGCCTCGGGCGAGTCCGACGCGAGCCGTCGGCGCCTGGCCGACCTGCTGCCGGGCGTCGGAGTGCGCAAGCCGACCGACGTCGCCCGCGCCGCCGACCTGCTGCTGCTCACCGTCCCCGACGACATGCTGCGCAACGTCGCGACGACCCTGGCCGACGCGGGCGCGCTGCGCCCCGGACAGGTCGTGCTGCACACCTCCGGCCGCCACGGCCTCGCCGTGCTCGAGCCGGCCCGCGCGGTCGGCGCCCGCACCGGCGCCCTGCACCCCGCGCTCACCTTCACCGGCACCGCCGTCGACCTCGACCGGCTCGCCGGCTGCGTGTTCGGGCTGACCGCCGACGAGGCCGAGCACGACCTGCTCGACGGGCTCGTCGCCGACCTCGGCGGCCGCCCCACCTGGGTGCCCGAGAGCCGCCGCACGCTCTACCACGCGGGCCTGGCGCACGGCGCGAACCACCTGGTCACGCTCGTGGCCGAGGCCAAGGAGGTGCTCGCCGCCGCCGGCGTCGACGACACCAGCGGCACGCTGCGCCCGCTGCTCGAGGCAGCCCTGGCGAACGCCCTGGAGTCCGGGGACGCGGCGCTGACCGGCCCCATCGTCCGGGGGGACGTCGGCACCGTCCGCGCCCACGTCAGCGACCTTCTCGCCCAGGCGCCGCACACGCTCGGCTCCTACCTGGCGCTCGCGCAGGCCACGGTCTCCCGGGCGGTGCTCGACGGTCGGCTCACGGCCCTGCGCGCCGCCGCCGTCCGCACCGTCCTGGCCGACGCCGAGGAGCGGCTGCTCTCCCGCAGCGCGCCGCGGGCGACGTCCGGGCAGACCCTCGGCGCGACCATGCGTGGCTACCAGGGGGACGTCCGATGACCGCGACCACCACTGCGACCGCCACCCGGCGCCCGGTCCTCGTCCGCACCCGTGAGGAGCTGGCGGCGGCGATCGCCGAGCGCCAGGTCGTGCTCGGGCGGCCGGGGCGCGTGGGCCTGGTGCCCACCATGGGCGCCCTGCACGACGGCCACGCGAGCCTCATGCGCGCGGCCCGCGAGCAGGTCGGCGACGGCCCGCTGGTCGTCTCGGTCTTCGTGAACCCGTTGCAGTTCGGCGCGGGCGAGGACCTCGACCGCTACCCCCGCACCCTGGACGCCGACCTCGAGGTCTGCGCCGAGGCCGGGGTCGACGTCGTCTTCGCCCCGACGGTCGCCGAGATGTACCCGACGTGGCCGGCGCAGCCGCAGGTCACCGTCGAGCCCGGCCCGCTGGGCGAGGTGCTCGAGGGGGCCACCCGGCCCGGCCACTACCGCGGCGTCCTCACCGTCGTGGCCAAGCTCTTCGGCCTCGTCCGCCCCGACCTCGCGATCTTCGGCGAGAAGGACTACCAGCAGCTCGTGCTCATCAAGCAGATGGCGGCCGACCTCTGCCTGCCGGTCGAGGTCGTCGGCGGCGCCACCCGCCGCGAGACCGACGGTCTCGCCCTCTCCAGCCGCAACCGCTACCTGGACGAGGACCAGCGCCGCGTCTCCCTCGCGCTCTCCCGCGCGCTGCTGGCGGGGCAGGCCGCGGGGGTGGACGGTGCGGCCGCCGTCCGCGCGGCCGCCGGTGCCGTGCTCGCGGCCGAGCCCGGCCTCGAGCTGGACTACCTGGCCCTCACCGACCCGGCCCTCGGCGACCTGCCGCAGGCGCCCGAGCCCGGCACCGCCGCGCAGCTGCTCGTGGCCGCGAAGGTCGGCACGACCCGCCTCATCGACAACGTGCCCGTCTCGCTCGACTGACGCCGGCCCGTCGACGACCCCCACCCCTGGAGGACCCGTGCTCCGCACGATGATGACCTCGAAGATCCACCGCGCCACCGTGACCCAGGCCGACCTGCACTACGTCGGCTCGGTGACGGTCGACGAGGACCTGCTCGACGCCGCCGACCTGCTGCCCGGCGAGCTGGTGCACATCGTCGACATCACCAACGGCGCCCGGTTGGAGACCTACACGATCGCCGGGCCCCGCGGCTCCGGCGTGCTCGGCATCAACGGCGCCGCCGCGCACCTGGTGCACCCGGGCGACCTGGTCATCCTCATCGCCTACGGCCAGATGGACACCGCCGAGGCCCGCACGCACGTGCCGCACGTCGTCTTCGTCGACGAGCACAACCGCGTGCTGGAGACGGGCGGCGACCCGGCGTCCGTGGGCACGGGCGACGGGCGCGTCAGCGACCCCCGCACCGGTCTCACCCGAGGTGACGCCGTCGGGGCCGTCGGCGTCGGGCGCTAGCCTGACCAGGATGTCCACGCCTGCCGCACGGCTCCCGAGCCGCACCGTCCCCGGCCGTCTCGCGGCCCCCGAGCCCGGCTGGACCGAGCGGGCCGACGTGGTCGTGGTCGGCTCCGGCGTGGCCGGCCTGACCGCCGCGCTGCGGCTGGTCGAGGCGCTCGGCCCCGACGCCGACGTCGTCGTGGTCACCAAGGACCGGATCTCCGTCGGGTCCACCCGGTGGGCGCAGGGCGGTGTGGCCGCCGCGCTCGGCCCGGGCGACACCCCGCACGAGCACGAGGTCGACACCCTCGTCGCGGGCGCCGGCGCCTGCGACGCCGAGGCGGTCAGGGTGCTGGTCGAGGAGGGCCCGGAGGCCGTCCGTGAGCTCATCGGCCTCGGCGCCCAGTTCGACCTCGACCCCGAGGGCGAGCTCTCCCTGACCCGCGAGGGCGGCCACCACCGCGACCGGATCATCCACGCCGGCGGCGATGCCACCGGCGCCGAGATCCAGCGCGCCCTCGTCGCGGCGGTGGGCCGCAACCCGCAGATCCGCATCGTCAAGCGCGCCCACGTCCTCGACCTCGCGCTGGCCGAGGACGGCGGCGTGGCCGGCCTGACCCTGCACGAGATGGGCCAGGGCCAGCACGACGGCGTCGGTCTCGTCCGTGCCCGCGCGGTGGTGCTCGCCTCGGGCGGGCTCGGCCAGGTCTTCAGCCAGACCACGAACCCGTCGGTCTCCACCGGCGACGGCATGGCGCTGGCCTTGCGCGCCGGTGCGACGCTGCGCGACCTCGAGTTCGTCCAGTTCCACCCCACCGTCATGTACCTCGGCCCCCTGGCCGCGGGGCAGCAGCCGCTGATCTCGGAGGCGGTGCGCGGCGAGGGTGCGTTCCTCGTCGACGGCCTCGAGAGCGAGGGCGGGACGCGGTTCATGACCGGCGTCCACGAGCTGGCCGACCTGGCCCCGCGCGACGTCGTCGCCAAGGCCATCCGCCGCCGGATGATCGAGACCGGCATGCCGCACATGTGGCTCGACGCCCGTCACCTGGGCACCGACCGCGGCGAGGACCCGGAGGCGTTCTGGCAGCGCCGGTTCCCGACCATCCTCGCCACGTGCCGCAGCCACGGCGTCGACCCGGTCACCGACCTCATCCCCGTCGCCCCCGCCTGCCACTACGCCTCCGGCGGCGTCGCCACCGACACGTGGGGACGCACCGACGTGCCCGGCCTCTACGCCACCGGCGAGGTGGCCTGCTCCGGCGTGCACGGGGCCAACCGGCTGGCCTCCAACTCCCTGCTCGAGGGACTCGTCTTCTCGCGCCGGATCGCCGACGTCCTGCCCGGTGAGCTGCGCGGGTGGGCCGAGCCCGTCGAGGACGCCCGCACCGCCGGACTCGTCGCAGCCGAGGCCCGGCACGGGCTGCAGGAGGTCATGACCGACCAGGTCGGCGTCCTGCGCCACGCCGCGGGCCTGGCGATCGCCGACCAGGTGCTCGCGCAGATGCACGGAGCCACCGACGAGGAGCCGTACCTGGACTCCTGGGAGGTCACGAACCTCGCCACCCTGTCCACCGCGCTCACCGGCGCCGCGACGCTGCGCCAGGAGACCCGCGGCTCGCACTGGCGCGAGGACCACCCCGACCGCGACGACGCCGCGTGGGCGGGCCACGTCGACGTCCGACTCCTCGACGGCGAGATGAGCTGGACGTTCTTCCCGGCCGGGGCCACGGACCAGGACCTGGACGCCGCGGACGGCGCCACCGCCGGCACCACCGCTGGCACCACTGCTGACACCACCGCTGACACCGACGGGGAGGGCGCCGCGTGAGCGCGATCCGACAGACGCCGCTGGCCGGCATGGACCCCGCGCTGGTCGCGGAGATCGCCGACGCCGGCCTCTCGCCGGAGGCGGTGCACGCGCACGTGGCGCTCGCCTTCTCCGAGGACCTGCCGGGCGGCGCCGAGGACGCGACCTCGGCCGCGATGCCGCCCATGGGCACGGCGACCGCCGACCTGGCCAGCCGCCAGGAGGGCGTCGTCGCCGGCCTCGCGATCGCCGAGCTGGCCTTCCGCTACGCGCTCGGCCCGGCCGTCGAGGTGCTGGCTCGCGTGCCCGACGGCACCCGGGTCGTCCCCGGCGACGTCGTGATGACGGTGCGCGGTCCGGTGGCCGGCGTCCTCACCGCGGAGCGGACCGCCCTCAACTTCGCCTCCCACCTCTCGGGCGTCGCCACGGCGACCGCTCGGTGGGTCGACGCGCTGGAGGGCACCGGCTGCCGGGTGCTGGACACTCGCAAGACGCTGCCCGGGTGGCGCGACCTGCAGAAGTACGCCGTGCGCTGCGGTGGCGGCGTCAACCACCGGTTCTCCCTGGTCGACCGGGCGATGGTGAAGGACAACCACGTGGTGGCCGCGGGCGGGGTCGTGGAGGCCTACCGGGCCGTCCGCGAGCGCGACGGCGTGATCCGGGTGGAGGTGGAGGTCCAGGACCTCGACGAGCTGCGCGCGGTGCTCGAGGCGGGTTGCACGGAGGTGCTGCTCGACAACATGGGTCCCGACCTGCTGCGCCAGGCGGTCGCGATCAACGCCGAGCTGACCGGTGGCGAGGCCACCCTGGAGGCCTCCGGCGGGCTGACCATCGAGCGCGCCCGGGCGGTCGGGGAGACCGGGGTCGACTTCGTCTCCTCCGGCGCGCTCACGCACTCGGTGACGGTGCTCGACCTCGGCCTGGACTTCCGGGAGGACTGAGCCCGTGGCCCCCGCTGCACCGCAGCCCGCCGGGCGGCTGCTGAGCGTCGTCCTCGGCAACGCCAGCACCGCCCTGGGCGTCGTCGCCCCCGGCGAGCGGGGCGGCGAGGTGGTGCGGCACTGGACGCTCTCCTCCGACGAGCGCCGCACCGCCGACGAGTGGGCCGTGCTGGTGCGCGGCCTGGTCGGGCCCCACCTGGACGAGGTGGAGGGCGTCGCCGTGGCCGCCACGGTGCCGTGGGTGCTCGGCCGGTGGCGCGAGATGCTCGAGCGGCACCTGCCCGACCTGCCGGTCGTGGTGGTGGGCGCCGGCGTGCGCACCGGCATCCCCGTGCTCACCGACAACCCGCGCGAGGTGGGTGCCGACCGGGTCGTCAACGCCCTCGCCGCGCTCACGCGCTGGGGCGGGCCGGCGGTCGTGGTCGACGTCGGCGGCACCGCCGTCACCCTCGAGGTGGTCAACGCCGCGGGGCAGTACGTGGGCGGCGCGATCGCGCCCGGCGTGGAGGTCGGGCTCGAGGGTCTCGGACGACGGGCCGCGCAGCTGCGGCAGGTCGAGCTGGTCCGCCCGCGCTCGGTGGTCGCCCGCAACACCGTGGAGGCCGTGCAGTCCGGCCTCGTCCACGGCACCGCCGCGATGGTCGAGGGACTGGTCCGCCGGGCGCTGGCCGAGCAGGACCTCGACCCCGCCACCACACGGGTCGTCGCCACCGGCGCCTACGCCGGCCTCGTCGCGGACGAGGCGGGCTGCTTCACCGACGTCGAGCCGCACCTCACCCTCCTCGGCCTGGGGCTGGTCTTCGCGCGCAACCACCGCTAGCCGGCGGTCGAGGAAGGACGAAGTCCTGTCTCGAGACCACCGACGCCTCTCCGGTGCGCGCCCCGGCCGGGTGCGGGGATCTCGTGGCTCCTCGCCGGTGCTCGTCGCACCTCGATCACCGGTGAGGCGACGAGCGCACGTCGAGACCACCACCGCCACGGAGCCCCGCCGGCCCAGGACCGGCCCAGGACCGGCCCAGGACCGCCCCACCCCGCTGGTGCGCCCGGGCTGGCTACCGTCTGCTCTCGTGCAGATGATCCTGGGGCCGGCCGTCGGCCCGGTCGAGGCCGACGCTGTCGCCGACCACTACCCGTGGCCCGAGCGCGGGCCCGCCGAGGTCCGTCGCCCCTGGGTGCGGGCGATGATGGTCTCCACGCTGGACGGCGCGGCCGCAGGTGCAGACGGCCTCAGCCTCTCGGTCTCCGGCACCGCCGACCGGGCGGTCTTCACCGCCGTCCGCAGGTTCGCCGACGTCGTCCTCGTGGGCGGCGGCACGCTGGCCGCCGAGGAGTACGGGCCCATGCGGGCGAACCCGGACGACGCGGCCCGCCGCGCCGCGCAGGGGCAGGCCCCGGCCTCGAGGCTCGCGGTGGTCTCCGGCTCGCTGCGCCTCCCGCTGGGCGAGGACGGCTTCCTCGCCTCCGACCTGCCGCCGCTCGTCTACACGACCGAGCAGTCCCCGGCCGACGCCCGCGCGGCCCTGGCCGACCGGTGCGAGCTGGTCGTGCTGCCCGGCGAGCGCGTCGACGTCGCCGCCGTCCTGGCCGACCTCGCGGCCCGCGGCCTGTGGCGCGTGGTGTGCGAGGGTGGCCCGACCCTGCTGCGGCAGGTGACCGCCGCCGGCCTGCTCGACGAGGCCGACCTGACCTTCTCGCCGGTGCTCGCCGGCACCTCCACCACCCCCACCACCGAGGTGCTCGGCGACCCCGCCCGGTTCGCCCTGCGCCACGTGCTCACCGAGGACGGGTTCCTCATGGGCCGCTACGTCCGGGAGGACCTCGCATGATCGACCTCCGCTCCCTCGCCGCCCTGCTCGACCGCTACGGCGACGACCTCGACCTGCCGGTGGCCCCGTTCACGATCGACGGCACCGAGCACGACACCGACACCGACCCGGTGCTCATGGGCGTGGTGAACCTGTCGCAGGACTCCTGGTACCGGGAGTCGGTCGTGCCGGACGCGCCGGCCGCGCTGCGGCTGGGCCGCATCCTGGCCGCCCAGGGCGCCCACGTGGTGGACGTCGGCGCGGAGTCCGTGCAGGCGCACGCCGCCCGGGTCGCCGAGCAGCGGCAGGCCGACCAGCTGGTGCCCGTGGTCACCGACCTCGTCGCTGCGGGGGTGCCGGTGTCGGTCGAGAGCTACCACCCCTCCGTCGTGGAGGCCTGCCTGAAGGCGGGGGCGAGCGTGCTCAACCTGACCGGTTCCGGCGAGGACGAGGCGATGTTCGACCTCGCCGGTCGGCACGGCGCGTCCGTGGTGATGTGCGACGTCGGTGGCGAGAACCCGCGCGAGCTCGAGGCGGCCGCCGGCCCCGCCGACGACCCGATGGGTGCGGCGCTGGACCGGTTCGCCGCCCGGATCGAGCACGCCCGCTCGCTGGGGGTGCGCTCGATCGCCGTCGACCCCGGCGTCGGGTTCGGGTTCGCCTGGAACCCCGACTACGTCGACCGGGCGCGGTACCAGGCCGCCGTCCTGCTGCAGACGTTCCGGCTGCGCCGCCTCGGGGTGCCGGTGTGCCACGCGCTGCCGGCGGCGATGAACCACTTCCGCGAGGAGGTCACCACCGCCGAGGGGTTCTTCGCGGTGCTCGCCTCGCTCGGCCGCACCGGCGTGCTGCGCACCCACGAGATCTCCCGCGTGCGCGGCGTGCTGCACGCCATGGCGGACTTCTCCCCGGACCCGGACCGTCGCTGATCCCGTTTTCCGGCGGCCCTGCTCTCCCGAGGCCTGTCCAGGAATTCATGCCGATTCCCGGTGGTGGAGCAATCTTCGCGTATTCGTGCTGGCGCGACCCCGGCCCGGGCAAAGGTCCTGTGCGACGGGCGTCGTTTCGCGAATTCAATTCCACAAGGGCGTCCGCGAGTTTGCGCGGAAAGGCGTAATTACTGCTAGCGTCGGCGACGAATTGATTCAGAGTCTTCTCGCGGCCCGCATTGTCAGGGTGGCATTGCCGCCGAATTCTGCGGGAGTCTCACCGACGAAAGGAAAATGTTCATGGCGCAGAAGGTGCAGATCATTCTCGAGGACGACCTCGACGGTTCCGAGGCCACCGAGACGGTGCAGTTCGGGCTCGACGGCGTCTCCTACGAGATCGACCTCTCCGACGAGCACGCCGGTGAGCTCCGCGAGGCGCTGGCCCTCTACGTGGGCAACGGCCGCAAGGTCGCCGGCCGTCGTTCCTCGGGCGGGGCCAAGAAGGCCGCCGCCGCGACCGGCTCCGGCCCCTCCGCCAAGGAGATCCGTGACTGGGCCCGCGAGAACGGTCACGACGTGCCCGACCGCGGCCGGGTCTCCGCCGAGGTGCGCGAGGCCTACGACGCCGCGCACTGACGCCACCGCAGCACCCCGACCCGCCCGCCGGCGGGTCCCACGGCGCTCGTCCCCGGTGCGGGGCGGGCGCCGTGCCCGTCCCTCCCTCGCCGTGGCGTGTTCGCTGACAGCGGATGCCCTCCTGACCCGTTCCGGGAACGCGTAGGGTGGGCGAAGGGTTGGAAGGACCAGAGCCCCACCGTCCCTGGCGGTGGGTTCCCCCAGTACGAGGAGCGATGCCCATGTTCGAGCGGTTCACGGACCGTGCCCGCCGGGTGGTCGTGCTGGCCCAGGAAGAGGCCCGCATGCTCTCCCACAACTACATCGGGACCGAGCACATCCTGCTCGGCCTCATCCACGAGGGTGAGGGTGTCGCCGCGAAGGCTCTGGAGTCCCTGGACATCTCGCTCGAGGCTGTGCGTGCGCAGGTCGAGGAGATCATCGGTCAGGGTCAGCAGGCGCCGAGTGGCCACATCCCGTTCACCCCGCGCGCCAAGAAGGTGCTCGAGCTGTCCCTGCGCGAGGCGCTGCAGCTCGGCCACTCCTACATCGGGACCGAGCACATCCTGCTCGGCCTCATCCGCGAGGGCGAGGGCGTCGCCGCCCAGGTCCTGCAGAAGCTGGGCGCGGACCTCAACCGCGTCCGCCAGCAGGTCATCCAGCTGCTCTCCGGCTTCCAGGGCAAGGAGTCCAGCCAGTCGGCGCAGGCGGCGACGACCGGCGGGGGCGAGTCCCCCTCATCCTCCCTGGTGCTCGACCAGTTCGGGCGCAACCTCACCCAGGACGCGCGCGACGGCAAGCTCGACCCGATCATCGGTCGGGCCGTGCAGATCGAGCGCGTGATGCAGGTGCTGTCCCGCCGCACCAAGAACAACCCGGTCCTCATCGGCGAGCCCGGCGTCGGCAAGACGTCGATCGTCGAGGGCCTGGCGCAGGACATCGTCAAGGGCAACGTGCCGGAGACGCTGAAGGACAAGCAGATCTACACGCTCGACCTCGGCGCCCTGGTGGCGGGCTCCCGCTACCGCGGTGACTTCGAGGAGCGCCTGAAGAAGGTGCTCAAGGAGATCCGCACCCGCGGCGACATCGTCCTGTTCATCGACGAGATCCACACCCTCGTGGGTGCGGGTGCCGCCGAGGGCGCGATCGACGCCGCCAGCATCCTCAAGCCGATGCTGGCCCGCGGCGAGCTGCAGACCATCGGCGCGACCACCCTCGACGAGTACCGCAAGTACCTGGAGAAGGACGCCGCGCTCGAGCGCCGCTTCCAGCCCATCCAGGTGCCCGAGCCCTCGATCGCCGACACGATCGAGATGCTCAAGGGCATCCGCGACCGGTACGAGGCGCACCACCGCGTCACGATCACGGACGAGGCGCTGGTCTCGGCCGCGACGCTGGCCGACCGCTACATCTCCGACCGCTTCCTGCCCGACAAGGCGATCGACCTCATCGACGAGGCGGGCTCGCGCCTGCGCATCCGTCGCATGACGGCCCCGGCCGACCTGCGCGAGTTCGACACCGAGATCGGCGAGGTCCGCCAGCGCAAGGAGGCGGCGATCGACGGTCAGGACTTCGAGGCCGCCGCGCGCCTGCGCGACGAGGAGAAGCAGCTCATCCTCAAGAAGTCCGAGCGCGAGAAGCAGTGGCGCTCCGGCGACATGGACGAGGTGGCGGAGGTCGACGAGGAGCTGATCGCCGAGGTGCTCGCCGTGGCGACCGGCATCCCGATCGTCAAGCTCTCCGAGGAGGAGTCCACGCGACTGCTCAAGATGGAGGACGAGCTCCACAAGCGCGTCATCGGTCAGGACGAGGCCGTCAAGGCCCTCTCCCGCGCCATCCGCCGCACTCGTGCCGGCCTGAAGGACCCGAAGCGCCCCGGCGGTTCGTTCATCTTCGCCGGCCCCTCCGGTGTCGGCAAGACGTGGCTGTCGAAGACGCTGGCGGAGTTCCTCTTCGGTGACGAGGACGCGCTCATCCAGCTCGACATGTCCGAGTTCAGCGAGAAGCACACCGTCTCGCGGCTGTTCGGCTCCCCGCCAGGATACGTCGGTTACGAGGAGGGCGGCCAGCTCACCGAGAAGGTGCGCCGCAAGCCGTTCTCCGTGGTCCTCTTCGACGAGGTCGAGAAGGCCCACCCGGACATCTTCAACAGCCTCCTGCAGATCCTGGAGGAGGGGCGACTGACCGACTCGCAGGGTCGTGTCGTCGACTTCAAGAACACCGTCATCATCATGACCACCAACCTGGGTAGCCGGGACATGGCGCAGTCCGTGAACCTCGGCTTCAACCAGGCCGGTGACGCCGCCGGCTCGTACGAGCGGATGAAGTCGAAGGTGTCGGAGGAGCTGAAGATCCACTTCCGCCCCGAGTTCCTGAACCGTGTCGACGAGGT
Organism: Nocardioides bruguierae; assembly: GCF_023554635.1. Classification (NCBI taxonomy): domain Bacteria; kingdom Bacillati; phylum Actinomycetota; class Actinomycetes; order Propionibacteriales; family Nocardioidaceae; genus Nocardioides; species Nocardioides bruguierae. Next base: position 34,923 of record NZ_JAMJPH010000023.1, read on the forward strand.
CATCGTCTTCCCGCCGCTGAGCCAGGAGCAGATCATCTCGATGGTCGACAACATGATCGCCGCCGTGGAGGTCCGCCTCCGCGACCGCGACATGGCGATCGAGCTGACCCAGGCGGCCAAGGACCTGCTCGCCGAGCGCGGCTTCGACCCGGTGCTCGGTGCCCGTCCGCTGCGCCGCACGGTGCAGCGCGAGGTGGAGGACGTCCTGGCCGAGAAGATGCTCTACGGCGAGGTCGGCCCCGGCCAAATCGTGCTCGTGGACGTCGAGGGCGAGGGTGCTGCCCGCACCTTCACCTTCCAGGGCCAGAAGGTCGCCGAGCTGCCCGACCTGCCCCCGCTGGAGACCGCCAGCGCGAGCGAGTCCGGCGGCGGCGCGGCCGACGTGCCGAAGTCGGGCGGCAGCCCGTCCAGCGGTGAGGGCGGCGCGACCGCCCAGGGCTGAGCCCGCCACCGGCTGACCAGCAGCCGACGGCCCCGGGACCGCGAGGTCCCGGGGCCGTCGTGCGTCCGGAGCCAGGGACCATGCGGCGTCAGGGCAGGGCGTAGACGTCCTCGGCGACGTGCACGAGGAGGCCGTCGGCGACCAGCGCGGCCAGGCACCGCAGCCGCTGGGCCTCCGGGCCCCACGCCGCGTCCAGGGCGGAGCGGTGGACGGGTCCGTCGGCGTCGCGCAGCACCGCCATGAGGCGCCCGCGGCACTGGCGGTCGGTGCCGTCCCAGGCCTGGGCGCGGCGGGCGGGCCCGTCGTAGGCGGGGTAGCCGGCCGCGCGCCAGGCGCACTGGTCGGCCACGGGGCACGCCTCGCACCGCGGCCCGGCCGCCGTGCAGACCAGGGCGCCGAGCTCCATCACGGCCACCGCCCAGGTGGCGGCGGTCGCGTCGTCGTCGGGCACCAGCAGCGCAGCCTCCTCGCGCTCGGCCTTCGTCACCGAGGGGCGGGGGTGCTCCGCGCCGCCGACGACCCGGCCCAGCACCCGCCGCACGTTGGTGTCGAGCACGACGTGCCGCCGGCCGAAGGCGAAGGACGCCACGGCCGCCGCGGTGTAGTCACCGACACCGGGCAGGGCCAGGAGAGCCCCGTGGTCGTCCGGGACGAGGCCGTCGTGCCGCTCGGTGATCGCCACCGCGGCCGCGTGCAGCCGCAGGGCCCGGCGGGGGTAGCCCAGGCGCCCCCAGGCCCGCACGGCCTCGCCCACCGGCTCGGCGGCCAGGGCGGCCGGGGTGGGCCAGCGCTCGAGCCAGGCGGCGTGCACGGGCAGCACCCGGACGACGGGCGTCTGCTGGAGCATCAGCTCGGAGACCAGCACCGACCAGGGGCTCGCCTCCGGCCGCCGCCAGGGCAGGTCGCGGGCGTGCTCGTCGTACCAGTCGAGGACGGGCTCGTGGAGCGTCGAGTCGGGCACGGCCCGACATTCTGCCCGTCGGTGTGCCTCCGACCGCCAGGGGGCACGGCTGACTAGCGTGCTGGCCATGCCCCGCCGTCGTCCCCGTGCCGCCCGGAGGGCCTCGTGAGCCGCGGTCGCCTGCCCGCCCGCGTGTACTGGGTCCGACGCGTCGTCGTGCTCGGCGCCGTCGCGCTGCTCGTCGCCGTCGTGGTGGGCGCGGTCCGGCTCGTCGCCGGGCCCGGCACCACCGAGCAGGCCCAGCAGGTCTCGGCGGGCACGGAGGCGGGCACGTCCGCGAGCGCCGACCCCTCCGCCGACGCCACCGCCGACGCCACCGCGAGCGCGGGCCAGAGCACGGGCCAGCGCAAGAAGAAGCGCACGGCCACCGCCACGCCCACGCCGACCCCCGCGGAGCCCGAGGGCACCTGCGAGGACAGCCAGGTGGTCGTGACCCCGACCGTCGGCACCGTCTACGCGGGCGCCGGCGCCACGTTCACCCTCGAGCTGAGCACCCGCAAGGTGGCCGCCTGCTGGTTCGACGTCTCCCCGCGCACGGTCGTGGTGAAGGTCAGCGACGACGACGGGGAGGTGTGGTCGACCCGTGAGTGCCGCCGCGCCCTGACCGACCTCTCGGTCAGCCGCCTGGCGGTGCGACGCGACTCCACGACGCCGGTGTCCCTCGCCTGGAGCGGCCGGGAGTCCGACGAGGGCTGCACGGTCAGCACCGACTGGGCCGAGCCGGGGGAGTACGAGCTCCAGGCGGCGTCGCTGGGCGGCGAGGCCGGCAGCACCACGTTCACCATCACCACGCCCTGACCGGCGAGCAGCCGGCGACCGCCCGGCACCGGCCGGGCCCCACCGAGGAGCACCCGTGACCGGACCCGTCGAGTACGACCTGCGCGGCGGCTGCGCCCGCCTCACCCTCAGCGCCCCCGACCGGGGCAACGCCCTCAACACCGCCTCGGCCGGTGCGCTGCTTGCCGCCGTGCAGCAGGCCGGGCGCGACGGCGCACGGGTGATCCTGCTGCGCGCCCAGGGGCGCTTCTTCTGCGTGGGTGGCGACCTCGCGGCCTTCGCGGGCTCCGACGACGTGGGCGGCTACGTCGACGACCTGGCCGAGACGCTGCACCGCACGGTCTCCGAGCTGACCCGCAGCCCCGCCGTCGTCGTCTCCGCCGTGCAGGGCGCGGCGGCCGGTGCCGGGTTCCCGCTGGCCGCGGCGGCCGACGTCGTCCTCGCGGCCCGCTCCGCCTCCTTCGGCCTCGGCTACGGCCGCGTCGGTCTCTCCGTCGACGGCGGCACCACCCTGCTCACCCAGACCCTCGGCCTGCACCGCACGCTGCGGCTGGCGCTGCTGGGAGACCGGCTCACCGCCGCCGAGGCGCACGACGCCGGCCTCGTCGCCCGCGTCGTCGAGGACGACGGCCTGGACGCCGCGTCCGAGGAGGTGGTCGCCTCCCTGCTGGCCGGCTCGGCGAGCGCCGCGGCCCGCACGAAGGCCCTGCTGCGCGAGGGCCTGGGGGTGGTGCCCGAGGCGCTCATGCGCGAGGAGACGTTGGCCATCCGCGCCCTCGTCGAGAGCCCGGACGGTCGGGAGGGCGTGCGCGCGTTCCTGGCCAAGGAGCCGCCGGCGTTCGGCTGAGCGCCCGGCCGCGGGAGACGTCCTCGTCAGTCCGCGGCTGCGGCCAGGACAGCGGTGAGGTACGGGGCGACCAGCGCGGCCAGCTCGTCCTCGTCGGCGTCCTGCGGCACGGCGCGCCGCAGGACCAGGAGCATCAGCGAGCCGTGCACGAGGTCGCCGAGCAGGTCGGTGGAGAGGCCGACGGGCTCGCCGCGCTCCAGGGCCCGGCGACGGATGAGGTCGATGGCCTCCACGGGGGCCGGGTCGACCGTGGCGCCGACCGGCGGTGCGGCCTCGGCCGGTCCACCGTCGGGGGCGGCGGGCAGCGCGTCGAGCGCCAGTCGGTGCCGGACGAGGGTGGCCGGCTGCGACCACGACTGGAGCAGCCCCACCATCAGCGCGCTGAGGTCGCCGGCGAAGGAGCCGGTGTCCTCCGGGTCGGGCTCGACCACCGAGGAGGCCACCGCGTCGGCCAGCAGGCGCTCCTTGTCCTGCCAGCGCAGGTAGATCGACGACTTGCCCACGCCGGCGCGGCGGGCCACGCCGTTGAGGCTGAAGCCGGCCCGACCGTAGGCGGCGTACTCCGCGACCGCGGCACGCATGATGCGCTCGTCCGCCCCGACCTCGCGCGGGCGCCCCACCGACCTGACCTGGCTCATGCGGCTGATCCTGGCAGAAGGTAAAGACCCGGGGCGGTTTGTTTCAGTTCCGCCTGCGTCCAGATATGCCGAGGCACCTACCCAGAACCGGGCTCGACCACCGTACGGGCGAGGCGGTAGCGCACACGCGCGCCTAGCGTCGGCACGCCCCCGCGTCCCGCGGGCGGCAGGACGACGGGCGCCGTGCACGTGCGGCGCAGGAGGGGGCGGACCGTGCCCGAGGAGCACAGCAGCAGCATCAAGGACCCGGAGCTGTACGAGTCGCTGCGGGAGGACGGCGCTTCCAAGCAGAAGGCCGCCCGGATCGCCAACGCGGCCGCGGCCTCGAGCCGCGAGGAGGTCGGGTCCCGCGGTGGTGGGTCGGGCAGCTACGAGGACTGGACGGTCGAGCAGCTGCGCGAGCGGGCCCGGGAGCTGGACGTGGAGGGGCGTTCCTCCATGACCAAGGACGAGCTGGTGGAGGCCTTGCGCGAACAGTGAGTCACTGGTCCGGACCAGGGACCGAGGTCCCACGGACACCGGGCAGGACGGCCTCGCCCGTCCGGGCGAGGCGCGTGACGTGCGGGCCTCGATGACGTATGACTGTGCGGCAGGTCGTCCGCGGTGGACCGGGCAACTTTGCACAAGCGTTCGACATACAGAATATTTACATTTGTGGGGTCACCTCCGCGGGTGAAACCCTTCTCGGCGTCTGTGCTGCGACCCCTCTCGGGGGCTACGTTCTAGTGGTGAGTGCCAACCGACCTGTTCGCGTCGCGCTCATCGACAACTTCGAGGTTTCGTCGGTGGGTCTGCGTTCCATGCTGACCTCCTACACCTCGCGCGTGGTGCTCCTCGACCCTCGCGCGGCCCTGGAGAGGCCGACGACCGTCGACGTCGTGCTCTACGAGCCGGCCCGGCAGACGCCGACCTCCCAGGCGATGCTCCGTGACCTGGTGCGCGGCTCCGGTGCCGTGGCCGCGATCTACTCGTGGCGCGACCCGGACGGCGACTCGGTGCGCGGCAGCTTCGCCATCCACCTCTCGAAGGCCATGCCGGTCTCCGACCTGGTGGCCTCCGTGGAGGCGTTGCGCGACGGCGGCGAGGTCGCCTCGCTGCGGCGCATCCCGGCCGACCCCGGTCCGCTGTCCGTCATCGACCAGACGGTCGACGGCGCGCACGACCTGACCCCGCGCGAGGCCGAGATCCTCTCGCTGGTCACCCAGGGGCTGACCAACTCCGAGATCGGGGCGCGGCTCTACCTGAGCATCAACTCGGTCAAGACCTACATCCGTGCGGCCTACCGCAAGATCGACGTGACCCGTCGCGCCCAGGCCGTGGCCTGGGGCATGGAGCACGGGCTGGCCCCGCTGGCCGAGATCCGCGGGCCGGAGGCTGCGCCCGGCGACGCGTCCCCGGACGCGTCGGCGGCCGTCGCCGAGGCGCGCCGGCACGCGGTGGAGGCGCTCGGCCAGGAGCCGGTTGCCGAGCAGGCGGGCTCCCTGTGAGTCCGCTTCCCTGACCCGCCTGTCGCGGAGCCTCATTCGTTCGGACGAGACCCGAGCGGGTGAGTTTCGCGGCGGACGAGGCGCCACTACTGTGGCGCCACGGCCCACCGATTCCACCGGCCTCGGGTGAGACATCACCGGACAACGGGTGGAGGGCCCACGCGGCTCTGCCGCAGCCCTCGGCGGGCCCCGAACCGTACTCGGGGCCCGCCGACCAGGCTGGGATCTCTCGACAGGTACCCCGCCTCCCGGCGTTCTAATCAGTGGATCAGTCCACTTCTCAGCCGCGCCGCCGCATGCGCTCGGTGAGGGCGTGCGCCTCGCGCAGCAGCAGCCTGCCCAGCTCGGGGCGGCGAGCGTCCTCGAAACGGTGCTCGACACCGGTGAGCGAGAGCGCGGCCACGGGCCGCTCGTGCAGGTCGAAGACGGCGGCGGCCATGCCCCACGAGCCCCGCACGACGAGCCCGGGGTTGGTCGCCCAGCCCTCGCGCCGGGTCCGCTCCAGCAGCGCGCGCAGCGGCGCCGGGGCGTGCTGCTCGCCGTGCTCGGCCACCAGGTCGACGCGCGAGAGGTAGTCGTCGATCTCGTCCTCGGGCAGGTGCGCGAGCACCGCGATGCCGGCCGAGACCACGCCGAGCGGGAAGCGGGAGCCCTCGTGCAGCACGTGGCTGCGCAGCGGGAAGCTGCCGTCCTCGCGCACCAGGCAGACGGTCTCCTCCCCGCGGCGCACCGAGAAGAAGGCGCTCTCGCCGGTGGCGTCGGCCAGGCGGCGCACGAACGGCTGGGCCAGGGCGGTCACGTCGTAGCGGCGCGCGGCGGCCGCGCCGAGCAGGTACAGCTCGGGGCCCACGTGCCAGTCGCCGGTGCCGGGGTCCCGGTCGGCCAGCCCGGTCTCGGCCAGTGCGGTCAGCAGGCGGTGGGTCGTGGCGCGGGGCAGGCCCGCCGCGCGGGCGAGGGCGGAGGTGCCCGCCCCGTCCGGCTCCGCCCCCGCGAGGGCGCGCAGGACGGCGGCGGTGCGGCCGACGCCGTCCACGGGGGTGTCCACTCACCGAACGGTAGCGGCTGGCGCTGCTCACTCACAGGCCAATCCGCGGCCGCCTGCCGGACGGCCGTTGACGTGACCGCCGTCACGGGGCTGGACTCGACGCATGGACAAGGTGGTCTCCTCTGCGGCCGAGGCCGTGACGTGCGTCGAGCCCGGCGCGACCCTCGCGGTCGGCGGGTTCGGTCTGTGCGGCATCCCCTCGGTGCTCATCAACGCCCTGCTCGAGGCCGGCGTCGACGATCTCGAGGTCGTCTCCAACAACGCCGGCGTGGACGACTGGGGCCTGGGGCTCCTGCTCGCCGCCGGCAGGCTGCGCCGCGTCGTGGCCTCCTACGTGGGCGAGAACAAGGAGTTCGCGCGGCAGTACCTCTCCGGCGAGCTGGAGGTGGAGCTGACCCCGCAGGGCACGCTCGCCGAGCGGATGCGCGCCGGCGGCACCGGCATCCCCGCCTTCTACACCGCCACCGGCGTGGGCACCCAGGTCGCCGAGGGCGGCCTGCCCTGGCGCTACGACAGCGAGGGCAACGTGGCCGTCGCCAGCCCGCCGAAGCCCACCGCGCGGTTCGACACCCCCGAGGGCGAGAAGGAGTTCGTGCTCGAGCGGGCGGTCGTTGCCGACGTCGGCCTCGTGCGCGCCTGGAAGGGCGACCGGCACGGCAACCTCGTCTTCCACGCCGCGGCCCGCAACTTCAACCCGCTCGCGGCGATGTGCGGCCGCTTCACCGTGGCGGAGGTCGAGCACCTCGTCGAGCCCGGCGAGCTGGCCCCCGACGAGGTCCACGTGCCCGGCGTGTTCGTGCACCGCGTCCTCCCGCTCACCCCCGAGCAGGCGGCCGAGAAGCGGATCGAGAAGCGCACGGTCCGCCCCGCCCACCCCACCGCCGAGACGGAAGGTGCCTGAGATGCCCTGGAACCGCGACCAGATGGCCGCCCGCGCGGCCACCGAGCTCAGCGACGGCATGTACGTGAACCTCGGGATCGGCCTGCCCACCCTCGTCCCGAACTTCGTGGACGACGACGTGGAGCTCGTCCTCCAGAGCGAGAACGGCATCCTCGGCGTGGGCGCCTACCCCGTCGAGGGCACCGAGGACCCCGACCTCATCAACGCCGGCAAGGAGACCGTCACCCTGCGGCCCGGGGCCTCCTTCTTCGACTCCGCGCTCAGCTTCGGCATGATCCGCGGCGGCAAGATCGACGCCGCCATCCTCGGCGCCATGCAGGTCTCGGCCACCGGCGACCTGGCCAACTGGATGATCCCCGGCAAGATGGTCAAGGGCATGGGCGGGGCGATGGACCTCGTGCACGGCGCCAAGAAGGTGATCGTGCTGATGGAGCACGTCGCCCGCGACGGCAGCCACAAGATCGTCACCGAGTGCTCGCTGCCCTACACCGGCCGCGGCGTGGTGCAGCGGATCATCACCGACCTCGCCGTCCTCGACGTCACCGACGACGGCCTCGTGCTCGTGGAGCTGGCACCGGACGTGACGGAGGAGCAGGTGCGCGAGGCCACCGGCGCACCGCTGCGCAGCGCCCTGGTCGCCTCCTGACCTCCCCGGCCTCCCGGGTGGCGACGCGAGGGAGCGGGCCGGCTCAGCCGGTCTGGAACCGACGCCACCGCCCGGCCGTGGTGCCGTGCTCGCCGATCGCGACCACCCGGACGCGGTGCGTGCCGGGCGCCGGGGCCGCGAGCACGACACGGCGGACGTCGGGGGAGACCCGGGTCCGCTCGGCGGTGCCGCCCAGACGGTAGGCGAGGACCGGCGCCCCGCTGTCGCCCGCGCCGCGCCAGGCGACCACGACGGAGCCGTCCGCGCGCACCCGGACGCGCGGTCGGCCGGGTCGGGCCGGGCGCAGCGCGTCGCCGCAGCCGGTGACCGAGACCTCGTAGGAGCCGAGGCTGGCGTAGTCGTCGTAGCCGCCGTCGCTCCAGGAGCCCTCGCCGACCCCGTCGACCAGCAGCACCCAGGCCTCGCCGGCCTCGGGCACGGACAGGGTGGCGTCCAGGCCCTCGACCACGCCGCGCGCGGCCATGGCGGTGGGAGCGGCGGTGACCAGGGGAGAGCCCGGGTCGGTGCTGCGCACCAGCCGGGCGCGCACGTCCACGTCGTCGCTGGTGCCGATCACGCCGGCGGCCACGACGGCCCCGCCGCCGTCCGTGGTGAGGCCGTCGGTGGTGAGGCCGTCGGTGGTGAGGACGGGCGTCGCGTCGGCGGGCAGCGACGGCGCCTCGTCCGCCCGCAGCCCGAGGCGGCCGACGAGGATCGCGAGGTCGTCCTGGGGGTTGGTCGCACCGGGGTAGTCGCCGCGGCTCCACTGGGTGAGGGGGCGGTAGTAGCCGACCCCCATGATCGGCGCCCACACCCCCTGCCCGCGCGAGTAGGACGAGGTGGCGTCGCCGTCGTGGGTGAGGCCGAGGTTGTGGCCGGCCTCGTGCGAGGCGGCCTCGGCCACCGACTTCGCGCTGCCGCCGGTGCCCTGCGGGAAGACCCAGGCGGGCTGGTGCCGTCCGCCCGTGGCGGCGAAGGTGCCGACGAAGGCGAGGCCGCCGCAGCCGCGCGTGCACAGCTCGGCGTAGGCGCTCACGCTCGGGGTGATGAGCACCCGGGTGCCGTAGCGGGTGTCGGCGGTGTCGGTGCGCACCAGGGCGTCGGTGCCGGGGTCCTCGGTGGTGACGTCCACGTCGAAGGCCGCGAAGTCCTCCGCGACCCGGGCCCAGACCTCCTGCACCCGTGCGAGCTCGGCGTCGGAGAAGGTGGGGCCGTCGCCGGCCGGGTCCCAGGCGGGGTGCGCCCCCAGCACCGTGAGGTTCCACGCGCTGCCGATCACCTGCTCCGCGGTGGTGGTGCCGTCGACGTCGAGCAGGATGGTGAGCGCGGCGCCGGGGTTGCTGTGCAGGGCGAACGTGCTCTCCAGCGGGGCCACCCGGGCGCTCGTGGCGTCGGCGGTCGCCCGCGCCGCGACGGGGGCGGCCGGCTCGGTGTACACGAGCCGCCCGTCGCGCACGGCCGCGGTCTCGTCCTCGGCGAGCACCTCGTGGGTCGCGGCGACCGACAGCCCCGCGCGGGCCGCGACCGCGGCCAGCGGGTCGCTCGCGGGCTCGGCGCTGCTGGGCCCGGTGCCGAGCACGCCGAGGGGCGCCGCGAGCGCGGCGACGGCGAGACCCGCCGCGAGGCGGGGCGGGAACGGCACGGGCACGGATCAACACCTCCGGGGCGTTGATCGGCCCCGGGGCGTGCCGGTGCAGGCGGGCACGGACAAGATCCGGCCAAGGACGGTGCAGGAACGGTGAAGACCGGGGCCGGACGGCCCGGGGACGCGGGGCGCCGGGCCCGCCGCGTCCGGGACGGGTGGACCTGCGTCCACCGAGTAGGCCCTGTCGGTCTCGAACCGACGACCAGCGGATTAAAAGTCCGATGCTCTACCAACTGAGCTAAGGGCCCGGGGTCGGCCAGGCCGACGGCGTCAGGGTAACCAGCGGGCGCCCGCGCGCCCGCATCCGCCTGCGCCGCCGGGCCGCCCGCGCGGGGTCAGGCGAAGAGCAGCCAGAGCACCAGGAGCGCGGCGAGCACGACCCCCACCACCACCAGGGTCACGAGGTGGAGACGGGCGGTGCCGGCGCTGCTGGTCGAGGGGGGCATGGCTCTCCGTGAGTCAGGTGGTCGGGTCGGGCGTCGCCGGAACCATGTCAAGACGCCACTGCTGACGGATACCCCCTGCCGCACCCTCGGACATCCCCGGACATCGCCCGTTCGGGCGAGGGCGTCCGGGGTGTCCGTGACCGGCGCCGGACGGCCGCACCTCCGGGTGAGCCCGTCCGGGCGAGGCCGTCGGGGTGGGACGACCCGGCGCGTGCCCGACCTAGCGTCGAGGGCGTCCAGCCACCGACCCGTCCCCAGCGAGAGGACCCTCGTGACCCGCATCGGCTACACCCTCATGACCGAGCAGTCCGGCCCCCGGCAGCTCGTCGGCTACGCCCGCGACGCCGAGCGTGCCGGCTTCGACTTCGAGGTCTCCAGCGACCACCACAGCCCATGGCTGACCGAGCAGGGCCACGCGCCCTACGCCTGGTCCGTCCTCGGTGCGGTCGCGCAGGTGACCGAGAGGGTCGAGCTGATGACCTACGTGACCTGCCCGACGATGCGGTACCACCCCGCCGTCGTCGCGCAGAAGGCCGCGACCATGAGCCTGCTGTCGCAGGGTCGCTTCACCCTGGGCCTCGGCTCGGGGGAGAACCTCAACGAGCACGTCATCGGTGAGGGCTGGCCGGCGGTGGAGACGCGGCAGGAGATGCTGGAGGAGGCGATCCACATCATCCGCCGCCTCACCGACGGCGAGCTGCTCACCTACCGCGGCGACCACTTCGCCGTGGACGCGGCGCGGGTCTGGGACCTCCCGGAGGAGCCCCTGCGCATCGGCGTCGCGGCAGGCGGCCCGAAGGCGGTCGGACGGTTCGCGCCGCTCGCCGACGACCTCATCGCCACGGAGCCGGACGCGGACCTCGTGCGGGCCTGGAACGACGTCGACGGTGTCTCCGCGATCGGCTCCGGCGCCCGCGCCATCGGCCAGGTGCCGATCTCGTGGGACCCCGACGAGAAGGTCGCGATCGAGCGCGCCCACGAGCAGTTCCGCTGGTTCGCCGGCGGCTGGAGCGTCAACGCCGACCTCCCCACCACCCAGGGCTTCGCCGGCGCCACGCAGCTGATCAGCCCCGACGACGTCGCCGCCAACATCGCCTGCGGCCCGGACCTCGACAGGCTGGCGGCGTCCATCACCGCCTTCGCCGACGCCGGGTTCACCGACGTCGCCCTCGTCCAGATCGGGGACGAGGCGCAGCAGCGCTTCCTCGACGAGGCCGCCGAGCCCCTGCTGGCGCGGGTGCGGGAGCGGCTGCAGGGCTGAGGCCGGGCGGGGTCAGGGCGCCGCTGCCCCGAACGCCGAGGCGAGGAACGCCTGCGTCACCGGGGTGACGGTCTCGGCGTGCACCACGAGGCTGACCCGGTGCCGGGGGTCCGCGTCGGCCAGCGGGCGGGTGGTGACCGCGCCCGGCCCGGCCGCGTCGCCGAGGTCGCGCACCGTCGAGCGCGGGGCGATCGCCACGCCCAGCCCGTGCGCCACGCAGCGCACGACGTCCTCGAGCAGTGCCATCTCCAGCACGCGGCCCGGTACCAGGCCGTGCGCGGCCAGCGCCGCGTCCACCTCGACCCGCGCCCGGGAGGAGTCGTGGAAGCGCACCAGCGGCCCGGCGGCCAGCAGGGCGGCGAGCGGCACGGCGTCCTCGTCGGCCAGCACGTGGGCTGCCGGCAGCACGGCCACCTGCTCCTCGTCCAGGAGCACGCGTGCCTCCAGCCCGGCGGGCAGCGTGCCCGGGCCGCCGCCGACGACCGCGGCGTCGAGGTCGCCGGCGGCCACGGCGGCGGCCATGACGGGGCTCGGGTCGGCCACCGTGCGGATCTCGACGTCGGGGTGGGCTGCGTGGAAGCGGCCCAGCATCCCGAGCACGTCCGTGGTGCGGGTGGCGGTCTGGGTGAGGCCGAGACGCAGCACGCCGCGTCGTCCCCCGCCCATCTCCGCGAGCTCCTCGCGGGCGTCCGCCACCTGTCCCAGGATGCTGCGGGCGCGCAGGCGCAGGGTCTCGCCGGCCTGCGTCAGCCGCACCGAGCGGGAGGTGCGCAGCAGCAGGGCGGCCCCGACCTCGCGCTCGAGGCGGGCCACCTGGGTGGACAGGGCGGACTGCGCCACGCCCAGCTCCCGGGCGGCGCGGGTGAAGCTGAGGTGGTCGGCGACGGCGAGGAAGTACCGCAGCTGCCTGAGCTCCACGTCGGTCTCCGTCCGGTCGGGGGTGCGGGATTCGGGGCGGAGTCTTCAGCGTTGATGATCTGCTTGCAACATCAATAGCCGGTGACTTCTCTCGGAGGCAGATGGATGGACACGTGTCGGGCAGCCCTCGGGTCCTGCGGCGTCCGATGTCACAACGCCGTTGCACACCTTTCACTTGCGCGACTCACGATCACTGAGATCTCGGCACCCTCGACCCACCTCGGAGCGGTAGTGTCGGAAACAGCAACAGGTGCAAGTTCCAGCAGGTCGACGCCCGCGGAGTTTGTGATCCAACGGCGTTTCTGCTTGCACGGAGTCCTGCCGGACGAGCAAGTCGGAGCGGCGTGTCACCGCATCGGTTGCGGGGCCGTCGCAGTGGCGGTTCCACGCCCCGACAACAGGAGTAAGTGAGCGAACATGGCTCAGGGCACCGTGAAGTGGTTCAACGCCGAGAAGGGTTTCGGCTTCATCGCGCAGGAGAACGGCGGCGACGACGTCTTCGTGCACTACTCGGCCATCCAGGTCCAGGGCTACAAGAGCCTGGACGAGAACCAGAAGGTCGAGTTCGACGTCACCCAGGGCCCCAAGGGCCCGCAGGCGGAGAACGTCCGCCCCGTGTGACTTCCGTCCGGCCCTGGGTCGGACGAGGACGAGGTCCTGGCCCTGCGGGGTCGGGGCCTCGTCCCTTTTTCCTGGTGCCCGCCGGCAGTGCCTCGGTCCCCGGACTAGTCGGGTGCTGGGAACACGTTTCCTCGCCGCCGTCGTGGGGCAGGCTGGTGCGTGATGGAGACCAGCGGAGCTAGTGAGGCACGGGTGCAGGACCAGTTCGACGTGTCCCTCGAGGACGCAGACCTGCTCGGCGAGGTGGAGCTGACCACCTCGCTCATCATTGCTGCCTCCGAGTCGGAGGAGCACCTGCCCCAGGACGTGATCGACGAGCTGCTCGGGCTGAGCGGGGACTGACGCCCACCGCCTGCACGAGCCGTGCGCGGCCCACCGAGACCAGCGCGGACGACGAGCCCCGGCCACCGGCCGGGGCTCGCGCGCGTCCGGAGCTGCTGATGGTCGTGGGGCCCGCGCCCTTGCGTGGATAGGGTAGGGGGGTACCCTATGGGCATGACCGAGAACGAGACCCCGCCGCAGGTGGACGTGAGCGACCCCGCGATCGACGCGGTGCTCGATCCTGTGCTCGATCCCGAGCTCGACCCGGACCACCAGCACGGGTACCTGAAGTCCAAGGACGACTACCTCAAGCGGCTGCGCCGGATCGAGGGCCAGGCGCGAGGGCTCCAGCGGATGGTCGAGGAGGACAAGTACTGCATCGACATCCTCACGCAGGTCTCCGCCATGACGAAGGCCCTGCACTCGGTCTCGGTGAAGCTCCTCGAGGAGCACATCAACCACTGCGTCATCGGTGCTGCCCGCACCGACGAGCAGGCCGGCCGGGAGAAGGTCGCCGAGGCGGTCGACGCCATCGCGCGTCTCGTCCGCTCGTGACCCCCGGCCCGTGACCACACCAGCACCACACCAGCAGGAGGCACCACCCATGACCACCAGCACCTTCACCGTCACCGGCATGACCTGCCAGCACTGCGTCTCCTCGGTCACCGAGGAGGTCTCCGAGATCCCCGGTGTCACCGACGTCGCCGTCACGCTGGACGACGGCAGCCTGGTCGTCACCTCCGAGCAGCCCCTCGACCGCGCCGCCGTCAGCGCCGCCGTGGACGAGGCCGGCTACCAGCTCGCCTGATGAGCGCCACGACGCCGACCCCTGCCCAGGCCTCGTCCCCGGGCGCCCCGGGTGCCGGTGAGGAGGCACCCGGCCAGGACGTCGACCTCGCCATCACCGGCATGACCTGCGCGTCGTGCGCGAACCGCATCGAGCGCAAGCTGACGAAGCTCGAGGGCGTCACCGCCAGCGTCAACTACGCCACCGAGACCGCGCACGTCACGGCCCCGGTCGGCTACGACCTCCAGCGGCTGCTCGACACCGTCTCCGCGGCGGGCTACGGCGCCAGCGTGCCCGAGCCCGACGCCGAGCCGGAGGACGGCGACCCCGTGCTCGCCGGGTACGCGCGGCGCCTGGTCGTCAGCGCGGTGCTCACCGTGCCGCTGGTCGTGCTGTCGATGGTGATGCCGCTGCAGTTCCCCGGCTGGACGTGGGTGGCCCTCGTGCTGGCCGCGCCCGTCGTCACCTGGGGCGCCTGGCCGTTCCACCGGGCCGCCGTGCTCGGGGCCCGGCACGGCGCCACGACCATGGACACCCTGGTGTCGCTGGGCGTGACCGCCTCGACCGTCTGGTCGGTGGCCGTGCTGGTCAGTGGCCCCGACAGCGGTCACCTCTACCTCGAGACCGCCGCGGTCATCACCACGTTCCTGCTCGCCGGCCGCTGGCTCGAGCGCCGCGCGCGTCGCTCGGCCGGCGCCGCGCTCCGCTCCCTGCTGGAGGCGGGCGCCCGCGAGGCGACCCTCCTGCCGGGCTGGAGCCAGGAGCACGGGGAGGACGGCGTCGAGCGCACCGTGCCCGTGGCCGAGCTGGCCGTGGACGACGTCGTGCTCGTGCGCCCCGGGCAGCAGCTGCCCACCGACGGCGTCGTGTTGTCGGGGGCGTCGGCCATCGACGCCTCGGTGATCACCGGCGAGTCCGTGCCGGTGGACGCCGGCCCCGGCGACGAGGTCGTCGGCGGCACCCTCAACGTGGGCGGGCGGCTCGTCGTCCGCGCCACCGCGGTGGGGGAGCAGACCCGGCTGGCCCAGCTCGCGCGCATGGTCGAGGAGGCCCAGACCGGCAAGGCGGCCGCGCAGCGGCTCGCGGACCGGATCTCCGGGGTCTTCGTCCCCGTCGTCCTGGTGATCGCCCTGGCCACCCTGGTGGGCTGGGTGGCGCTGACCGGTGACCTCGGCAGCGCCATCACCGCGGCCGTCGCCGTGCTCGTCGTGGCGTGCCCGTGCGCGCTCGGCCTCGCCACGCCCACCGCCCTCGTGGCGGGCACCGGACGCGGCGCACAGCTGGGCATCCTCGTCCGGGGGCCCGAGGCCCTCGAGGCCGCCCGCGCCGTGTCGGTCGTCGCCCTCGACAAGACCGGCACCCTGACCACCGGTCGCATGAGCCTGGTGGGCGTGGTCGCCGCCTCCGCCGAGGCCGTGGAGGTGCACCGGGTCGCCGGTGCGCTGGAGTCGGCCTCCGACCACCCGGTCGCCCGCGCGATCGCCGAGGACCGGCCGGTCGACGGCGCCCGCGTGGAGGACTTCGCCGACCGGCCCGGTCACGGCGTCGTCGGCACGGTGGTCTCGCCCGACGGCACCGCCCTGCGCGCCGTCGTCGGCCGCCCGGAGCTGCTCGAGCGCGAGGGGCTCACGATCTCGCCGGTGCTGCACACCGCGCTCGACGCCTCCCGGGAGCAGGGCCGCACCGCGGTCCTGGTCGGCTGGGACGGGGAGGCCCGCGGCCTGCTCGAGGTCGCGGACACCGTCCGCGACGGTGCGGTGGACGCGGTCGCCGACCTGCGGCGGCTCGGGCTGCGGCCCGTCCTGCTCACCGGTGACCACGAGGCCGCCGCCCGCGGGGTGGCCGCGCAGGTCGGCATCGACGAGGTGGTCGCCGGCGTGGTGCCCGAGGAGAAGGTGGACGCGGTCCGCCGGCTCCAGTCCGACGGCACCGGCGTCGCCATGGTCGGGGACGGCGTCAACGACGCCGCAGCCCTGGCCACCGCCGACCTCGGCATCGCCATGGGCACGGGCACGGACGCGGCCAAGCAGGCCGGCGACCTGGTGCTGGTGCGGGGCGACCTGGCCGTCGTCGCGGACGCGGTGCGGCTCTCGCGGCGCACCCTCGGCACCATCCGGGCGAACCTGTTCTGGGCGTTCGGCTACAACGTGGCCGCGCTCCCGCTGGCCGCCCTGGGGCTGCTCAACCCGATGATCGCCGGCGCGGCCATGGCCGCCTCGAGCGTGTGCGTCGTGGCCAACAGCCTGCGGCTGCGTCGCTTCCGCTGACCCAGCGTCGACTCGGCGTCAGCGGCAGGCGGCGAAGAGCAGCGGGCCCTCGGAGAGGTCGGAGAGGAACGGGCCGTCGGCGGGGGCCAGGCGCAGCGTGGCGACGTCGCCGTCCACCGCGGTCTCCTCCACCGAGAACCGCTCGGGGAACGTGCCGCCCTGGCCGGGGGCCTCACCCGAGGCCAGGGTGGCGCGGGTGGTGGCGTTGTCGGTGGCCTGGTCCTCGTTCTCGAAGGCCATGGCGACCAGCACGTCCGCGCCGGCCTCGGGGTCGCCCGCCCCGTCGCCGTCGAGGGCGGCCATGGCCCAGCCGGCCAGCGGGTCCAGGTCGCCGGCCTGCGCGATGAGCGAGGCGCCGACCTCCTCGTCGGACGGGTCGGCCTCGGCCATCGAGAGCTCCGTGCACGCCTGGGAGCCGGTCAGCAGCGCGACCGAGAGCGGTGTGCCCGCCGCGTCCACCGCGTCCAGGGCGTCGGTGACGCCGGCGTCGTCGGTGCCCTCGCCGATGCCCGCCACGGCGTCCTCGAGGTAGGCCCGGTTGTCGCTGAGCAGCACGAGGTCGTCGTCGGCCAGCAGCGCCACGTGCGCCAGCTGCGGGGCACCCTGCAGCCCGGTGCTCGACTCCAGTGCGGCCACCACGTCGTCGCCGCCGGCCCACACGCCCGAGGTCGGGTCGGAGGGGGCGGTGTACCCCGCCGCGGAGAGCGCGTCGGCGAAGCCGGGGTAGAGGTCCTCGTCCGGGCCCGCGGGCACTCGCAGCACCTCGACGGCGCCTTGCGTGCCCTGCGCGAGCACCTCCCAGTCCGCGGTGAGCGGCGACCAGCCGTAGACCTCGTCCAGCAGGGTCGCGGCCTCGACCAGGCCGGAGCGGGAGGTGAGGTCGGCGTCGTAGCCGTCGTCGAGCAGGGCCTCCAGGTCGGCGGGGTCGGTGCCGACCACGCCCAGGCGCTCGCGGACGGCCTCCCAGTCGGTGAACGACCAGCGCTGGGTGTCCGCGGGCGTCGCGGCCACCGCCTGCTGGAGCGAGGTGGCCTGCGGGGCGAAGCGGGTGAGCCCGACCAGCACGAGGACCAGCACCGCGAGCACCAGCAGCGCCAGCACCGGTGGCGGCAGCGACCGCAGGCCGCGGCGGCGCTGAGGCTCGGTGGCGCTGCCGTCGTCCGGGCTCGTGCTGGTCGTGCCCGGATCGGGTCGCTGGCTCACCGAGGGTGCCTCCTTGCGGGTGGTCGTCGGGGTGTGAGACTACGGGGCATGGAGCTCAGCCCGCCGCTCTCCGGTGCCGAGGTGGCCGCGACGCAGGCGTCGACCGCCGAGACGACCGCCGCCGGGTGCGTGGTCCTCCGCAAGGGCGGCGACGTGCTGCTGGTGCACCGGCCCAAGTACGACGACTGGTCGTTCCCCAAGGGCAAGGTCGACCCAGGCGAGCACCCCGTGGCGACCGCCGTCCGGGAGGTCGAGGAGGAGACCGGGCTGACCGTCCACCTCGGCGCCCGGCTCGCCGACCAGACCTACCCGGTGGCGGCAGGGCGCAAGCGGGTCCACTACTGGCACGCCCGGGTCGCCGGGGACGACAGCGACGCCGGCGTGGCCGGCTACCACCGCGGCAACGAGATCGACCGGGTGCGGTGGGTGCCGCGCCGCGAGGCGGTCGGCCTGCTCACCTACGAGCGCGAC
Organism: Nocardioides bruguierae; assembly: GCF_023554635.1. NCBI lineage: Bacteria > Bacillati > Actinomycetota > Actinomycetes > Propionibacteriales > Nocardioidaceae > Nocardioides > Nocardioides bruguierae. The sequence continues at coordinate 52,607 of NZ_JAMJPH010000023.1, forward strand.
CGTCGGCTGCTGGTCACGGCGATCCCGTCGCGCAAGCGCACCACGCCCGTCGTCGTCCTGCGCCACGGCGTGGCCACCGCCCGCAGCGAGTGGCGCCGCGACGACCGCGTGCGCCCCCTCTCCGACGTCGGACTGATGCAGGCCCGCGGCCTGGCCCCGCTGCTGGCCGCCTACGGCATCGAGCGGGTGCTGTCCTCGACGTCGACGCGCTGCCTGCAGACCGTCGCGCCCTACGCCCAGGGCCTCGGCCTCGCGGTGGCCCGCACGGGGGAGCTGAGCGAGGAGGGCGGCACCGCCCAGGGCGTGCGCGACCTCGCCGCCAACGCCGCCTCGGAGGCCTCCGGTCGACGGCGGCCCACCCTGATCTGCTCGCACCGCCCCGTCCTGCCGTGGGTGCTGGAGGGGATGGGTCTGGAGTCGGTCCGCCTCGATCCCGGCGAGATGCTCGTCGCGCACCTGCGCGGCGACGACGTGCGCGACGTCGAGCTGCACCGGCTGCACGGCTGAGCAGGCCGTTCCCCGCGCCTGTGAGCCGGGTCACCTAGACCCGGTGGGCGCGAGCGTCAAGGCCGACCCGGGCGTGTTCACCTGCCGGCCCGCACACCTTTGCACCGAGGTCGCCGGATCGCCCACGTCGGTTCACTGCTCGTTCACCCAGCGCCCCGTGACGCGTCACTTCCGGTCCCTAGCGTCGCCGTCGCAACGCAGCAACCCCACTGACTTCTCAGGAGCACCTGAAGTGAAGACCACTCTCCGTCGCGCCATCGTTCCCGGTGTGGCCGCCCTCGCTCTCGCCCTCACCGCCTGCGGTGCCAGCAACGAGGAGACCGGCGGCGCGTCCGCCGACGCGGACACCAGCCTCTCCGGCGACCTCAGCGGCGGCGGCGCCTCGACCCAGCAGGCCGCCATGGGCGCCTGGGCCGTGGGCTTCAACGCGACCTACCCCGACGTGACGGTCAACTACGACCCGGTCGGCTCGGGCGGTGGCCGCGAGTCCTTCATTGCCGGCGCGTACCCCTTCGCCGGCTCGGACGCCTACCTCACCGACGACGAGGGCGAGCTCTCCGCCGCCAACGAGCAGTGCGGCGGCACCGCCATCGAGGTGCCCTCCTACGTCTCGCCGATCGCGATCGTCTTCAACGTCCCCGGCGTGGACGAGCTGAACCTCTCGCCCGACACCCTCGCGGGCATCATGGCCGGCCAGATCACCCAGTGGGACGACGAGGCCATCGCCGCCGACAACCCGGACGCCGACCTGCCGTCCGAGCGGATCAACGCCGTGCACCGCTCCGACGAGTCGGGCACCACCGAGAACTTCACCGACTACCTCACCGCCGTCTCCCCGGACGTGTGGGACGCGGGCGCCATCGAGGTCTGGCCGACCGAGTACGGCGGCGAGGGCGCGCAGGGTACCTCCGGCGTCATCCAGACCGTCTCCGGCGCCGACTACTCCATCGGGTACGCCGACGCCTCCCAGGCCGGCGACCTGGGCACCGCCAACATCGGTGTCGGCGACGAGTTCGTGGCCCCCTCCGCCGAGGCCGCCGCGAAGATCCTCGAGGTCTCCCCGGAGGCGGACGTCGCCACCGACACCCAGCTGGTCTTCGACCTCGACCACGAGACCCAGGAGTCGGGCACCTACCCGATCGTGCTGACGTCCTACCTCCTCGGCTGCACGTCCTACGACGACGCGAACACCGCCGACATGGTCAAGGCGTTCATGAGCTACGTGGTCTCCGACGAGGGCCAGGAGCAGGCCGCCTCCGAGGCCGGCTCGGCGCCGCTCTCGGACAGCCTCCAGGAGTCCGCGCAGGCGATCATCGACCAGATCGGTTCCTGATCACGATCTCGTCAGGTTGATCGAGGGGCCCGGACAGGTGAGCATCCTGTCCGGGCCCTTCGGCACGACGGCTCCCGCTCCACCCCGAACCCTCCGCGAGACCAGGAGAACCACCCGGTGTCCGTGACAGACCCCGAGACCGACCTGCAGCCGATCGGCAGCACCAGCAGGGCCGGTGACACCATCTTCCGCGGCTTGGCGACCGCCTCCGCCGTGGTGATCGTCCTGGCCCTGGCCGGCGTCGCCGCGTTCCTCCTCGCGCAGGGCCTCCCGGCGCTGGACGGCGCCGGCGCCCGGTCCTACGGCTACGACAACATCTGGGTCTACACCGGCCCGCTGCTGTTCGGCACGCTGCTCGCGTCGGTGATCGCGATGATCGTGGCGACGCCGCTGGCGATCGGCGTGGCGCTCATCATCAGCCACTACGCGCCGCGGCGGTTCGCCAAGGGCCTGGGCTGGCTGATCGACCTGCTGGCCGCGATCCCGTCGGTCATCTTCGGCATGTGGGGCATCGAGTTCGTCGCCCGCAACATGGTGCCGGTCTACAACTGGCTCAACGACTACCTCGGGTTCATCCCGCTCTTCGCCGGCCCCGTGCCGACGTCGGGCCGCACGATGATGACGGCGGGCCTGGTGCTCGGCGTCATGGCGCTGCCGATCATCACCGCGATCTGCCGCGAGATCTTCGCCCAGACGCCGGTGATGCACCAGGAGGCCGCGCTGGCCCTGGGCGCCACCCGCTGGGAGATGATCCGGCTCGCCGTCTTCCCCTACGCCTCCTCCGGCATGGTCTCCGCGATCCTGCTCGGCCTGGGCCGCGCGCTGGGCGAGACCATGGCGGTCGCCCTCGTGCTCTCGCCGAGCATCGTGGTGAGCTTCAACCTGCTGACCGCCGAGTCGGGCTCCTCGTCCTCGACCATCGCGGCGAACATCGCGCTGAACTTCGGCAACGCGTCCGGCTCCAAGGTCGACGCGCTGATCTTCACCGGCCTCGTGCTGTTCGTGATCACCTTCGCCGTCAACTTCCTGGGTCGCTGGGTCGCCGCCCGGGCCGTGAAGAAGGGCTGAGCCCATGACCGACCTGGACACCAAGCCGGCCGAGACCCACCTCGCCCCGCTCTCCCACGCCACGCTGCCCGGCTGGGCGCCGTGGGCCACCGTGGTCGTCGGCCTCGTCGTCGGCGCGATCGTCGGCGGCGTCATGCTCGGCGGCGGCGTGGTCGCCACCGTCGTGGTCGCCTGGTTCGTCGTCGTGCTCGCGCTGCCGCTGTGGTCGCGCGCCGTCGAGGGCGGCCGCAAGGGCACCGACCGGCTCGTCACCGTGCTCGTGTGGTCGACGTTCGGCCTGGCGATGATCCCGCTGGTCTCGCTGACCTGGCAGGTCGTCAGCAAGGGTGTCGGCATCCTGTCGCCGCAGTTCTTCCAGAACTCGATGGCCGGCGTGCTCGGCTCCGGCGGTGGCATCTACCACGCGCTGATGGGCACGCTCATCATCACCGCCCTGGCGACGCTCATCTCGGTGCCGATCGGTGTGCTCACCGCCGTCTACCTGGTCGAGTACGGCAAGAACAACACGTTCTCGCGGATCATCACGTTCCTCGTGGACGTCATGACCGGCATCCCCTCGATCGTGGCCGGCCTGTTCGCGTACGCGCTGTTCGTCGCGTTCTTCGGCCCCGGGGTCAAGATGGGCTTCGCCGGGTCGATCGCCCTCTCGGTGCTGATGATCCCCGTCGTCGTCCGCTCGACCGAGGAGATGCTGAAGCTCGTCCCGGCCGACCTGCGCGAGGCGTCGTACGCCCTGGGCGTGCCCAAGTGGCGCACGATCACCAAGGTCGTCATGCCCACCGCGGTGGCCGGCATCGTCACCGGTGTCACCCTCGCCGTCGCCCGCGTGGCCGGCGAGACCGCGCCGCTGCTGCTGACCGCGGGCCTGACCAACTACGTGAACTTCAACCCGTTCGACGGGCGCATGACCACCCTGCCGGTGTTCATCTACTACGCGATCAAGGAGCCCGGCATCTACGCCGAGGAGATGACCGCGTACGCCTGGGGCGCCGCCCTGGTGCTGGTCGTGATCGTCATGGCCCTGAACGTCGTCGCCCGGGTCATCGGTGGCGTCTTCGCCCCCAAGACCGGCCGCTGACCCCGACTCCTCCACGAATCAAGGACACTGAACTCATGGCCAAGAGCATCGACGTCTCGGACCTGAACATCTACTACGGCGACTTCCTCGCCGTGGAGGGCGTCAACATCTCCATCAAGGCCCGCGCCGTGACCGCCCTGATCGGGCCGTCCGGCTGCGGCAAGTCGACCTTCCTGCGGTCCCTGAACCGCATGCACGAGGTCATCCCCGGCGCCCGCGCCGAGGGCAAGGTCATGGTCGACGGCCAGGACCTCTACGCCTCGGACGTGGACCCGGTGGCCGTGCGCCGCCAGATCGGCATGGTCTTCCAGCGGCCCAACCCGTTCCCGACGATGTCGATCTACGAGAACGTCCTCGCCGGCAAGCGGCTCAACGCCAAGAAGCTGAAGAAGTCCGAGGCCGACGACCTCGTCGAGAAGTCGCTGCGCGGCGCCAACCTGTGGACCGAGGTGAAGGACCGTCTCGGCAAGCCCGGCATGGGTCTCTCCGGTGGTCAGCAGCAGCGCCTCTGCATCGCGCGTGCGATCGCCGTCGAGCCCGAGGTCCTGCTCATGGACGAGCCCTGCTCGGCCCTGGACCCGATCTCCACCGCCGCGATCGAGGACCTCATCCACGACCTGAAGTCCGACTACACGATCGTCATCGTCACCCACAACATGCAGCAGGCCGCCCGCGTCTCCGACGACACCGGCTTCTTCAACCTGCGCGCCACGGGTGAGCCCGGCCAGCTGGTGGAGTTCAACCCCACCAAGAAGATGTTCACCAACCCGGACAACGAGTCGACCGAGTCCTACATCTCCGGCCGTTTCGGCTGAGCCGCCGCCCCTCCTCGCCTCCCCGGCCCCCTCCACCCGTCCGCGGTGGTGGGGGTCGGTGTGCATGCGGGGGGACTGGGATACGACCCACCACATTCGTGGTTCTCGAGGGTAGGAACCACGAATGTGGTGGGTCGTATCCCCCTGCCCCTGCCCCTGGCCCCCGGCCTGTGGATGACCGGATGCGCAGGAGCGGCGCAGGGCGCAACCTGGGCGGGTGCCCCGCCCCGTCCCGCCGCCCGTGTCGTGGCACCCAGGTGTGCCCGGGGTGGAGCGTGCGTACCGGTCCGACCTCACCGGCCGGGGAGGGCCGACGCCCAACGAGGCCCGAGGGCCGCGCTGGGTGTCGGTGGGACGCGGGTGCTTCCGACCGGTGGAACCGGCCCCCTCCGTCCTGCAACGCATCGCAGATGCCTCCTACCGGCTGCCGTCGGCGCCCTCGGGCATCACGGGCTGGGCAGCGCTGCGGTGGCTGGGCGCCACCTGGTTCACGGGCGTGGACGTCGGCGGCGAGCTGCGACCGGTCCCGCTGGCGACCGCCGGGTCGACCGTCCGCCCCCGGTGTGGGGTCGTGGTCAGCGAGGAGCGCGTGGGAGCCCACCAGCTGGTCGAGGTGCTGGGACTGAGGGTGACGGACGCGCTGCGAAGCACGGTGTACGAGATGCGGCACGCCCCGAACCTGGCCGGCGCCGTGGAGGCAGCGGACATGGCCGCCACGTCCGACCTGGTCAGCCGAGACGAGCTCGCCCTCGCAGTGGCCGCTCATCGGGCCTGGACCGGTGTGGAGCAGGCGAGGCGGGCCCTGGCCCTCATGGCCGAGAACTCCTGGTCCCCGGCCGAGAGTCGCCTCCGTCTGCGCTGGCTCCAGTGGTCGGGTGAACGTGCGCTGCTGTGCAACCAGCCTGTCTTCGATCTCCAGGGCCGGCACGTCGGTACGCCGGATCTCCTCGACGCCCGAGCCGGGGTGCTCGGTGAGTACGACGGGGACGACCACTGGAACCGGGAGCGTCGGCGGGGTGACCTCAGTCGACTCGACAGGTTCCAGGACCTGGGGCTGGAGGTGGTGACCTTCGTGGCGGGTGAGTCCGACCGTGACGTGGCCGACCGGCTGCGCGGCGCCTATGGGCGGGCGGCGCTGCGTCCCGCCGCTGACCGGGCGTGGACGCTCCGCGCGCCCACCTGGTGGCAGCCCACCACCACCGTCGCCCTGCGCCGCAGCCTCGAACCCGCCCAGCGAAGGCGCTTGCTCGGGCGTCAGCAGCCTGCTGCGTGAGGTCGGTCGGAGGCGGTGGCCTGGGTACGACCCACCACATTCGTGGTTTCGGGCGGGCAGAACCACGAATGTGGTGGGTCGTACCCCGACCCGTCCGCCCGCCCGGTCGTCAGGGACTGCCCGAGCCTCAGGGCAGGCCGACGAGGCTCAGCACCCCGTACGCGAGGGCGGCGAGGAGGGCGGAGCCGGGGAGAGTGAGGGCCCACCCGATCGCGATGGAGCGCGCGACGCCCCAGCGGACGGCGGTGAGCCGCCGGGTCGCCCCGGCACCGACCACAGCGGAGGTGATCGTGTGGGTGGTGGAGACCGGGGCGTGCAGGGCCGCCGCGACGTACATGACCGAGGCGGCCACCGACTCGGCGGCGAACCCGCGGGGCGGGTCGAGGTCGATGATCCGGCGGCCGAGGGTGCGCATGATCCGCCAGCCGCCGGCCCAGGTGCCGAGCGAGATCGCCGTCGCGGCGGCCAGCACCACCCACAGCGGCAGGTCGCCGGGCTGCGCGTACCCGCCGACGATCAGCGCGAGCACGATGACGCCCATCGTCTTCTGCGCGTCCTGCAGCCCGTGACCCAGCGCCATGGCGGCCGCCGAGAGGGTCTGCGCCATCCGGAAGCCGCGGTAGGTGCGCTGGGGCGCCGAGCGTCGGAAGACCCACATCAGCGCCACCATCACCAACATGGCCAGCGCGAAGCCGACCAGTGGGGAGAGCACCAGCGGCACCACGACCCGGCCGAGCACCACGCCCCAGTGCACCAGCGAGCCGCTGACCAGCGCGGCGCCGAGCAGACCGCCGATCAGCGCGTGCGAGGACGAGGAAGGCAGACCGCGCCACCACGTCCCGATGTTCCACGCGATGGCGGCGAGCAGGGCGGCCATCACGACGGTCAGCCCGTGCGAGGCGCTGCCGCTGGGGGTCACGACCTCGGAGATCGTCACGGCGACGGCCTGCCCGAGCAGCGCGCCCACGAAGTTCATGACGGCGGCCAGCGCCAGCGCGACCCGCGGGGTCAGCGCCCGGGTGGAGACCGAGGTCGCCACCGCGTTGGCTGCGTCGTGGAACCCGTTGGTGTAGTCGAACACCAGCGCGATCACGACCACGGCGACGATGATCGCCAGGTCCACCTCAGGACTCCTTGACGACGATCTGCTCGACGATGTTGGCGACCCGCTCGAACGCGTCGATCGTGTCCTCCAACGACTCCACGACGTCCTTCAGCTTCAGCACCTCCAGCGGCGCGTACTCGCCGGAGAAGAGGTGGGCCAGCAGCCGGCGGTGGTTGCGGTCGCCGGTGTTCTCGAGCCGGTTGATCTCGATCCAGTACTCGTCGAGGTCGCGCAGCCCGCGCAGCGACGGCATGGCCGCGGCGGTCACCTCGGCGCACCGGCCGATCACGTCGACCTGGTCGGTGAGCCCGGTCGGCAGGTCCACCACGCCGTAGAGCAGCATCCGGTCCACGGCGTCGTCGATGCCGTCCATGACGTCGTCCAGCGCCGCGGCGAGACGGTAGATGTCCTCGCGGTCGAAGGGCGTCACGAACGTCGAGTTCACCTTGCGGATGAGCTCGTGGGTGCGCTCGTCGGCGGCGTGCTCGGCCTCGCGCATCCGCGCCGCCACGTCCTCACGGTCGGCACCGGCGGTGACCATCTCGGCGAGCAGGCCGGCGCCGCCGACCAGGTGTCGGGCGGAGTCGGTGAGCATCGTGTAGAAGGCGCCCTCGACCGGGCGGAACCGCAGACCCACGAGCCACTCCTCGTCCACAGGCACGCCGGGGGTGCGCGCTCACCCCGAAGGGTAGGGCGGACGACGGCCGGGCAGCCAACCAGCGGGCCGCCGGCGTCCGCCCCACCACCGCGGGACGTGACGGCCGTCTCAGGCGTTCTTGGCCGACCCGCGCCGGCGCCGCTGCCGCTCGATCAGCGTCTCCTGGAGGTGCACCTCGCCCTGGCTGCGGGTCCACTCGCCGTCGGCGCCGAGGACCCAGGCGTCGGTGTCGGCGTCAAAGGCGAGGTCGAGCACCGCGGCCACCTCGGCCAGCGAGTGCGCGTCGGGCAGCCGGACGAGCACCTCGACGCGACGGTCGAGGTTGCGGTGCATCATGTCGGCCGAGCCGATCCAGCACTGCGGCTCCCCGCCGTTCTCGAACCAGAAGACGCGGCTGTGCTCGAGGAACCGCCCGAGCACCGAGCGCACGGTGATGTTCTCGCTCAGCCCGGGCACGCCGGGACGCAGCGAGCAGATGCCGCGCACCAGCAGCTCGACCGGCACGCCCTCGCGCGAGGCCAGGTAGAGCGCGTCGATGATCGCCTCGTCGACCACCGAGTTGGCCTTGAGCCGGATGCGGGCCGGGCGCCCGGCCCGGTGGTGGCCGATCTCGGTGTGGATGGCCTCGACCAGGCCCGAGCGCACCGAGTCGGGTGCGACGAGCAGGTCGTCGTAGGAGGCGTTGCGCGACCAGCCGGAGAGGTTGTTGAACAGGTGCCCGACGTCCTCGGTGATCTGCTCGTTGGTGGTGAGCAGGCCGAGGTCCTCGTACATCCGGGAGGTCTTCGGGTTGTAGTTGCCGGTGCCGACGTGGGCGTAGCGGCGGATGCCGTCGCCCTCCGAGCGGACCACCAGCGACAGCTTGCAGTGCGTCTTCAGGCCGACGAGGCCGTAGACGACGTGGCAGCCGGCGTGCTCGAGCTTGCGGGCCCAGCGGATGTTGGCCTGCTCGTCGAAGCGGGCCTTGATCTCGACGATCACCAGCACCTGCTTGCCGGCCTCGGCGGCGTCGATGAGGGCGTCGATGATCGGGGAGTCGCCCGAGGTGCGGTACAGCGTCTGCTTGATCGCCAGCACGTGCGGGTCGGCGGCCGCCTGCTCCAGGAACCGCTGCACCGAGGTGGAGAACGAGTCGTAGGGGTGGTGCAGCAGCACGTCGTGGCGGCGCAGCGACTTGAACACGTCCACCGGCGCGGCCGACTCGACCTCCGCCAGCCGCGGGTGCGTGGTGGGCACGAACGCCGGGTACTTCAGCTCCTCGCGCGGCAGGTCGGCCAGCCCGTGCAGGCCGCGCAGGTCGAGCGGGCCGGGCAGCCGGAAGACCTCCGGCTCGGAGATGTCGAGCTCGGAGACGAGCAGCTCGAGCACGTCGTCGTCGATGGACTCCTCGACCTCGAGGCGCACCGGCGGGCCGAAGCGGCGGCGCAGCAGCTCTTTCTCGAGCGCGGCGAGCAGGTTCTCGGCGTCGTCCTCCTCGACCTCGAGGTCCTCGTTGCGGGTGACGCGGAACGTGTGGACCTTGAGGATCTCCATGCCGGGGAAGAGCCGGTTGAGGTGCTCGCCGATCACGTCCTCCAGCGGCACGAACCGCTGGTTGCCCAGCGGCACGAAGCGGCTGAAGATCGGCGGCACCTTGACCCGCGCGAAGTGTTCCTTGCCCGTCTTCGGGTTGCGGATGAGCACCGCGAGGTTGAGCGAGAGCCCCGAGATGTAGGGGAAGGGGTGCGCCGGATCGACGGCCAGCGGCGTGAGGACGGGGAAGATCCGCTCCTTGAACATCCGCTTGCAGTACTTCTGCTCGTCGCGGTCCAGCGCGTCCCAGCGCAGCAGCTCGATGCCCTGCTCGGCCATGCCGGGCAGGACCTCCTCGGTGAAGACCTTCGACTGCCGCAGCGTCAGCTCGTGCGCGGTGGACCAGATCTGCTCCAGCACCTCGCGGGGCATCAGGCCGGACGCGGCACGCACCGCCACGCCCGCGGCGATGCGCCGCTTCAGGCCGGCCACGCGGACCATGAAGAACTCGTCCAGGTTCGAGGTGAAGATCGCCAGGAACCGGCAGCGCTCCAGCAGCGGCAGCGAGTCGTCCTCGGCCAGCTCGAGCACCCGCTGGTTGAACCGCAGCCACGACAGCTCGCGGTCGAGGAACCGGTCGTCGAACTCACCGATCTCGCTCACCGCCTCGTCGTCGGGCACGTACGGGGGCTCGACGTCGAACGGCTCGTTCGGGGCGGCGTCGGCGTTCTCCACGATCTCGGCGGACATGGGCCCATCCTTCCACCTCGCACCGACGTCGGGCAGCCGCCGTCGGGGGTGGCGGACGGAGTCGGAGGACCCGTCGTCCAGCGTTCACCGGGCGTTCACGGCGGGCGGGTGAAGGTGCTGCCGACTCGGCGGAGGGCCCTCGGGAGAGGGCTTGAGGGAGAGGGGAGCGGGAGAGGGGAGGGGGAGAGGGTCAGAGGGACGGGCGCCAGCGCCGCAGCTCGCGGGTGAACTCCTCGGCGTCGACCATGGAGCGGTCCACGCTCATCGGCTCCAGGCCCGGGCCGGAGAGGTCGACCCGCCACTGCCGGGTGCCGGGTTCGCCGACCATCTCGACGCGGGTGGCGCTGTCGTAGGCGTCGAAGCGGCCCACGTCGTCGCGGTGCTGCACGGTCACCACGCCCAGGCTGTCGATGCGGACGGCGGCGGCCGGGCGTCGCACCACGAGCGCGACCACGAGCAGCACGAGCGCGAGCGCGGCGGAGCCGGCCAGCAGCGGGTCGCCCGAGACGGCCTCGGCCGGCGGCTGGGACCAGTCGGCCAGGAACGCCGAGTACACGGCCACGCCGGCCGCCACGGCCGCGAGCACGAGCAGCAGGGAGCCGAGCACGTTGCTGCGCTGGCCGGAGACGGCCACGGAGGCCTCGCCGGGGTCGGCGGAGGCAAAGGTGGAGGCAGGGGCAGAAGCCGGCACGGCGGACGAGGCGTGCGCACCGACGCTGCCGGCGTCCTGCGAGCCCGCGGCACCGGCGGGGCGCTCCAGGCCGCGCGGCCCGAGCCCGGCCTCGGCGGCGCGCAGGCGGGCGGTGACCTCGGCCAGCTGGGCGCTGAGCTCCTCCAGGCGGCGCTCGGCGGCGAGCCGGTCCTGGTAGGCGCCCTCGACGAGCTCGTGGGCGTGCCGGACGGAGGACTCGACGGCCTGGCGGTCGAGCTCGCGGGCGGCGAGCGCGTCCTCGGCCTCGCCACGCAGGCGGGCGGACTCGGCCGCGGCGTTCTCGGCGGCGACCCGGGCGGCCACGGCCGCGGCCAGCTCGTCGGCGTGCCGCTGCTCGGCGGACGCGATGTCCTCGAGCGCCTCGACGGTGCGCTGCTCGGCGGACTCGCGCTCGGCCTGAGCGCCGGCGGCGGCCTCGGCCGCGGCGCGGGCGGCCTGCTCGGCCTCGCCGCGCAGCCGGGCGGCCTCCGCGGCGGCGGTCTCCGCGGCGGTGCGGGCGTCGTGCGCCTCGCCGGCCAGGCGCGCCTGCGCGGCGGCCTCGGCCTCGGCGGCCGCGCGTCCCTCGTGGGCCATCCGGGCGGCGTCGGCCTCGTCCTCGGCGGCGCGGTGGGCGGTGGAGAGCGCGGCGGCGGCCGCCGCGGCGGCCACGGCCTGCTCGCGGGCGGACTCCTCCGCGGTGCGCCGCTCGGCCTGCGCGGCCTCGGCGGCCCGCGCTGCGGCCTCGGCGGCCTCCTCGGCGGCGCGGCGCTGCTCCTGCGCTGCGCGGGCGGCCTCGGTGGCGGCGGTGGTGGCCTGCTCGGCGGTCTCGCGCACGGTGGCGGCGACGCGGGCGGCCTCCTCAGCGGCGCTGCGGGCGTCGTGCGCCTCGCTCGCCAGCCGCGCCTGCTCGGCGGCGCCGGCCTCGGCTGCCTCGCGGCCCTCGTGGGCGAGCCGGGCGCGCTCGGCCTCGGTGCTCGCGGCCTCGCGGGCCTGCGTCAGGTCGAGCGCGGCCACGCGGGCGGACTCGCCCTGGGCGGCCGCGGCCTGCTCGGCGGCGTGCCGCTGCTGCTGGGCGGTCTCGGCGGCCTCGGCCGCGACCTGCGCGGCGGTCTCGGCGACCTCGCGGGCGGCCAGCGCGGCGGTGGCGGTCTCGGCGGCGGCGCGGGCGGCGTCGTCGGCCTCGGTGCGGCGGCGGGCGGAGTCCGCCGCCGCGGCCTGCGCGGTCTCGTGGGCGGCGTGCGCGGCGGCGGCCGCCTCGGCCTGCTCGAGCGCGCGCTCGTCGGCGGCCTGGCGGGCGGCGTGGGCCGTCTCCGCGGCGTGCTCGGCCTCGGCGCGCTGGGCCTGGGCGGCCTCGGCGGCGGCGACGGCCGCGGTGGCGGCGGCCTCGGCGGCGAGTCGGCCGGCGTGCGACTGCTCCGCCTCGTCCGCGCGGGCGAGGGCGGCCTGCTCGGCGGCCTCGCGGGCGGCGTGGGCCTCGGTGGCGGCCCCGGCCTGGACGGCGGCGGCCGACTCGGCCTGCGCGCGCGCCTCGATCGCCTCGGCGGCGGCCTGCTCGGCGGCCTCCTTGGCGGCGGTGGCCTCGGCGGCGGTGGTCTCGGCGGCCTCGCGGGCCTGCGCGGCAGCGGCGGCGCGGTCCTCGGCGGCCCGGGCGGTGTGCTCGGCGTTCTCGCGGTCGGAGTGCGCCTGGGTGGCGGCGCCCGCGTGCGCGGCGGCGATCTCCTCGGCGGCGAGTCGGCCGGCGTGGGCCTGCTCCGCCTCGTCCGCGCGGGCGTGGGCGGCCTGCTCGGCGGCCTCGCGGGCGGCGTGGGCCTCGGTGGCGGCGTGGGCGGCGTCGGTGGCGCGCTGCTCGGCCTCGCGCTGGGCGTCGGCGGCGGACGCGGCGGCCTGCTCGGCCTCGGCCCGGGCCTGCTGCGCGGTGGCCAGCGCCTCGGACGCCTCGGCGGCGCGGCGCTCGGCCTCCTCGCGACGCTGGGTCAGCTCGCCGACGGAGGCCTCGACGGCCTCCCGGGCGCGGACGCTCTCGGCCAGGGCCTGCTCGGCGGCCTCGCGGGCCTGCTGCGCCTGCTCGGCGGCGCGGGCGTGCTCGGCGGCGGCCTCGTCGGCGGCGGCCCGGGCGCGGGCGGACTCGGCGGCCGACTCCTCGGCCACCAGCCGCTCGGCGGCCTGCTCGCTGGCGGCCTGCTCGGCGCTGACCCGCAGCCCGGTGGCGCGCTCGGCGGCGGCGGTCTGGGACGCGATCCGCGCCTCCAGCTCCTCCAGCGTCGGGGCGTCCGCGGGGGACTCGCCACGACGGCGGCGCCAACGGCGGGCGGAGTCACCCGGAGCAGGGTCGAGGGGCGGCTGCGAGGGGCTGTTCATGGCGGCCTCAGGCTATCGCGACCGGCCCTGCGACCCCGCTTCCCCCGCCACCCTCGTCGGGGGTGGGCGGGGGTGGGCGGAGGCCCGAGGGGATACGACCCACCACATTCGTGGTTCCGGGGCCTCAGAACCACGAATGTGGTGGGTACCCCGGCCCCGCCCGCCTCCGACCCGGCCCCATCCCGCCCGCGACCCGCCCGCCACGAGACGGCGCAACAGGCGGGGGAGCGGTGCGCAGGGGGTGCCGGGGTGGCGGCAACGGACGCCGGCAGGCGGCCCGTTCCGGCGCAACCCAAGCCGTCGACGGGCGGCACCGGCGCGAAACACCGCGTTCCTAGCGTCCTCGTCACTCGCAGCGGGCCGAACGAGGCCCACCCCGATGCAGAGAGGCACGCACCGTGACGGAGAAGTTCCACCTCGGTTGGTTCACCAACTTCGCCCCGCCGATCTGGGAGGGGGCCTTCAGCGGCGACATCGGCAGCACGTGGGCCGACGGCCGCTTCTACATGGACTTCGCGAAGGCGCTCGACCGGGCCGGCTTCGACTACATGATGCTCGAGGACTCCTCGATGGTCTCCGACGCCTACGAGGGCACCTCGCGCGCCGACCTCAAGCACCACCTCTACGCGCCCAAGCACGACCCGCTGGCGCTGGCCCCGCTGCTGGCCTCGGTGACGACGAACCTCGGCATCGTGTGCACCGCCTCGACGAGCTTCTACCCGCCGTACCAGCTGGCCCGGGCCATGTCGACGCTCGACCACCTCTCCCGCGGCCGCATCGGCTGGAACATCGTCACGTCCTCGGAGGACCGCGCGGCCCAGAACTACGGCCTCGACCACCTCTACGAGCACGACGCCCGCTACGACCGTGCGGACGAGTTCGTCGAGGTCGTCGACAAGCTGTGGTCCTCGTGGGAGCCCGACGCGCTGGTGATGAACCGCGAGACCGGCCACTACGTCGACCACACGAAGGTGTCGACCATCGACCACAAGGGCCAGTTCTACTCGGTGCGCGGCCCGCTGAACACGCTGCCCTCGCCGCAGAGACGCCCGGTCATCTGCCAGGCCGGCGGCAGCCCGCGGGGACGCCAGTTCGCGGCCGAGCACGCGGACACGATCATCACCCAGTCCCGCGGGAAGGAGCGGATGAAGGCCTACCGCGACGACATCCGCGCCCGCGCCGAGCACGCCGGCCGCAACCCCGACGACGTCAAGCTGCTCTACATCGTCAACCCGGTGCTCGGCGAGACCGACGCCGAGGCGCAGGAGCGCCGCGCGGCAGCCCTCGCGCAGACCGACAAGAACGTCGAGCGCGCCCTGGCCCACCTCTCCGCGCTCACCGAGGTCGACTTCTCCCAGTTCGACCTCGACGCCCCCCTGACCCAGGACGTCGAGACCAACGGCCACCGCACGACCCTGGCCGAGTTCCTGCGCCTGGGCGAGAACGGCGCCAAGACCCTGCGCGAGGCCGCGGCCGGCTGGAACATCAACGCCGTCGACCTCATCGGCTCGGTCGAGACGGTCGCCGACCAGATGCAGGAGACGATGGAGTTCGTCGGCGGCGACGGCTTCCTCATCTCCGGCCCGATGACCCGGCAGTACATCAGCGAGGTCACCGACGGCCTCGTGCCCGAGCTCCAGCGCCGCGGCCTGACCCGCACCAGCTACGAGCACACCACCTTCCGCGACAACCTCCTGTCGTACTGATGGGTGCGCCGATGGGCAGCTCGCAGCGCATGCGCCTGGCCTGGTTCGTCAACTACCTGGTGCCGGGGTGGAACATCCCGTGGTCCGGCAACGCGGGCGCCGAGTGGATGAACGGGGACTTCTACGTCGACATGGCCCGCCGCCTCGACGCGGCCGGGTTCGACGCGATGATGCTCGAGGACGGCAACTACCTCTCCGACGCCTACGGCGGCACCTTCGAGGCGGAGCTCAAGCACACCGTCCGCGGGCCCAAGAACGACCCGCTGCCGCTCCTGCCGGTGCTCGCGGCCGCCACCGAGCGGCTCGGGTTCATCGCCACGATGTCGTCCAGCTTCTACCAGCCGTTCCTCCTGGCGCGGCTGGTCACGACGCTCGACCACCTCACCGGCGGCCGGGTCGGCTGGAACGTCGTCACCTCCTCCAGCCCGCTCGCGGCGCAGCAGTTCGGCATGGACGCGCTGCCCGACCACGACGAGCGCTACCTCATCGCCGAGGAGTTCGTGGACGTGGTGAAGAAGCTCTGGCGCTCGTGGGACCGCGACGCCGTGGTGATGGACAGAGCGACCGGCACCTACGTCGACCACGAGAAGGTGCGGCCGATCCACCACCACGGCACGTACTTCGACGTCCGCGGGCCCCTCAACGCGCTGCCCCCGCTGCAGGACCTGCCGCCGATCTTCCAGGCCGGCGGCAGCCCCACCGGCCGCGAGTTCGCGGCGCGCTCGGCCGACGTCATCGTCAGCTCGGCCAAGGGCATCGACGACATGCGCGAGTACCGGGCCGAGGTCCGTCGCCGGGCCGAGCTGAACGGCCGCAACCCCGACGACATCAAGATCCTCTTCATGATCTCCCCGTTCCTGGAGGAGTCCGACGAGCTGGCCCGGCGCCGGCGCGAGGAGCGGCTGGCGATCACCGACGAGCGGGCCGAGCGGCGGCTGCTGATGATGAGCGACGAGATCGACTTCTCGCAGTTCCCGCTCGACCAGCCGTTCCCGACCGACCTGTCGACCAACGGCAGCCAGTCGCTGCTGAAGCAGTTCGCCCAGTGGGCCGGCGACCGGCCGCTGCGTGAGGCCGCGGCCGGCGACGAGTTCGAGGCCTTCCCGGCGTTCGGCACGCCCGAGACGGTCGCCGACGAGATGGAGCACGCCTTCCGCGAGGTCGGTGGCGACGGCTACCTCATCTTCGCCGGCGGTGGCGGGATGCTCACCCGCCGCTACGTCGACCAGGTCTGCGAGGGCCTCGTGCCCGAGCTGCGCCGCCGCGGTCTCGTCTGGGACGCCCCGCCCGCCGGGCTCGGCCTCAACGAGCGGCTCGCCTACGACCAGCCCGCCCCGGACCAGCGCGCCGCCGCGTCCGCCTGACCCTCATTCCCCGTCCGTAGATCCACGAGAGGACCCCTCAGCGCCATGTTCCACCTCGGATGCTTCGTCTCGTTCCGCCCGCCGGTGTGGAACAACCCGCTCTTCGACAACGCCGACGCCGAGTCGTGGCCGGAGGGCGACATCTACCTCCACCTGGCCAAGCAGTACGACAAGGCCGGCTTCGACTACCTGATGTTCGAGGACTCCTCGATGGTCTCCGACATCCACGGCGGCACGATGGAGGCCGACCTCAAGCACTCCCTCTACGCGCCCAAGCACGACCCGGTGCTGCTCGCCCCGCTGCTCGCGGACGCCACCAAGGGCCTCGGCATCATCACCACCGTCTCGACCAGCTTCACCCCGCCGTTCATGCTGGCCCGCTCGATGAGCACGCTCTCGCACCTCTCCTCGGGGCGGATCGGCTGGAACATGGTCACCTCCTCGGAGGACCGCGCGGCGCAGAACTACGGCATGGACGCGCTGCCCGACCACGACGAGCGCTACCAGCGCGCCGACGAGTACGTGGACGTGGTGAAGGGACTGTGGGGCACGTGGGACCCTGACGCCGTGGTGCTGGACAAGGAGACCGGCACCTTCGTCGACCACGAGAAGGTTCGCACCCTCGACCACGAGGGGGAGTACTTCAAGGTCCGCGGTCCGCTCAACGCGCTGCCGCCGTTCGGTGGTCAGCCGGTGCTGTGCCAGGCCGGTGCGAGCCCCCGCGGTCGCGACTTCGCCGCCCGCAACGCCGACACCATCATCGCCAGCGCGCAGGGCCAGGAGGCGATGAAGGCGCTGCGCGACGACATGCGCGAGCGTGCCGAGAAGTTCGGCCGCGACCCCGACTCGCTCAAGGTGATGTTCGTGGTCACCCCGATGCTGGGGGCGGACGACGCCGAGGTGGCGCGGCTCAAGCAGCTGGCCGAGCGCCCCGACGACGTCCGGGTCGAGTCGACCCTGGGCCACCTCTCCTGCCTGACCGAGAACGACTTCTCCACCTTCGACCTCGACGCCGTCGTACCGGAGGTGACCACCAACGGTCACCGCTCGACGCTGGAGAACTTCCTCGTCCGCGGCCAGGGCAAGACGCTGCGCGAGATCGCCTCGACCTGGGGCCTGGACTGCGTCCCGCTCGAGGGCACCCCCGACGCCGTGGCCGAGCGGATGGGCGAGGTCATGGACTTCGTCGGCGGCGACGGCTTCCTCATCACCGGCCAGGTCAGCCGCGCCCACATCGACCGGATCGCCGACGGGCTCGTCCCCGCTCTCCAGGCCCGTGGCCTGACCCGCACCGAGTACACCGGCACCACGATGCGGGAGAACCTCATGGCCTTCTGAGCTCGGTACTCATCGGTGCGGGCCGAGGGGGTACGACCCACCACATTCGTGGTTTGGACTGCCCGAAACCACGAATGTGGTGGGTCGTATCCCCTAGCCCAGGCCCCCAGGGGCCCCGACCCCGCTCAGTACACGAGCGCCTGGACCCCGTCCGCGAGGACCTCCTCGGCGAACACCGCCGCACCGCGGATGGTGACGCCGGGGAGGGTGTCGGCCTCGCCGATCTCGCGACGGGCGGCGCACTGCCCGCAGATGGTGACGGTGCCCATCTCGAGCACGATCGCGATGAGCTGGTCGACCTCGGTGGCGTACTTCAGCGACAGCGACCGGCCGTGGTCGGGGGTGCCCCACCAGGCCGACTCGCCGGTCAGCCACAGCGACACGTGGGCCCCGGCGGCGGCCGCCGCCGCGGCGACGGTGAGGCCCTGGTTGGCGCGCTCGGCGTCCTGGGGGCCGGCAGTGACCTTGAGCACGAGCGATCGCATCCGCCCAGCGTAGGGGCGTGCGGACAAGGTCCGAGCAAGGGACCAGCGATCCTTTACGTGTCGGCCGGACGCAGCTGGGTAGACACCTGTGCAGTGGACGACGTCGTCCACGACGACAGCCGAGATCGACGGCGCCCGCGTGATGCTCCGCGGTCGCCTGCACATGGGGGAAGCAAGCGTGGCCGAGGAGTCTGCGCGCCCGAGCCTGTTCACCGGGCTCCGGCGCGACATCCAGGGTGTCCGCGGTCTCGGCGTCAGCCTGGTGGTGCTCGGGCACCTCACGGCCTGGCCCCCCGGCGTCTTCGCGGCCCTCGACATCTTCTTCGTGCTCTCGGGCTACCTGATCACCACGATCCTGCTCACCCAGCTGCCGAAGTACGGCGCGAGGATGCTGCCGGTCTTCTACCTGGGCCGCGTCCGGCGCCTGTTCCCGATGGCGCTGCTCGTGCTGGCCCTCACCGTGCTGGCGACGTGGTGGCTCTACTCCGGAGTGCGCGCCGGCGACGTCCTGACCGACGCCACCTGGGCCGCCTTCTTCGCCGTCAACTGGCACTTCGCCGCCGACGGCACCGACTACTTCTCGCCGCAGTCGGAGTCCCCGCTGCTGCACTACTGGTCGCTGTCGGTGGAGGAGCAGTTCTACGTCTTCTGGCCGGCCCTGGTGCTCCTGGGCATCGCGCTCGGCGCCCTGGCCCTGCGGCGCCGCCAGAAGAGGCAGGACGCCGGCAGCGCCGCTGCGTCCGCCCTCGAGCCGGCCACGGAGAACCGCCTGCGCGGCGGCTGGCCGACGCTGCTCGTGCTCGGCGCGCTCACGCTCGGCACCTTCGCGTTCTCGCTGTGGCACTCGGCCGCCAACCCGACGACCGCCTACTTCAACACCTTCGACCGCGCCTGGGAGTTCGGGGCCGGCGGCATCCTGGCGGTCGTGGCGCCGATGGTCGTCACCTGGCCGCGGCGGCTGCGGCACGCGCTGGCCTGGGTGGGGCTGGTCGGCGTGCTGACGGTGATCTTCCTGATCCAGTCCACGGTCCAGTTCCCGGCGCCCTGGGGCCTGGTGCCGGTCGCGGCCTCGCTGCTGCTGATCACCGGCGGCCTCGACGGGCACACCCGGTTCATCTGGGCGCTGGACAACCCGGTGATGCGCTACCTCGGCGACATCTCCTACTCGATCTACCTGTGGCACATGCCGCTGATCGTGCTGGGCGAGCCGTTCTTCGCCGGCCACGAGTGGGCGTTCTACGTGGTCGTGCCGGTCGCGACCCTCGTCCTGGCGTCGGGCTCGTACCACCTGGTCGAGCGGCCCCTGCGCAACGCGCGGTTCTGGATGACCGCGGCCGAGAAGAGGCGCAAGCCCCCGCGCGACCC
The DNA here is from genome assembly GCF_023554635.1 of Nocardioides bruguierae. Taxonomy (NCBI): domain Bacteria; kingdom Bacillati; phylum Actinomycetota; class Actinomycetes; order Propionibacteriales; family Nocardioidaceae; genus Nocardioides; species Nocardioides bruguierae. Next base: position 72,013 of record NZ_JAMJPH010000023.1, read on the forward strand.
GCGCCCGCTGGGCGAGAAGGTGCGCGGCGCGATCGGCGGCGGTGGCCTCGCCGGGCAGGCCCGAGGCTTCGCGATGGTCGGCACCGCGGTGGTGGCGATCATGGTCGCCGCCTCCGTGCTGCGCGGCCCGGCCGCGGAGGACGCCGCCGGCGCGGCCGACCTGGCCGACGCCGACCTCCAGGCCTCGATGCTGAGCTCGCTGGAGGAGGACGGGTTCCCCGACTTCGACCCCTCGCTGGCCTACCTGCGCAGCACGGACTGGGAGTCCGAGCAGGCCTCCTACGGCTGCGGCGAGACCCCGGTCGACGACCTGTCGTCCTGCCTGTTCAACAGCACCGGGAAGAAGGACCAGCCGGTGGTCGCCGTCTACGGCGACTCGGTGGCGGCCTCCTGGATGCCGACGGTGCGCACCGCCTTCGAGGCCGAGGGCTGGGCCGTGCAGCAGCTGACGCTCCAGCAGTGCGGTCCGTGGGAGCTCAAGAGCTACGTCAAGCAGGACGGGGAGGCCTACCCCGAGTGCGGCCAGCTCCACGACGCCGTGCACGACTGGCTCGACGAGAACACCCCCGACGTCCTGATCATGGCCTCCTCCATGGACCAGGCGAGCAACGCCGACCGTGCCGAGATCGGCGGCACCCACCGCTCGCTGTCGCAGTCCGCGCTGGCCGCGGCGCTGCGCCTCGTCCCGACCGACACGCAGGTGGTGGTGCTCGGCTCGCCGCCCAACCACCAGTACCTGGTCGACTGCGTGACCCGCGTCGGCACGCCCGTGCAGTGCGCGACCACCCCGAACCAGCTCTACCGCGACCACCGGGCCGGCGAGGAGGCCGCGGCCGAGGCGGCCGGCGCCGCCTACGTCGACACCCAGTCGTGGTTCTGCGTGCAGGGCCAGTGCCCGGGGTTCGTCGGCGACGTGCCGGTGACGGTCGACGGGGTGCACCTCACGATCCAGTACGCGGAGCGCCTCGCTCCGCTGCTCACCGACGCGCTGCGGCCCCTGGCCGCGGCGCTCGAGGACGACGTCGACGCCGCGGAGGGGTTGGCGTCGGCGTCGTCCTCACCCTCTTCTGCGGGTTCTGCCTCGTGACGCGGCTCCGTTAGGCTCGCTCGGTGCCTATCGAGCTGCCCCCGAACCTGCACCTGAACTGCGCCCCGGTCGTCTGGCTGCTGGGCACGTGGCGCGGCAACGGCCACGGCGACTACCCGACCATCGACGGGTTCTCGTTCGCGCAGGAGATCACCTTCCAGCAGGACGGTCGCCCGTTCTTCCACTACTTCGCCAAGTCCTGGATCGTCGACGAATCCGGCGAGAAGGTGCGCGACGCCGCGCAGGAGACCGGCTTCCTGCGGTGCCCCGAGCGCGGCAAGGTCGAGCTGCTGCTCAGCCACTCCAGCGGCGTCAGCGAGGTCTGGTACGGCAACGCCGACGACGGCAAGATCGAGATGCGCACCGCGGGCGTCTCCTTCACCGAGACCGCCAAGGAGATCACCGGCGGCCACCGCCTCTACGGCAACGTCGACGGCGACCTGCTCTACGCCTACGACATGGAGGCGATGGGCCAGGAGCTCCAGCCGCACCTGTGGGCGCGCCTGCAGCGCGCCTGACCCGCCTGCAAGGATGGCGGCGTGGCGGACGACGACCTGCGTGACCGGCTCCGGGGGAGCGGCTACCGCCTGACCCCGCAGCGCGAGCTGATCCTGCGCGCCGTGCAGTCGCTCGAGCACGCGACGCCCGACGAGGTGCTCGCGGAGGTCCGCCGGCACGCCTCGGCGGTCAACGCCTCCACCGTCTACCGGACCCTCGAGGTGCTCGAGGAGCTGGGCCTGATCCGGCACGCCCACCTCTCCGACCGCGCGCCGACCTACCACGTCGTCGACGACCACGAGCACTTCCACCTCGTCTGCCGCACCTGCCGCAGGGTCACCAGCGTGGACGCCGGCGCGGCCGGTGCGTTCGCCGCCCTCCTGCGCGAGCAGCACGGCTTCGAGGCCGACCTGGGCCACCTCACCGTCTTCGGCCACTGCACCACCTGCACCGACTGACCCCCTCGGTGGTCGAGCAGCGACGAGCCCTGGCGAGGAGCGCACGTCGAGACCCCCCGGAACACCCGCACCCCACCCGGTCGTTAGGAGAGACATGCTGAGCCCCCTCCTGTCCCTGCCCGGCGCGGTCGCCGGCGACGGCGTCGACGCCCCCGTGGCGGCGCACTACGGCTCGTTCAACGGCGAGCAGCGCACGCTGGTCGGCGGCGAGGGGTTCGTGGACCTCTCGCACCGCGAGGTGCTGCGGATCAGCGGCCCGGACCGGCTGACCTGGCTGCACGACCTCTCCACCCAGTTCTTCCGCGACCTCACCCCGGGCCGCTGGACCCACGCGCTGATGCTCTCGGCCAACGGCCACGTCGAGCACGCCTTCACCGGCGTGGACGACGGCGAGGCGTTCACCCTGCACACGGAGCCGGGTCGCGGCGCCGCGCTGCTGGACTGGCTGACCAAGATGCGCTTCTGGAGCAAGGTCGAGCTCGAGGACCTCACGGGCGAGCTGGCGGTCACCTGGCGCGCGAAGCCGGACCTCGACCAGGAGGCCGACCACGCGCAGGGCTACGAGCTCGTCCCCCGTGACCAGCTGGCGACCTACGCGGCCGCGGCCGGCCCCGCGGCCGGGCTGTGGGCGTTCGAGGCGCTGCGCATCGAGCGCGGCGAGCCCCGCCTGGGCATCGACACCGACGAGCGGACCATCCCCAACGAGGTCGGGTGGGTCGGCCCCGCCGTCCACCTCGACAAGGGGTGCTACCGCGGCCAGGAGACCGTGGCCCGCGTGCACACGCTGGGCCGGCCGCCGCGACGGCTGGTGATGCTGCACCTCGACGGCACCGAGAACCGGCTGCCGGCGCAGGGCTCGCCGCTCACGGTGGCCGGCGACGAGCGCGGCAAGGAGGTCGGGTTCGTCGGCTCGTCCGCCCGCCACCACGAGCTCGGCCCGATCGCGCTGGCCGTGGTCAAGCGCAACGTGGCCACCGACGCGACGCTGGTCGTCGACGGGATGCCCGCCGGCCAGGAGGTCGTCGTCGACCCGGAGGTCGGGCTGCACGTGCGGCCGAACCTGCGCGGCTGACGTCCCGGGAGCACCACCAGCATCCCCCTCCCCGCTCCGAGCGGGTGGAGATTCCTGCCGAGCGAGGGAGATGGCTCACCCGCGCGGTGGGAAGCGGGAGGACGCCCCGGGCCGTTGTGCCCGGGGTCCGTCCCGTTCTCGGAGGTTTCTCGCATGTCCCTCGCCGCCCAGGCGCCGTCACGTCCCGCCGCCCGTCCGACCCCACGGGCCCCTGAGGCCGGACGCCCCCAGTGGGGCGTCCTCACCGTCGGTGTCGTCGCGCTGCTGGCCCTCGTGGTCGCCGCCTGGACGACGCAGGGCTGGCCCCAGGCCGCGCTCCTCGCGCTCGGGGCGGGCCTCGGCTTCGCGCTGTTCCACGCCCGGTTCGGGTTCACCTCGGCCTGGCGGCAGCTGGTTTCGGTCGGCCAGGGCCGCGGGCTGCGGGCGCACTCGCTGCTGCTGGCGCTCACCACCGTGCTGTTCGCGCCGGTGCTCGCCATGGGTCTCGCGCCCGTGGCCGGCTCGGTCTCGGGCAACGTCGCGCCGGTGGGCGTCAGCCTCGTGGTCGGGGCGTTCGTCTTCGCGGTGGGCATGCAGATCGGTGGCGCCTGCGCCTCCGGGACGCTGTACGCGGTCGGGTCCGGCCAGACCTCGATCCTGCTGACCCTCGGCGGCTTCGTGGTCGGCGCGACCGTCGGCGCCGCGCACCTGGGCTGGTGGGCTCGGACGCCGAACATCGGTGCCGTCAGCCTCGCCGACGTGTTCGGCTCCTACGCGGCCGGCGTCGTGGTGACCCTCGTGGTGCTGGCGCTGATCGTGACCGTCACGATCGTGGTCGAGCGCCGCCGCACGCCCCCGCCGATCGGCCCCGTGCCCACCGCCCGCGGCCTGGCCCGCGTGCTGCGCGGCTCCTGGCCGCTGTGGGTCGGCGCCGCCGCGCTGGCCGTGCTCAACCTCGGCGTCCTGCTCGTCTCGGGCAGCCCGTGGGGCGTGACCACCGCGTTCGCGCTGTGGGGCTCCAAGGCCGCCGGTGCGCTCGGCATCGCGGACCCGTCCACCTGGACCTTCTGGTCCGGCGACCGCGCCGACGTCCTCGCCGGCTCGGTGCTGGCGGAGTCCACCAGCCTCACCGACCTGGGCATCATCGTCGGCGCCATGGTCGCCTCCGCGCTGGCCGGCGCGTTCACGCTGCACCAGCGCGTCCCGGGCCGGCTCGCGCTCGGTGCCGTGGTCGGCGGCCTGCTCATGGGCTACGGCGCCCGCTTGGCCTACGGCTGCAACATCGGCGCCTACCTGGGCGGCATCTCCAGCCTCAGCCTGCACGGCTGGGTGTGGGGCGCGGTGGCGCTGGTCGGCACCGTGCTCGGCGTGCGGCTGCGGCCGCTGTTCGGGCTCAGCCGCCCGCAGTCGTCCGACTCGGTCTGCTGACCCGCCCACCCACGGCGCCGACGGGGCCGGGGCGAGCGCTCAGCCCCGGCGGTACATCACGTGCGTGTCCTCGGGGGCGTGGGTGAAGCCCAGCTTGCCCTCGTAGACGCGGACGGCGGCGTGGTTGTCGGACTCGACGTAGAGGATGACCTCGTCCACGCCCAGCCCGTGCAGGTGGTGCAGCCCGGCGTTGGTCAGCACCGCGCCGAGGCCACGGCCCTGCGCGTCGGGGGAGACCCCGACGACGTAGACCTCGCCGGTGGCGGCGTCGTGCTGCTTGGTCCAGTGGAAGCCGAGCAGCGCCCCCTCGACGGGGCCCTCGCCCTCCACCCCGGCCGGCCGCGGGGTGACCTCGCGGGCCATCAGCAGCCCCGGCGAGGAGAACCATGGCTCGGCCATCCGCTCGGCCAGGTTGGCGGCGTCCATCGACCCCTGCTCGGGGTGGTGGGCGAACGCGGCGGCGTTGACGGCCAGCAGGTCCTTCGGGTCGGCGGGGTCGAGCGCGTCGAAGCCGCGCACCACCACCCCGTCCGGGACCTCCAGCGGTGGCAGCGGCTCGCTGGCCGGGCGGCGCATCACCCACAGCTCGCGCACCCGCTCGAACCCGTGGTGGGCGGCCAGCGCCCTCGCGGCGGGGTGGTCGGCGTGCGACCAGGCCGCCAGCGGCCCCTCGACCCCCTCGAGCAGCCGCCCCAGCAGCCGGGCGCCCACGCCGCGTCCGCGGTGCTCGGGGTCCACGACGAGGGTGACCTCGCCGCCGGTCAGCAGCGAGAAGCCCTCGTCCTCGACCAGGGCGGTGACCTCCTCGGGGTGGTGCCGCAGCGTCATCCGGGTCGCCTCGTCGAGCGGCGCGGTGCCGTCGGCGCGCTCCGCGGCCAGGGCGAGGGAGTCGATGCGGGGGTCAGCCATGGGTCCAACCTAGGACGCTGCCACTACCCGGCGTGGTGAGGGGCTGCTGCTTCTCCGGCCCCCCAAGGTCGCTGGTCGAGGAAGGACGAAGTCCTGTCGCGAGACCCGGACGCCCCCACGAGCCGGAGCGCTGGGAGCGTCCGGTGCTCCTCGCGCTCCGCGTTCCGGCCGGCGCGCGGGGTTCTCCACAGCCCGCCGACCCCGGAGGGTGCCCGCCGACCAGCGGGGCAGCCTCCAAGCATGGACGACGAGGACCTGCGCACGTGCCTGCGCGCGCTGCAGCGGCAGTGCGGGGTGGTGACGCTCCAGCAGCTGCGCGACCACGCGCCGGCGCAGCGACCACTGGCGCGCGCGGACGTCGCCCGGTGGGAGCGAAGGCGGCTGCTGAGACGGGTCCACCGAGCGGTGTGGGTCGACCACACCGGCCCGCTCACCGACGAGCAGACCTGCTGGGCCGCGGTGCTCGCGGTCGGACCGGCGGCCCTGCACCTGGAGTCGGCCACCGACCTGTCCCACCGCCCGGTCGAGGTGGCCGTCGACGAGTCCCGACGTGTGCGGCCTCCGGTGGGCGTCCGACTGCATCGGGTGCGTGGACTCGGCCAGCGCGTGCGCGCGGCGGCATCCCCACCGCGGGTGCGGGTCGAGGAGGCCGTCCTGGGGCTCGTGGAGCACGCGGACGCTGCCACCGCGGTCGTCCGTCTGCTCAGCGACGCGGTCGGCGATCGCAGCAGCACCCCGGCCCGTCTGCGGCACGCGGCGCGTCGACGCCGCAGGCTCCGGCACCGACGACTCGTGCTGGCAGTGCTGGACGACGTCGAGGCGGGCGCCTGCTCGGTGCTCGAGCGTGCGTACCTGCACCGGGTCGAGCGGGCGCACGGTCTGCCCGCCGGCTCTCGGCAGGCCCCGAGGCCGGGCGGGCGGGGTCTGCAGGACGTCACCTACGGCGGCGGGATCGTGTCAGTCGAGCTGGACGGTCGGCTCGGCCACGCCGGCTGGGTGGCGGGCGTGCGGGACGCCCGCCGCGACCTCGAGGACGCCGCCACCGGCCAGCACCGGCTGCGGCTGCGCTACGCCCAGGTCCTCGACGACCCCTGCCGGACCGCCGGGCTGCTGGGCCGCGTGCTCACGCACCACGGCTGGCGGGGTGCGGTGCGAGCCTGCGGGCCGGGCTGCCCCGCCGCGTGCGCCTGAGAGCGGTGGTCGAGGTAGGACGAAGTCCTGTCGCGAGACCGAGGCCCAGAAGCAGACGAGGCGCCAGGTGACCGTGAGGTCTCCTGGCGCCACGTGCTGGAGGGGAGGCGCGGGGCCCGCGTGCGGGCCGCTGGGGTGCGTCCGTGTCAGGCAGGCCTGGTGATCAGGCCGAGCGATCAGGCGTCGAGCGCGAGGTCGTCGGTCAGGCGCATGTCGGACTCGGCGCTCTTCGCGTCCTTGGTCGGCAGCACGAAGCGGTAGCCGACGTTGCGGACGGTGCCGATGAGCGTCTCGTTCTCGGGGCCGAGCTTGGCGCGCAGCCGGCGGACGTGGACGTCGACGGTGCGGGTGCCACCGAAGTAGTCGTAGCCCCAGACCTCCTGGAGCAGCTGCTGGCGGGAGAACACCCGGCCGGGGTGCTGCGCCAGGAACTTCAGGAGCTCGAACTCCTTGAAGGTGAGGTCGAGCGGGCGGCCACCGATCTTGGCGGTGTAGGTCGCGTCGTCGACGAGCACCTCGCCGGAGCGGATGACGTGGGCCTCGGGGTCCGCCGCCTCGCGGGTGGCGGTGAGCTTGCCGATGGCGAGCTTGATGCGCGCCTCGAGCTCGGCGGGGCCGCAGGTGTGCAGCACGACGTCGTCCATGCCCCAGTCGTGGCTGACGACGGCGAGGCCGCCCTCGGTCGTGACCAGGATGACCGGGACGTCCGTCCCGGTCGTGCGGATCAGGCGGCACAGGTCGCGGGCGTGGGCCAGGTCCTGGCGTCCGTCCACGAGCAGGAGGTCGGACTCGGGGGCCTCGAGCAGGGCCGAGCCCTCAGCGGGCAGGATGCGGACCTGGTGACCCAGGAGCGCGAGACCGGGCAGGACCTCGGCGGAGGGCTGCAGGGCGCTGGTGAGAAGCAGGAGAGTGCTCACGCGGGTTCTCCTCCCATCGGGTGTGGGTGGCTTCCGAAACGCAACGTTGGGCCTCGGTCTGTTGACTGCTGGTGAATATTAACGAAACGAGGGCGTCACATTGGAAGGGCTGAACCGATGAATGAGACGCAGATCATCACTGTCAGGTACTGGGCAGGTGCCCGGCACGTTGCCGGGACGGACGCCGATCACCTGTCTGTCACAACTGAGTTGACGCTCGTGCAGGTGCTCGCACGGGCCGTCGCCGAGCACCCCGGCACGACCCTGTCGGACGTGGTGAAGGCCTGCTCAGTGCTGGTGGACGACCTTCCGGTGGGGTCCCGCGACCCCGCCTCCGTGACGGTCTCGCCGGGCCAGGTCGTGGAGGTGCTGCCGCCCTTCGCGGGTGGCTGAGGACCTCCGTCCCGGCGGGAGGGGCGCCGAGTCCCGCATCGTGGACGCGGCGGGGCCCCGTCGTCCCGGACCACCGGCCCTGTCGGCATGACGCGCGCTCCCGGTGTTATGGTCGGTCGGGCTCGGCGAGCTCCGGCCGGGTCGGTCGGCCGGCGCAATCGGCCCGTGACGTGACTCGCCCCCGGCCGCCTGCTGGCGGGTCCGGGGGCGAGTGGTGACGTGACGGGTCCTGGTGGACGCCGGCGTCAGAGGTGTGCGGCGGTGCGGGCGACCTCGTGAGTCTCAGTGACGCGGACGCCCGCACCGTCATCCCCCTGCCCGTCGCGGAACGCGCGACCCACGGCGAGAGCCAGGGGCCAGGGCAGGAGCACCCAGAGGACGGCCAGGGAACCGAGGGCGACAGCCCAGTTGAGCGTCAGGTCCATGGTCGTGCTCCTCCTCCGCGGTGCTGGGGTGTGATGCGGATAACAGATTGTTACCCGGCAGTTCAGTGGTGGAAACCCTTCGTGCTGAGTCTTTACGCGGCCCACATGAAAACGTTCTCGTCGTCCTGTGGGGGCCCTGTGACCTCGGTTTTCATCCGATTGCCGGACACCGATGTCAAGGTGTGCTAGCCGCGTCAGGCAGCCCCGATCACTCCGTGACCGCCGGTGGTGTCGTCCGAGCCGAAGCGCGGGTGGAGGGCGATCGGGGTGACGGTGAGGTCGTGGGCGTCGTGCTCGTGGCCGCGGGCGAAGGCGCGTCCGACCGCCACGGCGAGCGGGAACGGGACGACCAGCCAGAGCAGCAGGGCCAGTGCGACGAGGAGCGGGGTCATGACTACGAGCATGGGTGTGCTCCGTGAAGGCTTCGGCAGGCGCCGATAAAGGTTTGCGCAAGACGCGCGCCGCTGGACGCCGTGGAAGACATGCGTGCTCCTCGTGGTTGCATCCGGCATGACCTCTGGAGTGGTGATCGCTGTCGTGGCCGTCGTCGTCGCCGTGGCCTTCGGGGCCTACCGCGCGATGACCGACGGTCGGTTCCGTGGCACCCGGCAGATCCCGCAGGACGCCGGCGCGGCCGACTCCCCGGTGCCCGCTGCCGCGTCCGCCGTCGACGAGGTGCCCGCCGAGCCGGCCAACGCGTGGACCCACGTGCTCGCCGCCATCCCGGACGCCGAGCTGGGGGAGCGGGCCACCCTCGTGCAGTTCTCCAGCGCCTTCTGCGCCCCGTGCCGCACGACCCGACGCGTGCTGGGTGAGGTCTCGGAGGTCGTGCCCGGCGTCGTGCACCTCGAGGTGGACGCCGAGCAGCACCTCGAGCTCGTGCGCGAGCTGGACGTCACCCGCACCCCCACCACGCTCATCCTCGACTCCGCCGGTGCCGAGTCGACCCGCGCCGCCGGCGCACCCCGCAAGGAGACCGTGCTCGGTGTCCTCGCGGACGTGGTGGCTGACTGAGCTCTCCCGGATCGCGGAGCGCGGCACGTACCTGGTGCGTCCCGCGCTCCGCGTTTGCCTCACGAGGCGCCCTCGGTCGTCACCGCGGTGACCTGCCAGGAGCCACGCTGCCAGCGCATCTGGAAGGTGTACTTCGCGCGCAGTGCCGCGGCAGTCTCCACGATGCCCCTGGCGTCCACGAAGCGCTGCTCGGGGACGCGCATGGTCCCGTTCACCGCGAAGTTCTGCTCGGGGGTCTGGCTCCAGGTGACCCGCGTGAGCACCCAATCGTCCATCTCGATGCTGCCGCCATGGCTGTAGCGATGGTCGATGGCGTCAGCGAAGTCCGCGCAGGTGGCGCACCCGCGGCTGCTGATCGAGCGGAGCGCGGTGGTGTCACCGCTCCGAGCCGCGTCCGTGAACGTGTCGAGCCAGAGCTGGGCGAACGCCATGGCCCCCTCCGGAGACTCCTCGGCCCACGAATCGACTGTCGTGTCTGCGCTGGGCGTGGCCTCGCCGATGGAGGCCGGCGCGGTGGGGGTTGACTCGGCGACGACCGGGTTGCGGCCGTCGGAGGAGCAGGCGGAGAGCGTCAGGGAGCTGGTGAGGGCCACGGCGGCCGCGAGCGGTCGGAGGGTCATGGCCTGCCTTCCCGGGTCAGCCCCGAGCCATCCGGCTTATGGAGAACCGTGATCGCGGAGTTCCGGACGCACCTGGTGCGTCCCGCGCTCCGTGTTGATGTTGCGCGGGCTGGTTCGGGTCACTCGCGGGTGTAGGTGACGCCGGTGGCGGTGAGTCGTGGGGTGGCGGTGCGGACCTGGAGGGTCTGGGCGGGGCTGGTGGACTCGACGGTGCCGTCGACGTCTTGCCAGATGCCTCCGTCGACGCGCCAGCGGGCGGTCCAGGTGGTGGTGACGGCGAGGTCGGCCTGTTGGGCGGTCTCGTATTGGTGGGAGACGTAGGCGGTCATCGGGAGACCGGGGTCGTAGGCGCGGCCGGGGTCGGTGGCGGTGACTGAGGCTCCGTCGCCGAAGGTCCAGGTGAACTGGGCGGGCGTGATGTCGAGGTCGATGGACCGGCCGAGCAGGGTGACGGTCTCGGTGAACGGTTCGGCCTCGGTGTGGACGAGGGTGTCGATGTTGACCAGGGTCTCGCCGTCGGGTGGCTGGATGACCAGCTCGCCGCGGGGAAGGTCCACCCGCTCGAAGGCTCTCCGGATGAGAGCCCGAGTGATGACCGGTTGCGCCGGCGTCGCGGTCTCAGCGGTGTCCCCGAAGCACTGCGTGCCTTGGTACGCGCTCCGGTTGCCGGTGACGGCGTAGACCTCGTAGACGTACCCGGTTTCTCCGCACTCCAGCGGGCCGACGCAGCCCGACCAGTCCGGGAGCATGGCCGCTGCACTGGTCGCGCAGACGATCCGGTACTCGTAGGTCGCCGAAGAGCTGGACGCCGGCTGCGCCGGCGAGCCTGCCTCTGTGGACTGGGACGCTTCTTTCACATCGACAAGGAAGCTGTTGTCGTCGGCGTCTACGTCATCGCTTGCCTGAGCAGGGGGTGTCGCTATCCCGATCACGGCTACCGCGGTAAGTCCGCCAAGCATCAATCTCCGTGCACTCATGCCACCGTCTCCAGCGAGGTGAGCCGCCAGGCGCCGCCGGACCAGGTGACCTCGAAGCTCAAGGTGTTCTGCGAAGCCTTGTTTCGATCGATAGACGAGGTGCTGCTCGACTTCACTGACTGCTGCGGGATGTCGATGTTGGCGGCAATCGCCAGCCGGTTCTTACCGATGTCGCTGGGCGCCCCCGCCTCTGTCAGCTGCCAACCGGTGGACTTCATCCAACCGCCGGCCCCGTACGTGTCATCGATCGAGGAGGAGATCGAGACGCAAGCGACGCAGCCCTTGCCCGATGCCTCTCTCAGGTCGCCTGTGTCACCGGAGAGCTCTGCTTCGTTCAGGAGATCCAGCCAGTGGTCGACGAACGCCACCGCACCCGCGTCAGTCTTCTCCTCCCAGGGCTCCGCCATCTCCTCGGTGGGCGTGGGGTCCACGCTGGAGGAGGGGGCGCTGGGGGTGGGGTCCGCGACGACGGGGTCCGGGTCGTCGGAGGAGCACGCGGAGAGCGTGAGGGCGCTGGTGAGGGCCACGGCGGCCGCGAGCGGTCGGAGGGTCATGGTCTGCCTTCCCGAGAGGTGGCGCCTCGGCAGTGGGCGCGGTCTTTACCGTGGCAGTCCTTCCCGGGTCAGGCCAGCCCGAACCATCGAGCCTGTGGAGAACCGTGATCGTGGAGTTCCGGACGTGCCTGGTGCGTGTGGGGCTCCGCGTTGATGTTGCGTGGGCTGGTTCGGGTCAGTCCTGGGTGTAGGTGGCGCCGGTGGCGGTGAGTCGTGGTGTGGCGGTGCGGACCTGGATTCTCTGGGCGGGGCTGGTGGACTCGACGGTGCCGTCGACGTCTTGCCAGGTGCCTCCGTCGACGCGCCAGCGGGCGGTCCAGGTGGTGGTGACGGCGAGGTCGGCCTGTTGGGCGGTCTCGTACTGGTGAGACACGTAGGCCGTCATCGGGAGACCGGGGTCGTAGGCGCGGCCGGGGTCGGTGGTGGTGAGTGAGGCTCCGTCGCCGAAGGTCCAGGTGAACTGGGCCGGCGTGATGTCGAGGTCGATGGTCCGGCCGAGGAGGGTGACGGTCTCGGTGAACGGTTCGGCCTCGGTGTGGACCAGGGTGTCGATGTTGACCAGCGTCTCGCCGTCGGGTGGCTGGATCATCAGCTCGTTGCGGGGGAGGTCCACCCGCTGCAATGCGCGGCTGACCATGGCGGTGGTGATGACGGCGGCCTGCGGGTCTTGAGCGGTCGCCTCCTCGAGGGTCAGGCAGGACGTCCCCAGTGGGTCGAGGCCGTCCGGCCGGACTGCCAGTACCTCGTAGAGGAGGCCGCCTCCGCCGCACTCCATGGGCGTGACGCACTCGTTGCTCTCGGAGCCGACGTTGGCGCAGATAGGACGCAGACGGGTTTCGATGGCCGAGCTGGAAGCGGGGCTGGTCTCCGAGCTGGAAGAGGACTCGGCTGCACTCGTCTCGCAGTGGATGTCGATGTTGTACGCGTTCTGGCCTGCGGTGGCCGCGTCGATGCAGCCCTCCTCGGCTGAGGCATGAGTGCCGAAAGGCTGACCGACGACAAGGCTGGCGGCTGTCAGCACAACAGCGGCTGCGAGACGCCTCATGCCGGGAAGTTCCAGTCAGCCATCGACCACGTGTCCCCGGTCCACCGGACGGTGGCGATGAAAGTCGCCATCCCTCCCGGGTAGTTGGTGCGCTCGCCGTCGGCGACCACGACCTGGGGTGTCTGCCGGAGCCTGACCGCGAGGGTTCGTTCCTTGGCGGTTGACGTCACGTCGCCGAACGTTGGGTTGATCCAGCCGCGGGATTTGATCGAGCCGCCGCCGCCGTAGATCGCCTCTGTTGTCTCCACGAGGTTCGCGCAGGTCGCGCAGCCCGACGAGCTCAGCGACTCGAATGCCTCGGTCTGGCCGCTTGACTGCATGGCGTTGAAGGCCTCCAGCCACGCGTCGACAAGCGCCTCGGCGCCGGCGCGGTTCTGGGTCTCCCACGGCTCCGCCGAGTCCTCGGAGGGCGTGGGGTCTGCGCTGGAGGAGGGGGCGCTGGGGGTGGGGTCCGCGACGACCGGGTCCGGGTCGTCGGAGGAGCACGCGGAGAGTGCGAGGGCGCTGGTGAGGGCCACGGCGGCCGCGAGCGGTCGGAGGGTCATGGTCTGCCTTCCCGAGAGGTGGCGCCCCGGCAGTGGGCGCGGTCTTTACCGTGGCAGTCCTTCCCGGGTCAGGCCAGCCCGAACCATCCAGCCTGTGGAGAACCGCCGGGAAGCATCTGGAGCCGGGTGGTGTTCTCGTGTCGAGAGAGTGACAAAGGGCCCGACATTTGCCCCGCGTCAGGCGTACAAGGCCGTACAAATCTCAGCATGCAGACGATAGTCTCAGCATGCGGGATCTCGATTCGGCCCAACCGGAAAGCCGTGCCACAGTTCTGACCATGCTCACGACCTGGCTGACGAAGCGACGCGCAGTGGACCACTGCCGCGTCCAGGCGTCCCTGTGTCGAATGCGCTGACGCGCCGCCTCTGACCCACGACGCACCCTCCGCGGGTGCCGGCAGAGCAGCAGCGCCGGTCGCGCAGCGATCCCACCCGGCCACGTCCGGGTCGGAAGCGGCATGCGCCCCGAGATCGCCCTCGCACGTCGCAGCTCGCCCGCCGACGTCCGAGTAGCAGCGCCGGACGAGGCGCAGCGGGCTCCCGCTCGTCTGCCACCAGGCAGGCACCAGCTCAGGAGAGACATGTCCACGCTCGAGGCCCCGGTCAGCCGGGGAACGCAGCAGCAGGGCCAGCGCGGCGTCGACCCGCGCGCCCCCCAGTTCAACGCCATCGTCACCGCGGTGGTGCTGGTCGCGATCCTCGTGACGCCCACCCCGGTCGCGATCGCGCTGACCGCGCTCCAGGCGGCGCTGTTCGCCACCGGCGCGATCCGCGGCGTGCAGAAGACCCCGCACGCCTGGGCGTTCCGCACCTTCGTCAAGCCGCGCCTCAGCGCCCCCACCGAGCTCGAGGCGCCCGAGCCGCCGCGGTTCGCCCAGGCGGTCGGCCTGGTCTTCACGGTGGTCGCGCTGGTCGGGTTCGCCGCCGGCGTCCTGCTGCTCGCCCAGGTGGCGATCGGCTTCGCCCTGGTGGCCGCCACCCTCAACGCGGTCTTCCGGTTCTGCCTGGGCTGCGAGCTCTTCCTGGTCTACAAGCGTGCCCTCGCGGCTCGCATCGCGTGACACCTGCCTGACACCTCGCCGGAGACGGCACCCACCCCACACAGTCCCTCGCGCCGAGCACGGCGCGACAAGAAAGGAATCACCATGAGCCGCGAGAACGTGCTGGTCACGGCCCAGTGGGTCGAGGACCACCTCGACGACGCCAAGATCGTGCTCGTCGAGGTCGACGAGGACACCTCGGCCTACGACAAGGGCCACATCAAGGGCGCGATCAAGCTCGACTGGACGACGGACCTGCAGGACCAGGTCGTCCGCGACTTCGTCAACAAGCAGCAGTTCGAGGAGCTCCTCAGCAGCCGCGGCATCGCCAACGACGACACCGTCGTGCTCTACGGCGGCAACAACAACTGGTTCGCCGCCTACGCGTACTGGTACTTCAAGCTCTACGGCCACCAGGACGTCCGCCTGCTCGACGGTGGCCGCAAGAAGTGGGAGCTCGACAGCCGCGAGCTGACCGACGAGCTGCCCGAGCGTGCTGCCACCACCTACACCGCGCAGGACCAGGACCGGTCCATCCGCGCCTACCGCGACGACGTCGTGGCCGCCATCGGCGCCCAGAACCTCGTCGACGTGCGCAGCCCCGACGAGTACGCCGGTCGCCTCCTCGCCCCGGCCCACCTCCCGCAGGAGCAGGCGCAGCGCGCCGGCCACATCCCCACCGCCGCCAACGTGCCGTGGTCGAAGGCCGCGAACGACGACGGCACCTTCAAGTCGGACGCCGACCTGAAGTCGATCTACGAGGCCGCCGGCGTCGACTTCGGCAAGGACACCATCGCCTACTGCCGCATCGGCGAGCGCTCCTCGCACACCTGGTTCGTGCTCAAGGAGCTGCTGGGCCAGGAGAACGTCAAGAACTACGACGGCTCCTGGACCGAGTACGGCTCCCTCGTGGGTGTCCCGGTGGCCCTGGGTGACGAGAAGGGCGACGCCTGATGTGCGGCGCGACCGAGGGCGGTCTCTCCCTCGACGGCGTGGACGTCAAGAAGGAGGCCGTCGTGCAGGGCCAGGTGGTCCGCGACGGCAACCCCGTGCCGAACGCCTACGTGCGGCTCCTCGACGCCTCCGGTGAGTTCACCGCCGAGGTGCCGACCTCGGCCTCCGGCCACTTCCGGTTCTTCGCCGGCAACGGCGACTGGACCCTGCGCACCCTGGCCCCCAAGGCCGAGGTGACCGACAAGAAGGTCGTCGCCTCCGTCGGCTCCGTCGCCGAGGTGACCATCAGCCTCTGAGGCGCTGCGCCTCCCGTCACGGCCCGTCGTCACTCCCCAGCGGGGGAGGGGCGGCGGGCCGTGTCACGTCCGCGGCCCCGTGTTGCGCGGGTGCAGGTGTTCCCCGACATGGATGAATAACTGAAACGTGCGCACTGCCGAAACATACCCATGGTGGTATTCCGAGTACTGATGGCTGCACGACCGTGCGCCCTGCTCCCGGGAGTCTCACATGAAGAAGCTGATCGTCGGCCTGCTGATGGCCGTCCTGATGTCAGCCGGCCTGGTGTCCACCACCGTCACGTCCGCGTTCGCGGGCTGCACGCCCACCGAGTACGTCACCTGTGGCACGCCGACCGTCCACAGCACGTCGGTGCCGATGAAGAAGGCCAACATGGCCAAGATCCGCGTGCGGATCTCCACGGGCCAGAAGAAGGCCAAGGCCGTCGGCTGGCTCTACGTCACCGTCACCCAGGGCGACACCGTCCGCACCAAGCGCGTCCGCTACAACGGCAACGGCTCGCCCCGCACGTTCGTCTTCAACAAGCTCGCGGCCGGCACCTGGAACTACACGGTCACCTTCGTCTCCGAGAAGGACAGCCGCTACAAGAACGCCGTCGACTCCGGCAAGGCCAAGGTCAAGGGCAAGAAGAAGGCCCGCGGCTGATCTGAGTCTCCCGGTCGACCGCCGCGTGGGGTCGGGGCGCCTGCCTCGGCCTCGCGCGGGGTTCGGGACGAGGCGGGGTGCGGTGATCGCACCACGTGGACGGCGGCGGTGTGCTGAGATCGCGAACGTGAAGAAGTGCGTCGTCTCGTTCCTGCTGCTGCTCCTGACCTCCGCCGGCCTCGTGGTGCTGTCGGGAGCGCCCGCGACAGCAGAATGCCCGTACACAAGCTGCGGCACCCCGGTGGTTCGGTCCGCGTCGCTCCAGGCCAAGGCGCGCAATCGAGCCATCATCGTGGCAAGGCCGGTGATGGGCCGCTCGGCTGAGTATCCGGGCGTCCTGGTGGTCACGCTCGTGAACTCGCGGGGCAAGGTGAAGACCAAGTCGGTGCGATATCGGGGCGACGGTACTCGGCGGACCATCTATGTCGACGGCCTGCGGCGTGGCCGCTGGAGCTACACGGTGATCTTCCTGCCGGAGGACTCGACGCTCAGGTGGGCCACTGCCTCGGGAACCACCAAGTGGGTCAAGGGCCGCAAGCGGGCCCGCAGCTGAGGCTGTCCGTCAGGAGAGACGCGACTCACCCGTCCGGTTCGAGGTTTCTACGCACCATCCGCCTGGATCAGGGTGGGCCGCTCCCAGGGCTCGCACGAGGCGACAGAAGGATGGTCTGACCTGCGGCGACACCACAGTGCGTGAGGCGAGCCGAGCGCCCGGGCCGGCCACCCCATTTGTAACGTTCATGTTTCCGATTGGGTGGACGAGTGAACATCAGGCGTCGATATCGGCCTGACATCATCCGGAGTCCGAACACGGTCGATTTTCTGTGGTTAGATCGCCTCTGCCACTACGACCCGGCGCCTGCTCCGGCGCCAGGACCTGGGAGTCTCACATATGAAGAAGCTGATCGTCGGTCTGCTGACCGCCCTGCTCATGAGCGCGGGCCTCGTCGCGACCACCTCCACCACCGCCACCGCGGCGTGCCCGTACACCGAGTGCGGCAACACCGCCGTGAAGTCCAAGGGCGCCAGCGCCAAGCGCGCGAACGTCGCCAAGATCCTCGTCCGCGTCGTCCAGGGTCGCCGCGTCGCGGCCCGCGCCAAGGGCTCGATCGTCATCACCCTGGTCAAGCCCAACGGCCTGACCAAGACCAAGACCATCGCGTTCAAGGGCACCCGCAAGCGCTTCGCGGTGAACATCCCGCGCCTGCGCAAGGGCAACTGGGCCTACACCGTCTCCTTCGTCCCCAACGAGAACAACTTCTTCAAGGGTTCGTCGAGCAGCGGCACGGTCGGCGTCAAGGGCAAGCGCGCCCGCGGCTGAACGCCTGTCGCCTAGCGACCTCGTGCGAGGCGGGTCCCTCCCCGGAGGGGCCCGCCTCGTGCTGTGCTCGGCGGCTCGCGAGCCTGCCGCCGTCACGTTCCACAACGATCCGGACTCAGCCCGCGACGATCCCCGTGTTCGTCGCCACCGCCGGCTGTCCCTGACCTAGGTTGACCGCATGCTGCTCCGCCCCTGGCGTCTGATCGTCGGCGTCCTGGTGCTCCTCGTCCTCCTCGTGGTGGCCTGGTACGTCTACCTGGCCATCACCATCGCCACCGACCTCAACGCCGCTGTCGACGACGCGGACCGCGCGCGCTCCGTCGCCTCTCAGGGCGACGTCGATGCCCTGGACGCGCCGCTGGCCGACCTCGCCGAGCACAGTACCGCCGCCGCCGACCGCGCCAACGGCGTCTCGTGGGGCGTGCTGACGCACCTGCCCTTCGTCGGTGACGACGCCCGCGGCGTGCGTGCGGCCGCGACCGTGGCCAGCGACCTGTCCGCCGGCGGGCTGGACGACCTCCTCACGGTCGCCGACCAGATCGACGCGCTCGCCCCGCAGGACGGCCGGATCGACGTCGCCGCGGTCGAGGCGCTCCAGGAGCCCCTGGCCAACGCCGACACCCAGCTGCAGGACGCGCTGGCCACGCTCGAGGCCGAGGACTCCTCCGGGTACCTCGGCCGGCTGAAGGTGCAGTTCGACTCCCTGACCTCGCAGGTACGCACCGCGTCCGAGGCCGTCGGGTCCGCCAACACCGCCGCCCAGGTGCTGCCGACCATGCTCGGCGCCGACGGCCCGCGCACCTACCTGCTCATCTCGCAGAACAACGCCGAGGTGCGGGCCACCGGCGGCCTGCCCGGGCAGGTGTCGGTGTTGAAGGTCCGCAACGGACGCATCGAGCTCACCCGCACCGTGGCCGGCAACAGCTTCGGCCGCCGCGACAGCCCGGTGCTGCCCCTCACCGACGCCGAGCAGAGCGTGCTCGGCACCCTGTTCGGCACGTTCTTCCTCGACGCCAACTTCACCCCGGACTTCCAGCGGGCCTCGGAGATGTGGACGGCGCGGTGGGAGGAGACCTACCCCGACACCCCGGTCGACGGCGTGCTCAGCCTCGACACCGTGGCGCTCTCCTACCTCATGGAGGGCATGGAGCCCGTGGAGGTCGACGGCGTCGAGCTCACCAGCGACACGGTCGTCGACGAGCTGCTCAGCAACGCCTACGCCCGCTATGAGAACCCGGCCGACCAGGACCGGTTCTTCGCCGAGGCCGCCGCCGCGATCTTCTCCCGCGTCACCTCGGGTGCGGTCTCGCCGCAGACGCTGCTGCCGAACCTCGTGGAGGCCGCGGACGAGGGGCGCGTGCTGATCTCCAGCACCGACCCCGAGGTCAGCGACCTCCTCGCCGGCACCGACGTGGCCGGCGTCAGCCTGGACGCAGAGGACGAGGACCCCGTACCCGACGCGCCGACCATGTACGTCGCGCTCAACGACTCCACCGGCGCGAAGATGTCGTACTACCTGCGGGCCGACACCCAGGTGAGCGCGGCCTACTGCACGGGCTCCCAGCAGGCGTACACCGTGACCGTCAGCCTGACGTCGACGGCGCCGCGCGACGCGGCCGACCTGCCGAGCTATGTCACCGGAGGCGGCGTGTACGGCGTCGAGGAGGGCAACACCTCGACCCGCGTCCAGCTGTACTCGCCGCGCGGCGGGGCGATCGGAGACGTGGAGATCGACGGCCAGACTGCCGATGGCGACCTCCGTCAGTACGGCGACCGGGTCGTCTCCGAGCAGCCGATCGAGCTGGCTCCGGGCGACACCGCCCGTATCACCTGGCGCGTGGTCTCCGGTGAGGACCAGCCCGGCGACACCCGCCTGTGGGTCACCCCGACCATCGACGGCCCCGCCGGCTTCGAGACCGTGGGATCGGCCTGTGGCTGACCCGGTCTCCTGCTCGCACACTCTTGTCATCCGGCAGCCCGCGCGCGACGACGCACGCACGGCCGCCCGCTCGACCCGCACCACCACAGGGAGGCTCTCGTGGAGCTGAAGGACTACCTGCGGATCCTCCGCGTCCACTGGCTGCTCATCGTGCTCACCACCGTGGTGGTGACCGGCGCCGCCGCCGCGTTCACGGCGCTGCAGACGCCGATGTACACCTCCAGCACGAAGATCTACGTGGCGGTCACCTCCGCCGACGACACGTCGCAGGCGGTGGCAGGCAACACGTACTCGCTCTCGCGGATGAACTCCTACCAGGACTTCGCCACGGGACGTTCCCAGGCCGACCGGGTCATCGACGAGCTCGGTCTCCAGGACTCGCTCTCGACCGGCGAGCTCGTGGGCGAGGTGCAGGCCTCGGTCGTGGCCAACACGACCAACCTGGTGATCACGGTGAGCGACCCGTCGCCGCAGCGCGCGAAGGACCTGGCGCAGGCCTACGGGCTCACGATGCTGGACCGCATCCGCGAGGTCGAGACCGAGGCCGGCCAGCGCAGCGCCCTGGTGCGTGCCACCGTGATCGAGGAGGCGGAGGTGCCCGCGGCCCCGTCGGCTCCCCAGCCGGTCCGCAACATCGGGCTGGGCCTCGTGCTCGGCCTGCTGCTCGGTGCCGGTCTGGCGGTGCTCCGCGACGTGCTCGACACCAGCGTGAAGCGTCCCGACGACATCGAGGCCTTCGACGTGCCGACGCTCGGCGCCGTGCCGTTCGACCAGGCCGCCCGCAAGTCGCAGCTCGTCACCGACCTGCCGGCCCACTCGCCCCGCACCGAGGCGTTCCGGGTGCTGCGCACGAACCTCCAGTTCATCGACGTCGACGCCGACAACCGGATCTTCGTCGTCACCTCCGCGCTGCCCGCCGAGGGCAAGACGACCACCGCGGTGAACCTCGCGCTGACCCTGGCGCAGGGCGAGCAGAAGGTGCTCCTCATCGAGGGGGACCTGCGCCGGCCCAAGGCCAGCGCGCCCCTCGGCCTGGACAACGCGGTGGGCGTGACCTCGGCGCTGGTCGGCAAGATCGGCTGGAAGGACGCGGTGCAGACCCACGCCAGCGGCCTCGACGTGCTGGCCAGCGGCGCGGTGCCGCCGAACCCGGCCGAGCTGCTCCAGTCGCAGGCGATGGCCACGCTGCTCACCGAGATCAAGGCGCTCTACGACGTCGTCATCATCGATGCCCCGCCGCTGCTGCCGGTGGCCGACGCGGCCCTGCTGGCCAAGCAGGCCGACGGCGCGATCCTGGTGGCCCGCTTCGGCAGCACCACCCGCGACCAGGTGGCCAGCGCGGTGGAGCGGATGCGCACCGTGGGCGCGCACATCTCCGGCTCGGTGCTGAACATGACCCCGGCCAACACCCGCCGCTACGGCTACGGGTACGGCTACGGGTACGGCTACGCCCCGGACGCCGGCCGCCGCAAGGCGCTCGAGCCGAAGGACTGAGCGCAGGCGCACACCCGAGCAACAGGCAGGGCCCGACCTCACTGAGGTCGGGCCCTGCGTTGTAGTGCGGGTGCTGTGCTGCTGGGGGCAGCTCAGGGCCGGTCGAGCACCGCGCCGGAGGCGATGGTCTCGCTGCCGCGGCCGTAGTCGTCCTGGAGGCGGCAGATGTCGTCCTCGCCCAGGTAGGAGCCGAGCTGGGTCTCGATGACCACGAGCAGCTCGTCGTGCATGTTGGTGATGCGGTGCGGCTGCAGGATGTCGACGGTGATCGACTCGCCGGTGCGGACGATCACCTCCTCGCCGTCCACGATGGCGGTGCAGGTGCCGGCAGCGATGGTCCAGACCTCGGCACGGTGGTCGTGCGTCTGGTAGCTGAGCCGCTGGCCGGGGTTGACCTCGATGCGCTTGATCTTGAAGCCGTCACCCTCGTCGAGCACGTGCCAGGTGCCCCACGGGCGTACGTCGAACTCACCGATCATGGTGTTCTCCTAGGTTGGAGGGGCCCGTCCCGCCCCTTCGTGTCACCCAAACTAGAGAACGTTTCCCCATACGGTGCAGGGTATGCAGGATTTTACCTTCGACGCAGGCCGCGGATCGCGGGACGCACGTCCACCAGGTAGACCAGCACGGCGATGACGAAGCCGATGCCGAACAGCGAGCGCACGCCGAACAGGAACATCACCGGCACCGCGAGCGCCAGGATGGCCACCCAGGCCAGCTTCGAGAGCTTGCCGGCGGCCTCGTAGGCCTCCGCGGGGAAGGTGATGGCGGTGACGAGGGCGAAGATCGTCACGGCGAGCACGACCAGCGAGAGCAGCGACCAGAGGTCGTTGGTGAGCCCGGTGAGGAACATGGTGGAAGCGTAGCCAACGCCCAGATGCCCGGGCCCGGTCACGGTGCAGGCCCGGAAACGCGACAGGGCCGGGCCGTCCGCTCGTGCGGACGACCCGGCCCGTGCAGGTACCGGAGCGGCGAGGTGTCAGTCGCCGACCTTCTTGGCGGCCTCGGTGACGGCCGTGGTGGCGGCCTCGGCGGTCTTGGTGGCCGCGGTGGTGGTGGCCTTGGCCGACGAGGTCGCCGGCGCGGAGGCCTTCTTGGCGGTCGTCGTGGTCTTCTTCGCGGCGGTCTTCGCGGTGGAGGTGCCGGTCGAGGAGGTGCTCTTCGCCGCGGTCTTGGCGGCGGCGGCCTTCTTGGTGGCGGGCGCCTTCTTCGCCGGGGCCTTCTTGGCCGCCGTCTTCTTGGTCGTCGTGGTGGCGGCCTTGGTGTTGGACGAGGCGGCCTTCTTGGTCGTCGACGCGGCCTTCTTCGCCTGGGTGGCGGTGGTCTTGGCCTTGGCGGTGGTGGTCTTGGCGTCCTTCACGGCCTCCTGGGTGGAGTCCTGGGTGCGGATGCGCTCCACGAGCACCTGGCCGCGCTTGGCGAAGTCGCCGTAGACGGCGGTCGCGGCGGCGGCGCTGTCGTCCACGAAGGTCTGCACCCTGCCCGGGAAGGCCTTGGCGTCGGTCTGCAGGTCCGCGACGCGCTTCTCGATCTGCTCGCGGCGGGCCTTGGCCTCGGCGGTGAGGGTCTCGACCTGGGTGTTGACCACCGACATGGCCTGCTCGCGCAGGGCGGCGGGGTCGAGGTCGAGGTCCGAGACGCTCTTCTGCGCGTCACCGAGCTTGGTCTCGGCGTCGCCCTTGAGGTCGGTGAACTTCTTCTGGCCCTCGGCCAGCTTCTTCTGCCCCTCGGTGACGTAGGGGGTCACGTAGCCGCGGACGGTCTCGACGGCCAGGTCGAGCACGCCGACGCCGGCGTAGAGGGTCTTGGTGGCCTCGGCCTTGAGGTCGAGGTCCTTGAGGTCGATGGTGGGGAACTTCGCCATGATGATCACTCCTGTGACGGCTGGGCGGCGCGGGTGGCTGCTGAGGGGGAGGGGTGCGGGGGATCAGTCGGTCTCGTCGGACGCGGCGGCCGGCTCGGCCGCGGCGTTCATCGCGAGGAAGGACTGGTAGACGTCGAGAAGCGACTGCTTCTGCCGCTCGGTGAGCTGGGTGTCGCCGAGGACGGACAGCTCCACGGAGCCGCCGACGCCGTCGTCCGGGCTGACGATGCCTGCCCGCACGTAGAGCTGCTCGGCCGAGATCCGCAGTGCCTTCGCGAGCTGCTGGAGGACCTCGGCGGAGGGGCGTCGCAGCCCACGCTCGATCTGGCTCAGGTACGGGTTGGAGACGCCGGCCTGCTCGGCGAGCTGACGCAACGAGAGCTGCGCACCGGTGCGCTGCTCCCGCAGGTACTCCCCGAGGGACTCGACGGTCTTGCCGACCTTCGTCTTTGCCATGCCTCCACGGTGCTAGCAGTTGCTAGCAAAATCAAGCCTGCTTGCTAGCAGTGTGATGCGGCTAACGCCCGTGGGTCTGCGGTGCCGGGGGTTTCGCGACAGCTGCTGCGCAACGTCCTCCACCACCGGCAGGCGCACACCGGCTAGCGCTAGCAGGCAGGCAGCACGGTGGTGACGGTGGTGCCGCGGCCGAGCGCGGAGTCGAGGGTGACGGTGCCACCGTGCCGCTCGGCCACGCTGGCGACGATCGCCAGGCCGAGGCCGGAGCCGGGGCGGCGCAGGGCGGTGGGGTTGCCGCCGCGGTAGAACGCCTCGAAGAGCCGCTCCTGCTCCTCGGGGGCGATGCCGAGGCCGTCGTCCGTGACGACGAGACGGACGGTGCCGCGCTCCGGCGCCGACAGCGCCACGCGGACGCTGCCGCCGGGGTCGGTGTACTTCACGGCGTTGCTGACCAGGTTGGTCACGAGCTGCTCGAGCTCGGCGGTGGCGCCGGGCACGACCACGGGCACCGGCGGCACGTCGAGGGAGAGTGTCACCTCGCCGCGGGTGGCGGGCTCGGCGAGCAGGTCCCCGGCGGCGCGCACGAGCGAGGCCAGGTCGACGGGCGCCATCTCGATCGGTGCCTGCGGCTCGCGCAGCGCGGTGAGGGTGAGCAGGTCGTCGACGACACGACGCATCCGCACCGACCCGCGGCTCATGCCGCGCAGGAACACGTCGGCCTCGTCGGGCAGGTCGAGGTCGTGCAGCAGCTCGAGGTTGCCGACCACCGCGGTCAGCGGGGTGCGCAGCTCGTGGCACAGGGTGCTGACGAGGCGGGTGCGGTAGGTGTCGACCGCCTGGAGCCGCTGGTTGGCCTCGCGCTCGCGCTCGAGCGCGCACACGGTCTCCAGGGCGGCACCGAGGTCCTGGCCGATCGCTGCGGCCGCGTCGGTCTCGACGGGGCTCCACTCCGGCCCGCCGACGGGGCGGGAGATCACGAGCACGCCCAGGCAGTCCCGGCCGGAGCCGAGCGCCACCAGCAGCGAGGAGCCGATGCCCCGCTCGCCCTGCTCGTCGCGCAGGAAGGCGGCCAGCTCGGCGTCGAGCCAGTCGGGCAGCGGCGCGTGCTGGTCCTTCTCGTGGGCGGCGAGCACGATGGGCGCCTGCTCCATCCAGATCCGCGGGGCGGCCGCGCGCAGTCGTGCTGACACCTCGTCGGAGACCTGCCGGGGCAGGCCGTCGAAGCTGCGGGCGAGGCTGTCGCGGGCGGGAGCGGTGGGGTCGTTCGGGTCCAGCGTGAGCACCCAGGTGCCCGAGCCCTTGAAGCCGGCGATGAGGGCGGGGTGGACGGCGGCGAGGAACCGCTCCCGGTCGGCGCGGGCCGGCACGGCGCGGACGAGGCGGCGCGCCGCGTCCGCGAGGGCGACCCGCTGGCGCAGCGCCTCGCGCTCGTTCTCCACGATGATCGCCCGCTCGGCCTGGGCGGCGTAGCGCTCGAGGATGCGGCGCTGGGTGGGGCCGGGGAGGCGGCCGTCCAGCGGGGCGTCGACGGAGAAGACGCCGATCAGCTCACCGGCGTCGTCACGCAGTGCGGCGACGAGCGCGTCGTGCGGGTCCCAGGCGGGCTGCGCGGGGGCGCCGTCCTCGACCGGGACGGGTGCGCCGCCGGCGTCCTCGATGATCGCCCAGTGACCGTCGAGGTCGGCGGAGCGGTACTGCTCGGCGGAGAGGTAGTAGAAGCGGCCCCAGCGCTCGCCGAGGGCCCAGACGGGGTCGAGCACCTCGACGGGGTCCGGCTGGGACAGGTGTTCGCGCAGCTCCTCGGGGCCGGTGTAGGCGATGGTGATCAGCTGGTCCCCGCGCACGACGGAAAGACACGCCACCTCGAAGCCGATCAGCTCCGCGACGGACTCGGTCATGAGCTGCACGACCGAGCGGGCGGAACCATCCGCCCACGTCTTCCCGAGATTCAACCTAGAGGTCCTTCCACCGCCGGCCCCCCAGCGTCCTCGCATCGTATGCCCCCGCCTCGACACGTGTGGGGGTATCCGTGGAGGACATCGGCACGGCCGTGCCCCTGGTGAGGCGAACGGCACATCGGTTCACCGA
The DNA here is from genome assembly GCF_023554635.1 of Nocardioides bruguierae. NCBI lineage: Bacteria > Bacillati > Actinomycetota > Actinomycetes > Propionibacteriales > Nocardioidaceae > Nocardioides > Nocardioides bruguierae. The sequence goes on from NZ_JAMJPH010000023.1 coordinate 97,223, forward strand.
CCGCCACGGCCTGCAACGACTCGAGCCGTGCCGCACACTCGGGGGATGACGCCCGCGCTGGTCCTGGTGATGCTGCTGCTCAGCATCACGGCCATGCCGTACGCCCAGTGGGCCGGCGTCGTGGCGGTGGCGTTCTTCTCGGGGCTCTGGATCCTCGCGAACGGTCCGATGGAGGGCGCGGTGCTGCTCGTGGTCGCGCCCACCCACGGACTCACAGCCGGGGACCTCGTCGGTCTCGCGGGCCTCGCCATCGCCGGTGGGCGAGGCTGGGTGCTGTGGCGGGGGCGTGCCGAGGTGGCGCCGGCCTCAGCGGCTGCGGACGAGGGAGCGGACGAGGCGGGGCCCCGCCCCGATCACGGGAAGATGCCGTAGCTGACCGACGACATGCCCTGGAACGGGATGTACGTCAGCACGACCTGCCCGCCGTCGTCGTTGCTCAGCACCTGCGGCCCCGGGTTCGCCGGGTCGTCGATCGTGGTCTGGGCCTCCCAGCCCTTCGCCTCCAGCCGGCTGATCGCGTCGCTGACGGCCTCCTCGGCCGAGGCGTCGGTGCTGATCAGCACCGCGAAGGACACGTTCTTGCCCTTGCCGTCGCGGCTGGCGCTCTGCATCTCGCCGTCGATGAGGTCCACGGTGTCGCGGGGGAAGTCCTGCGGCAGCCCGTCCTCGGCGAGCACCTCGGTGTCGTCGGTGTCCACGAAGTCCGACGGGATCGCCTGCGCGGTCGACTCCGCGTCCGGCTCGTCGGAGGACGAGCATGCCGTCAGTGCGGCCAGCGGCAGCGCCAGGGCGAGGCCGGCGGCGGCGAGGTGGATGCGGCGGTGGCGCTGGTGGGAGCGCTCGAGCACGCTGCCTCCCCAAAATTCGTGGTGACGGACAGGTCTATTCAACCCCACGACCGCCCCGCGCGCCCGCCAAGCCCCCGATGACACCCAACCGTGATGTGCCCCGCCGCCGGTGATCGAGGAACGCCGAAGCCGCCCGCCGCTGGTCGAGGAAGGACGAAGTCCTGTCGCGAGACCGAGGCGACGATGCAGCCTGGCCGCTGGTCGAGGAAGGACGAAGTCCTGTCGCGAGACCCAGGCCCCTCACACGCAGACCCGCAACCCACCGACGGGCTTGCCGCCCCCGAACAGCACGTGCTCACCGACCCGCAGCGCACCGTGCCGGTCGACGTCAGCACCGTCGAGCCACCCGAGCCGATCGAGCAGCCCCGCCATCAGCACGGGGCGCGCGCGGTCGCCGCCGTCGTCGATCTTCAGCGCGATCGAGCGCCCGTCGCGCAGCGCCAGCACGTAGACCGCCTCGGCGCCCAGCTTCCCGATCGCCCCGGGCACGGCCGTGAGCAGGCGCCGCTCGTCGCGCTCGGTGCCGGAGACCAGCTCGGGGTGGGTGCGGATCGCGTCCGCGACCCGGCTCATCGGCCCGTGGCTGGCCAGCGCCAGCTCGGAGAAGGCCCTCGCCAGGCCCACCAGCGAGGTCGCCAGCAGCGGAGCCCCGCACCCGTCGGTGGCGGCGTGCGCGATCGGCTCGCCGGTCAGCCGCTCGAAGGTCGCGTCGATCGCCCGCTGCAGCGGGTGCGTGGGGGAGAGGTAGTCGTGCGTCGACCAGCCGTTGGCCACGCAGGTGGCGAGCATGGCGGCGTGCTTGCCGGAGCAGTTCATCTGCACGCGGCTCGGGCCGCCGTCGGCACGCAGGACGAGGTCGCGCACCCGCGGCTCCAGCGGGTAGTCCTCCGGGCACTGGAGGTCGTCCTCGCCCAGGCCCGCACCGGCCAGGATCTCGCGCACCACCTCGACGTGCATGGCCTCGCCGGAGTGCGACGCGCAGCCCAGGGCGAGCTGGTGCGGCGGCAGGTCGAGCCCGGCCTCCACCATGCCCAGCGCCTGGAGCGGCTTGCTGCTCGAGCGCGGGTAGACCGGCCCGGTGACGTCGCCGGCGGAGAACACCGTCTCGCCCTCGGGGTCCAGCGCCACGACCGAGCCGTAGTGGCGGCCCTCCACCAGCCCGGAACGGACGATCTCCACGACGGGCACCGGTGCACTCATGGGGGCACCGTAGACGGGGACCCCGGTGGTGGGGGTAGGTGAGGCGGGGCCTGGGTCTCGCCACAGGACTTCGTCCTTCCTCGACCAGCGGCGGGCGGCACCGGTGGGCGGTCGGGTGCGGGGGTCTCGTGGCTCAGCCGTGGCCGGCCTCGCACCTCGACCACCGGTCGCCGGGGCCTCGGTCTCGCGACAGGACTTCGTCCTTCCTCGACCAGCGGCCCAGGCTCCGGCCTTCCTCGACCAGCGGAGGAGACCTTCATCGAGAGGGATGACTCACCCGCCCCAGCACCCCAAACTCGACCAAGTCTGTATACATTGAGCCGGTGAGCACCGCCCCTCAGTACTGCCCCACGCCCCGCGAGCTCGACGACCTGGAGCTCCTCGTCTCCGGGGCCCTCGCTCCCCTCGCGGGCTTCGACGAGCCGGGCAGCCCGATCACCCTGACCCTCCCCGACGACGTGCAGGCCGCCGCCACCGAGGCCGGCGCCGTCGAGCTCGTCGACCCCGAGGGCCTCCCGCTGGCCCGGGTGAGCATCCCCGGCGGCCAGGTCGAGGCGCTGACGCACGCGCAGTACGGCCCGTTCCGCCGCTACTACCTGACCCCTGCGCAGGCGCGCGAGCAGCACGCCGGCCGCACCTGGGTCGCGGTCACCGACGCCCTCACTGAGGAGCAGGTCGCCACGCTCGCCGGCCACGGCCCGGTGGCGCTGGTCGCCCTCGTCGGCGCCGGCACCCCGGACCTCTCCGCGGTCGCGCTGATCAAGGCGACGCTGCTGGCCGCGGCGCAGCTGCCCGACGCGGTCGTCGTCGCCGTCCCGCTCGCCGCGCGCGAGTCCGGCGACGCCGAGACCGACCACGCCCTCGGCCTCGCGGTGCTCGCCACCTACGCCGGCGGCGACACCGTCATCGGCCTGCCGGAGGCGGGGGAGGACGACAGCTACGCGGACGACGTCGCCGCCGTCGTCGCGCACGACCAGCCCGCCCCGTCCGAGCAGGGGCTGGTTCTCTTCTTCACCGGCCTCTCCGGCTCCGGCAAGTCCACCCTCGCCCGCGCCCTGATGGACAAGATCCTCGAGCAGGGCACCCGCACGATCACCAGCCTCGACGGCGACGTGGTGCGCCGGAACCTCTCCAAGGGCCTCACGTTCTCCAAGGAGGACCGCGAGACCAACATCCGCCGCATCGGCTGGGTGGCCGCCGAGATCGCCCGCCACCACGGCCTCGCGATCGTCTCCCCGATCGCCCCGTTCGACTCCACGCGGCAGGACGTGCGCGGCATGGTCGAGGACGCCGGCGGCGCGTTCTTCCTGGTCCACGTGGCCACCCCGCTGGAGGAGTGCGAGCGCCGCGACCGCAAGGGCCTCTACGCCAAGGCCCGCGCCGGCGAGATCCCCGAGTTCACCGGCATCTCCAGCCCCTACGAGGTGCCCACCGACGCCGACGTCGTGGTCGACACGACCGGCCGCACCATCCCCGACGCCCTCGACGACGTGGTCACCGCGCTCGCCGAGTCCGGCTACCTCGACCTCACCACCACCCCGCTGGCCGAAGAGGGGGATTCGTCGGTGGTCGAGGTGCGAGGAGCGCGAGCGACGAGCCACGAGACCCCCGCACCCGACAACGACGCTGAGCCCCTCAACGTCCTCATGGTCTGCACCGCGAACATCTGCCGCAGCCCGTTCATGCAGCTGCTGGGGCAGCACCTGGCCGGTGACGACCTGGTGATCCGCTCGGCGGGCACGATGGGCTTCGACGCCAGCGAGATGGACGAGACGATGGCCTCGACGCTCGTGGCCCGTGGCGTGAGCGAGCAGGCGATCGCGGACTTCCGCTCCCAGCCGGTGACGCGGCAGCTCGTCGAGCAGGCCGACCTCGTCCTCACCGCCGAGGCCCGCCACCGCCAGGTGATCCTGGACGAGAACCCCGCCGCGTTCCGCAAGGTGTTCAGCCTCGGCCAGTTCGTGCAGGCCGCCGAGGCCAGCAGCGGGCTCACCGGCGCCGAGCTGCTGGCCGCGGTCGCCACCAAGCGCGGTGCTGCCAGCGCGGACCTCGACGTCGCCGACCCCTACCGCCGCGGTCCCGAGGCCGCCGAGCAGGCGGCCCAGCTGATCGAGGGCTGGCTGCGCACCGCGGTCGGCTCCCTCACCGGGAAGGCGGACGCCTGATGGACCCCATGGAGCTCCTCACCTGGACGGCCCTCTCGGTCGTCGTCGCCGGCTTCGTGGTCGGCGTGGTCGTCGGCCTCACCGGCATGGGCGGCGGCGCCCTGATGACCCCGGCGCTGCTCTTCCTCGGCGTCGGTGGCGGCGAGGCCGCCACGGTCGTGACGGCCGACCTCACCGCGGCCGCGGTCTACAAGACCGGCGGCGCGGCGATGCACTACAAGGAGGGCTCGCCCAACCTGAAGCTGGCGGGCTGGCTGATCCTCGGCTCGGTGCCGATGGCGTTCATCGGCCCGTTCCTGGTCAAGCGGCTCACCACCGACCCCGACCAGCTGGACTACGTCCTCAAGGTCGCCATCGGCTTCGCGCTGCTCTTCGCCGCGCTCACCTACGCGCTGCGGCTCTACATCAACCTCAAGCGGGTGCGCGCCGGCGGCGACCCGGGCGATCCCGACCCGAAGATCCGGCCCATCCCCACGCTCCTCGTGGGCGTGCTGGGCGGCCTCCTCGTGGGCGTCACCAGCGTCGGCTCGGGCTCGGTCATCATGATCGCCCTGCTGATGCTCTACCCGGGTCTCTCCGCGGTGAAGCTGGTCGGCACCGACCTCGTGCAGGCCGTGCCGCTGGTGCTGGCCGCCGCCATCTCCAACATCGCGATCCACGGCCTCGACTGGGAGCTCACCATCCCGCTCATCGTCGGCTCCGTGCCCGGCACCCTTCTGGGCGCCAAGATCGCCCCGCACGTGCCGCAGTCGCTCATCCGCCGCGGCATCGTGGTCGTCCTGGCGATGTCGGGCGAGGCGCTGCTGGACAAGTCCGGCTGGGCGCCGCTGGGCGAGGACACCTACAACCCGTGGCTGACCGTGGCCACCGGCCTCGTCGTCGTGGTGCTGCTGCCGGTGGTGTGGGGCTTCCTGCGACGCCGAGAAGGGCTGCCGTTCCGCGGCCTGCCGACCGTCTCCGAGCTCGACACGTGGAACTACGCCGGCTCCCCGGAGCAGCGGGAGCGCGAGAAGCGCGAGTAGACCCCGTCAGCCGGCCACCGGCCGGCACGGCACCACAAGCACCAGCCAGAGCACGACCCAGCGCGGGGCGCGGGACCTCAGGAGAGGTCCAGCGTCCCGCGCTTGTCGATGAGCTCGCTGAATGCGCCCTGCATGTAGTCCACGTAGGACGCCAGCGGGTGCAGCCCGTCCGCCTTGGTCGGCGTCGTGGCGACGAACGCCGGGCACTGGTCGGCGATGCAGAACAGGTCCTTGGTGTCGAGCACCGTGCCGCCGAACTCGGGCAGCTCGTCGCGCATCTTGGCGCGGTACTTCTTCCAGTCCTTCTTCACCGTCGTCGCGCAGTCGGCCGGCTCGCTGAGCGAGGTGTAGCACTCGGCCGGGTTGCCGGTCATCGGCGGCGGCATCACGAAGACGACCTTGCTGTCGGCCGAGAGCGCCTTCAGCGTGGAGGTGACGAACGGGATGCGCTTGTCCTTGCGCAGGTTGATCGTCATCAGCACCAGGTCGGGCTGGGTCTGCTCGATGTAGTCGAGGGCGTCGCTGACGCGGCTCTGGCAGCCGGCCCGGTCGGCGCGGCTGAAGCCGCGCACCTGGGAGACGTTGCTGGAGAAGCTGCAGCCGCTGGTGCCGAGGTCGGTGACCTTCCAGTCGTCGACCAGCGGGTCGCCGGAGGCGTGCAGGTCCTCGAAGGCGGTGGCCAGCCACATGGTGATGGAGTCACCGATCAGCACGGCGCTGTGCTCGGCGTCGTCGGCGCCGCTGGTGCACTGCTCGGGCGTGAGCGCCTCGTCCACCTCGTTGCAGGAGCTGGGGAACACCGGCGCGATGCGGTCGGCGCGCGGGGCGTCGCCGATGGCGGGGTCGAGGTCGTTCGGCCAGCTGGTGGCCTGCACCGAGTCCAGCAGCGCCGACTGGAGCTGCACGGTGGAGGAGTCGTCGCCGTTGGCGAGCTTGCGGTCGACCTCGGCCTGGGCTTCACCGAGGGCCAGGAAGGTCTTGCTGTCCACGCCCGGCGGGATGGGCCGGACCAGGATAGGGACGGTCAGGCACATGGCCATGAGGACCGGGGCGGCGCCGTAGAAGAACTTGTTCCTCAGGTCGGGGTGGATGCCGGTGCGGAAGTCGCGGAACGGCTCCTCGACGAAGTAGAAGATCAGCGTCGAGAGGCCCACGGTGCCGCCGAGCACGGCGAGCCAGCGGAAGAGGTCGTCCTGCGGCAGCAGCACGCCCATGATCACCACGAGCGGGAAGTGCACGAGGTAGACCGAGTAGGAGATGTCGCCGAGGAACGTGGAGGCGCGGTTGGTCAGCAGGACGTTCCGCACGTGCGCGGTGCCGATGCTGCCGGCGGCGATCACCAGGGCCGAGCCGAGCACGGCGGGCGCGGCCCAGGGGCCGGGGAAGCCGTTGGTGCTGGGCGTGATGAACACGGCGACGGCGATGATCGCGACACCGGCCACCGACAGCACCTCGGCCCAGCCGCGCGGGATCTTGCGGACGTGGGGGAGGAAGCACGCCAGCGCAGCGCCGGCCCCGAGCTCCCAGGAGCGGCTCAGGGTGGAGAAGTACGCGGCGGTGGGCTCGGCGGCCGTCTGGTGCAGCGAGTAGGCGAACCCGGCCAGGGAGAGCACCACGGCCATGGCGCCGACGGTGAGGTCGCGGGTGCGGTCGGAGAGACCGTGGGCGGCGAAGCGGCGCTGGAGCAGGATGACGGCCAGCAGCACGAGCACCGGCCAGACGACGTAGAACTGCTCCTCGACCGAGAGCGACCAGTAGTGCTGGAGCGGCGACTCACCGTCGCCGGCCTCGAAGTAGTTGGTGCCGGCGCTGGCGAAGTGCCAGTTGGCCAGGAAGATCGCTGCCCACCCGCCGTCCACGAGGACGTTGTGGGCACGCACCCCGCCGAAGACGAGCTGCGCGGCCACGATGGTGAGGCCGATGACCAGCAGGCCGGCCGGGAGGATGCGGCGGGCGCGGAGCTTGTAGAAGGTGTAGAAGTACTGGCCGACGCTCTTGGTGCCGGCGGTGCGCAGCAGGCGGCCGGTGATCAGGTAGCCGGAGATGACGAAGAAGACGTCGACGCCGACGAACCCGCCGTGCGGCCAGTCGAGCAGGTGGTTGAGCACCACGACGCCCACGGCGATCGCACGCAGGCCCTGGATGTCGAGACGTTTGCCGGACGGCTTCTTCGCCGGTGTCCCCGTCGCCGGGGCGGGCCGCGTGCCGACGCGGCTGGTCTCTGTGCGGTGCTCGCCCGTGGGCAACGTTCGGCTCCCTGGTGCTCGGCTCTCCCCGCGGCCCTGCCACGCCGGGGGCTGTGCTCCGCAGGACAATACGGGGAACCATGACGATTCCTCGGGTCGGCGCGTTTGCCTAGGGAGGCGAACGCGCCTACCAGCGTCAGGACCGGCAGTAGGCGACGAGCGCGTCGTCCATGTTGCGCGGGAGGTATCCGGTGGCCTTGATCTTCTCCAGGGACAGAGCGCTGTGGACGGGGCGCGGTGCCAGGTTCTTGCCCTGGCCGTACTCGGCGGTCGACACCTCGGCGACGTCGTCGGCGCTGCGGCCGCTGAGCTCGAAGACGCGCTTGGCGATGTCGGCCCAGGTCACGATGGGCCCATCGCTGGTCACGTTGTAGGTGCCGAAGGGGGCTCGCGTGCTGACGAGGTGTCGGATCGCGTCGGCCAGGTCGGAGGTGAAGGTGAGCCGCCCGTGCTGGTCGGCGACGACGCCGGGCGAGATGCCGCGCTCGGCCAGGGACTGCATCGTGCGCACGAAGTTCTTGCCCTCGCCGATGACCCAGGACGTGCGGATCAGGTAGTGGCGGGGCGCGCCTGCCACTGCCAGGTCGCCGGCCGCCTTGGACTGGCCGTAGACACCCAGGGGAGAGAGCGGCTCGGCCTCGGTGTGCGTCTCCTGGCTGCCGTCGAACACGTAGTCCGATGACACGTGCACCAGGGTGAACCCGTGTTTGCGGCTCAGCGCGGCGAGCGTGGCGGGCGCCGATGCGTTGGCCAGCCACGCTCCGGGCCGTCCCCCGGGGGTCTCGGCGTCATCGACGGCCGTCCAGGCCGCTGCGTTGATGACGACGTCGTGGTCGCGCCAAGGGAACGCGGCCACGGCCTCGGCGTCCGCGAGGTCGAGGTCGGCTCGCGTCAGGCCGACCGCGTCAGGCAGGGCAGCCAACAGTGCTTGCCCGAGCTGACCACCGGCGCCCAGGACGACCGGGCGACGGGCCGGGAGAGGTGTCACGTCCTCCAGCGAGGGGTTCTTGGTGTCCTTCTCGCTGATCTCCGCCTCGTCGAGCGGTATGGGCCACGGAATCGCGGCTGAGGCGTCACCCAGGTGGAGGGCGGGGTAGGCGATGCCTGGCCGCCAGTGGTCGTTCACCAGGTAGCTATAGAGCGTGTTGTCCTCGAGCGCCTGGTAGCTGTTGCCGACGCCGCGAGGCACGAACACCGCGACCTCCGGGTCGAGCTCGAGGCTGACTGTGGTGCCGAAGGTGTCGCCCTCCCGCATGTCGACCCAGGCGGCGTAGACGCGGCCGGTGCCGACCGAGACCATCTTGTCCCACGGCTCGGTGTGGATGCCGCGGGTGGCGCCACGGTGCGCGTTGAACGACATGTTGTTCTGCACCGGCCCGAAGTCAGGCAGGCCGAGTGCCGTCATCTTCTGCCGCTGCCAGTTCTCCTTGAACCAACCACGCGCGTCGCCGTGCACCGGCATGCGGATGACGAGCAGGCCCGGGATGTCGGTGGTCTCGACGCTCAGGTCGGCCACGGTCACTGCCCCTGCTTGGCGTAGGTGGCTTCGACCGACTGCTTGTGGGGACGCCACCAGTCCTCGTGCGCCACGTACCACTCGATGGTGCGTGCCAGGCCCGACTCGAAGTCGGCGAACTGCGGAGCCCAGCCCAGCTCGGTGCGGAGCTTGGTGGAGTCGATCGCGTACCGCAGGTCGTGGCCGGCGCGGTCGGTGACGTGGTCGAAGTCGTCGTCCGCGCGTCCGAAGTGCCGCAGGATCTGGCGGACGACGTCGAGGTTGTTCTTCTCGCCGTCGGCGCCGATGAGGTAGGTGTCGCCGATGCGGCCGTGGTTGAGGATCGTCCACACCGCCGACGAGTGGTCGTCGGCGTGGATCCAGTCGCGCACGTTCTGTCCGGCTCCGTAGAGCTTGGGTCGGCCGCCGTCGATGACGTTGGTGATCTGGCGGGGGATGAATTTCTCGATGTGCTGCCAGGGGCCGTAGTTGTTCGAGCAGTTGCTGATGGTCGCCTGCACGCCGAACGAGCGGACCCAGGCGCGGACGAGCAGGTCCGAGCCGGCCTTCGTCGAGGAGTACGGGCTGGAGGGGTTGTACGGCGTCGCCTCCGTGAAGCGGGCCGGGTCGTCGAGCTCCAGGTCGCCGTAGACCTCGTCGGTGGAGATGTGGTGCAGCCGGACCCCCGCGCGGCGTACGGCCTCCAGGATCGTGAACGTGCCGATGAGGTTGGTCTGCACGAACGGGGACGGGTCGTTCAGCGAGTTGTCGTTGTGCGACTCGGCCGCGTAGTGGACGACGGCATCGTGCTGGTCGACGAGCGGAGCGACGACCTCGGGGTCGGCGATGTCGCCGACGACGAGCGAGACGCGATCGGCGGGGAGGCCGGCGATCGACTCCCGGGATGCCGCGTAGGTCAGCTTGTCGAGAACGGTGACCGAGGCGTCGGTGTGCTCCACGAGATGGTGGACGAAGTTGGAGCCGATGAAGCCGGCCCCACCGGTCACGAGGATGCGCTGCATGGTGGCGATCCTAGAGACGGCCGCAGGTTCTGGATGACAGCCCCGTGAACTGTGGCCAGCGGCACCAGGGAACCGGCGTGGGGAATGCCGACCCTGACTAGGGTGTCCCGCATGCGCGGAATCATCCTGGCCGGCGGCACCGGCTCTCGCCTGCACCCGATCACGCACGGGATCAGCAAGCAGCTCGTGCCGGTCTACGACAAGCCGATGATCTACTACCCGCTGTCGACGTTGATGCTGGCCGGCATCCGCGACGTGCTCGTCATCAACACTCCCCACGAGGCGCCCATGTTCCAGCGGCTGCTGGGGGATGGAAGTCAGTTCGGCATCAGCATCACGTACGCCGTGCAGCCGAGCCCTGACGGGCTGGCCCAAGCGTTCACGATTGGTGCGGAGCACGTGGGCAACGAGCCTGTGGGCCTGGTGCTCGGCGACAACATCTTCTACGGCGCGGGCCTGGGGTCTCAGCTCCGGAGATTCCAGGACCTCGACGGTGCTGCGGTCTTCGGGTACCAGGTGGCAGATCCGACCGCCTACGGCGTGGTCGAGTTCGACGCCGACGGCATTGCGATCTCACTGGAGGAGAAGCCGGCGAAGCCGCGCAGCAACTACGCGGTGCCGGGCCTGTACTTCTACGGCCCCGACGTCGTGGGCTACGCACGGGGGCTGAAGCCCTCGGCTCGCGGCGAATTGGAGATCACGGACCTCAATCGGATCTACCTGGAGCAGCGCAGGCTGCAGGTCGAGATCCTCCCGCGTGGCACGGCCTGGCTGGACACCGGCACGTTCGATTCGCTCAACGACGCCGGCAACTTCGTCCGCACCATCGAGCACCGGCAGGGCATGAAGATCGGGGCGCCGGAGGAGATCGCGTGGCGGTACGGCTGGCTCTCGAACGAGGACCTGGCCGAGCGGGCCGCACCTCTCGTCAAGAGCGGCTACGGCCAGTACCTGCTCGACCTCCTCGGCTGAGGCACCGCCTACCGGTCACCAGCGGTCGAGCAAGGCTCTGGTGGTCGAGCAGCGAGGAGCGTGGCCGGAGGTTGAGGAGGGCGCGCAGCGCTCGTCTCGAAACCAGCGACGAGCGCACGTCGAGATCACCCGCCCCGCCAACGTTAAGAGCCGTCAGTCCCGCCCGTAGATGTCCCGGGTGTAGACGCGGTCGTCCACGTCCTCGAGGTCCTCGTGCTTGCGGTTGGCGATGATCACGTCGCACCGCTTCTTGAACTCGCTCAGGTCGCGCACGACCTCGGAGTTGAAGAACAGCTCGTCCTCGAGCGTCGGCTCGTAGATCACGACCTCGACGCCCTTGGCCTTGAGTCGCTTCATCACGCCCTGGATGGAGGACATGCGAAAGTTGTCCGAGCCCTCCTTCATCACCAGCCGGTACACACCGACGGTCTGCGGGCGCCGGCGCAGGATGTCGGCGGCCACGAAGTCCTTGCGGGTCGTGTTGGCGTCGACGATCGCACCGATGAGGTTCTGCGGCACCTCGGCGTAGTTGGCCATGAGCTGCTTGGTGTCCTTCGGCAGGCAGTAGCCGCCGTAGCCGAAGCTGGGGTTGTTGTAGTGCGAGCCGATCCGAGGGTCGAGCCCGACGCCCTCGATGATCTGCGCGGTCGAGAGGCCGTGGGTGGCGGCGTAGGTGTCGAGCTCGTTGAAGTACGCGACCCGCAGGGCCAGGTAGGTGTTTGCGAAGAGCTTGATCGCCTCGGCCTCGGTCGAGTCCACCAGCAGGACGGGCACGTCGGTCTCCTCCGCGCCCTCGAGCAGCAGGTCGGCGAAGCGCCTGCCATCCTCGGCACGGTCGCCCACCACGATCCGCGAGGGGTGGAGGTTGTCGTAGAGCGCGCGGCCCTCACGGAGGAACTCGGGGCTGAAGACGATGTGCGCGCCCAGGTGCTCGCCGCGCATCTTGGCGGTGAAGCCGACGGGCACGGTGGACTTGATGACGATGACCGCGGTCGGGTTGACCGCCCGCACCTGCTTGATGACCGACTCGACGGACCCGGTGTTGAAGTAGTTCGTGTCCGGGTCGTAGTCGGTGGGCGTCGCGACGATCACGAACTTGGCGCCGGCGTAGGCCGAATCCCCGTCGGACGTGGCGGTCAGGCTGAGCTCGCGGGTGGAGAGGTAGTCCGTGAGCTCGGCGTCGACCAGCGGTGACTCGCGGCGGTTGACCATGTCCACACGCGCTCCGTCGAGATCCACCGCCCACACCTCGTGGTGCTGGGCGAGGATGACGGCGTTGGAGAGGCCCACGTAGCCAAGTCCTGCGACGGCGATCTTCATGCCCACAGCCTAGGTCTGGGATGTGTCAGCGTGGTGACGAACGGCGGACCGGCACGTGTTGCGTGAGGGTTCGCGTGACATGAGTAACGTGAATTGTGGCCTCAGGTTCGGACCTACTCGTGCGGCACGGCTACAGTGACGCCTGCTTCCCAACAGGAGAGGTCCATCAAGCATGCCCGACAGCCACGCCGACTACCGGCTGAGTCAGCTCGACCAGCTGGAGGCGGAGTCGATCCACATCATCCGTGAGGTCGCCGCCGAGTTCGAGAAGCCCGTCCTGATGTTCTCGGGCGGCAAGGACTCGATCGTCATGCTCCGTCTCGCGGAGAAGGCGTTCTACCCGGCCAAGATCCCGTTCCCGATCATGCAGATCGACACGGGCCTGGACTTCCCGGAGGTCATGCAGACGCGTGACAACTGGGTCGACCGCCTCGGTCTCAACCTCGTGGTCGCCAGCATCGACGACGCCATCGCCAACGGCGTGGTGGTCGACGACGGCAAGACCAGCCGCAACCGCATGCAGATCGGCACCCTGCTCAACGCCATCGAGGAGAACGGCTTCACCGCCGCCTTCGGTGGTGGCCGCCGCGACGAGGAGAAGGCCCGCGCCAAGGAGCGCGTCTACTCCCACCGCGACGAGTTCGGCCAGTGGGACCCCAAGAACCAGCGCCCCGAGCTCTGGAGCCTGTACAACGGCCGCCTGCACGAGGGCGAGCACATGCGCATCTTCCCGATCTCCAACTGGACCGAGCTGGACGTGTGGTCCTACATCGCTCGCGAAGAGATCGAGATCCCGAGCATCTACTACAGCCACAAGCGCCGCGTATTCAAGCGCAACGGCATGTTGATGACCGAGACCCCGCTGAACCCGTGCAAGGACGGCGAGGTCGCCGAGGAGCGCGACGTCCGCTTTCGCACCTGCGGTGACATCACCCTCACCGGCTGCGTGGAGTCCACCGCGGGCACCATCGAGCAGATCATCGAAGAGATCGCGGTGGCCCGCGTGACCGAGCGCGGCGAGACCCGCGGTGACGACAAGTTCTCCGAGGCCGCCATGGAGGACCGAAAGAAGGAGGGCTACTTCTGATGGCCGAGGACATCACGGACGTCGTCGAGAACGTCACGACGCATATGGACCTCCTGCGGTTCGCCACCGCCGGCTCCGTGGATGACGGCAAGTCGACCCTCATCGGTCGCCTGCTGCTCGACTCCAAGTCGATCTTCGAGGACCAGCTCGAGGCCGTGGAGACCACGTCCAAGGGCAAGGGCTACGACTACACCGACCTCGCGTTGCTGACCGACGGTCTGCGCTCCGAGCGCGAGCAGGGCATCACCATCGACGTGGCCTACCGCTACTTCGCGACGCCCAAGCGCAAGTTCATCATCGCCGACACCCCGGGCCACGTGCAGTACACCCGGAACATGGTCACCGGTGCCTCCACCGCCGACCTCGGCCTCGTGCTCGTCGACGCCCGCCAAGGCCTCACCGAGCAGTCCCGCCGCCACGCGGTGATCCTGTCGCTGCTCCGCGTCCCGCACCTGGTGCTGGCCGTGAACAAGATGGACCTGGTGGACTACTCCGAGGAGGTCTTCACCAAGATCCACGACGAGTTCACCCAGTTCGCGACGAAGCTCTCCATCCCCGACCTGACGGTCATCCCGATCTCGGCGCTGGCCGGCGACAACGTGGTGAACCGCAGCGAGGCGATGTCCTGGTACTCCGGGCCCACGCTGCTGCACCACCTCGAGAACGTGCACGTCGCCTCAGACCGCGACCTCATCGATGCCCGGTTCCCCGTGCAGTACGTGGTGCGCCCGAAGAGCGACGAGTTCCACGACTACCGCGGCTACGCCGGCCAGGTGGCCGGTGGCGTCATGAAGCCGGGCGACGAGGTCGTCGTGCTGCCCAGCGGCATGACGTCCAAGATCGCCGGCATCGACCTCTTCGACCAGGAGATCACCGAGGCCTACCCGCCCATGTCGGTGACCGTCCGGCTCGAGGACGACGTGGACGTCTCCCGCGGCGACATGATCGCCCGCGTGAAGAACGCTCCCAGCCCGTCGCAGGACATCGACGCGATGGTCTGCTGGATGACGACGACGCCGCTGAAGAACCGGCAGAAGCTCGCCATCAAGCACACCACGCGCACCGCTCGCGCCATGGTGAAGGACATCCAGTACCGCCTGGACGTCAACACGCTGCACCGTGACCAGGAGGCTGGCGAACTCGGCGTCAATGAGATCGGCCGGGTGCAATTCCGCACAACAGTACCGCTGCTGTGTGACCCGTACTCAAAGAACAGGTCTACGGGGTCCTTTATCCTGATCGATGAAGCGACCGGCGTGACTGTCGGGGCTGGCATGATTCTCTGAGATGCCAGTTCTTGACTGCGCCGGCCGGCGAATACTCTACATTCATGTTCCGAAGGCGGCCGGAAGCGCGGTGGAGGGGCTCCTTAGGTCATATGGGCAGGTCTCGGGCCTGCGTCATCACGGGCCATTCGGTGAATTGCCCTGCAGTCCGCAACATTTTCATGGCAGTTTGTTAGAACACATCTATTCAGCTCACGTCACCGAACCAGTATCACCGTTCGACTACGTGTTCATGACTGTGCGTGACCCTATCCGTAGGTTTGTCAGTGAACTCACGTACGGAACACGTCATCGGAACCCGGTGCGCCAGAAAGTCGAGGACCTGGCCCCAAAGAATTGGGACCGTAGAGCACTATCGCTCATTCGGTCATATGGCAGTGACCCGTATATGCGTGACAACCATTTACGCCCGCAGCATGAATTCGAGGCCTTCGCCCCTGAAGTCTTCAGAATCGAAGATGGACTTGAGTCGCTGAAGGCGAAGCTGGATTTCGTATGTGGAATTGAAGGTTCATTGCCGACGTCAGCCGTCAATGCGTCCCGGCAAGTCAAGTTAAGCCTTGGGCCAAAGGTGGTAGAAGCTTTGACTGACCTCTATCAGGAGGATTTTCTTCGATATTCCTACCCGCCACCTAATCAGTAGATCCAGTGAAACTTCTAGCGAGATTATGGCGCGGAAGTGAGTATTTTGTCCCGACGGCCCTGTCCGCCCTCGCTCCATTGGTTGCAATCCCCGTAATCATTTCGGAGACTGGTGCGCATGGGTGGGCGAACCTAGCCTTGGGGCAATCTTTAGGCGCGGGACTGGGAGTTTTTGTATCCCTAGGCTGGGGACTCACCGGTCCAACAGATGTGGCGCGCTTGAAGTCGACGCAACTTCGGCATTACCTCGGCGTGAGTATCACGGCAAGGTTCATCGTCTTTGTTGGTACGGGCATCATTTCGATTCCGATCCTATTAGCAATTATCGATAGGCAGTTCGCGTCCGCAAGCGTCTTATGGAGTTTGGCGCTCTCAGCCCAGGGTGTCAGCAACGCTTGGTTTTTCGCGGGACTAGGCCAACCTCGTAAGATTCTAGTTTTTGATGCGCTCCCACGGATGCTCGGCCTCATCGGCTCTATAGCGATACTATCCATATCAGGGTCTGCGGTCGCGTTTGCTGGAATTCTTCTACTATCAGAATTGCTAATTGTCGCTGTTGTTGCGCATCGTTACGCGACCTTCCGTAAAGATTGCCTACGCGAAGCCTTGGCTAGCGTTAAAGATCAGCTGCCCATCGCGTTGAGTTCGGTAGCGGGATCCCTTGCAACTCGAAGCAGTCCACTCCTAGTGGCGCTAACCGATCCGGGTGCGGTTGGCCAGTTCGCATTGGCAATGCGAATACTGCAGGCGGCTCGAACTACCCTAAAGCCGGTAATCAACATGCTCCAAGGGTGGGTCGTCAGGTATGCCGCCAGCCAGTCGAAGAGAGCAAGGACTAGCCTCATCATTCTTATTGGCTATTCTGCAATCGTCGCCGCCTCCCTCGTTATAACATTTGGCCTGGGGCTCGGCGAAAAAGTACTCGGACCCGAGATTAGTTTACAAGAGATTCAGGTCTTCCTAATCGCGGCTACAGTTGTGATGGTGGCGGCTTCGTCCGCACTGGCCATTGGCTTCCTCATACCTGACGGTCGCCAGAATCATGCTGCGGCCGCCATTACACTGGGGTCCATCATTTCCATTCTGGCGACTATCGGGGGAAGTCTATCGCTCGCTGCTACCGGAGCCATGCTCGGTGTTCTCCTTGGACAAGCAAGCGTTTTGGTTGTTTCCACGGGCTTTGTCATTAGGGCATCTCGATAACGGACTTCAATTCATCTACGTACTGAGCGGGGTCAAAGAGAACTCTCGCGCGCTCAAGCGCTCTGGCGCCTAATTGGGAGCGTGCAGCGGGGTCAGCGAGCGTGCTGATCGCATCAACTAGGCGTCGAGTGCTACCAGGAGTGACGACCAGACCGGCATCACCGATTGCCCACGTCATGGGCTCGAGATCGCTCACGATAATGGCACGCCCCAGCAACATCGCATCAATCAACTTCACTGGCAATTGCAGGGGTCCGTAGCCAATTTCTAGACTGGGGATGGCAATGATGTCGGTATTTGCCACAATTCGCATCCCCTCTTCGAGAGACGTCCGCCCGACCCACCGTTCCCAGGGATGTGCGTCCGTTGGTGCTTCGGCAGTCACGGTCAAGGTGGTTCCCAAGTGTTGAGTCTGCGCCACGGCGGATCGCAACTGTGATATCCCCTTATGCTGAAGCGGCGTACCGACAAACGCGAGCGAAGGCTTCGAAGAATGGTGAGGTGTTCCTGGCATGGGTCTCTGCGCACGGACATGAGGGACTATTTGACCGCCGTAGATCTGTGCCAGAGCTGGTGAACTTGTAATGACTCGTGCATGTCGAGTCGCAATTCCGTGGGCGGCAGAGAAGGCATGCATCTGACGCGGATGGCGGATGCGCTTTGCTATGGCGCGCAGCCGGCTGTCACGTGACAGGGCCACATCCAAGTCCGGGTCGTCGATGTCGAGGACTAGGGGCAGGCCACACTCCCTTGCGGCGCTCATGCCGGGGAACAGGGTGCTCGGCATAGCCTTCACACTGAGGAATGCCGAGGCCGAGGTTCTCTCGGCAAGGTGCACCAGATCCTCGACCGTTGAGAAGCTGACGACCTCTACATCCTGGAGCTGGGACTGAACTGGGGCCCACAGTGCGGAGCCCTTGGCCCCCGCGATTACGCACCGGTATCCGGCCTTTCTGGCAATCAGATACGTACTGTAGAGACGCCCCATCGCGTTATTCGACAGGTCATGAGAGAGGAACACTAAAGTTCCAGAATTGCGATCCACGGTGGCTTCCTCGTCTACAATGGTAGAGGACACCATAACCTAGGGAGGTGTGAGCCATGTCGGGAGCCATGTGGTTGGCGGTGGCGAGCATGTCCGCGGTCGCTGTCGGGATGGCCGTCGGCTTGGGGCATGGGCTGGCGGGGTTCATCGCATTGGTTTGCAGCATTCTGCTGCTTCTAATGCCACGATCTTGGTATTTCAACATCTTCTTGATCACAAGCGGAGTGATGTTCTTCAGCCCCGCGACAGGTTCGCTTCATGTGGCGGCGAGCGATTTGTTATTGCCGCTGATGCTGATCGGGGCATTCATTAATCGAAGCGGTGGTGGAACTGTCAACCGCGTTCTGGCATTTTACGGCTTCATGCTTGCCAGTGCTGCAATGTCAGCGGTCTACGCACAACTTCATCTGAAGACTTTCGATGCGTATCTTGCCATATCGAGCCAAGTGAAGTTCACCGTTGTCATTCTGTACCTGGTCTCTGTTGTAGCCCTCGCTCCGCGAGATTCACGATCCCTACGGTCCACTTTCCGTGTTTGGTCCGCAGCCGCGACCTTACAGGCGGCTCTTTGCAGTCTGAACCTGATGGGCATCTCTGTTTTCCCGGGAAGTGCCTATCGAACGCGAGGACTCTTTGACGATCCCAATCTACTGTCCGGCTTCTTTCTTATTAGTATCATTGTCCTACTTTGGGCGCACGCAGTGGAGCCGGTTCCAGAGTTGTTACCTTCTTTTACGATCTTGTGTCTTGGGCTGTTGGCTGCCGCCTCGCGATCCGCTCTAGCTACGTTGGTGGTTGTTGTAATCGGGGTTTTGATTCTGACAAGTTCACAGTTCCGGGCTTTGAAGGCATATATCGCGTTGCTCGCCTTGGCAACTCTTGCGGGTGGATCTGCCTTTATTTTGAGTGCGGGCGAAATACCTGCGGTTGAGAGACTGTCGGGGGCGTTTCAAGAAGTGGGCGACGATTCACGACTTAGCCTGTGGGGTCGGGCGGTGGAATTGTGGCAAGCGAGTCCGTTTGTGGGTGTCGGGCCGGGACTTTACCCGCTTTACTCTGGTGACATTATGGGCATCTCAGGCAGGACGGGAACGGGTTTCGTGGCGCACAATAGTTTCCTAACTCTCTTGGCAGAGCAGGGACTAGTTGGAATGCTGGTAGCAACGGCAGGATTTGTCGCCATCCTCAGGGTGATTCGATGCGAGCCGGCGCGCGATGTTCGCGTTGCGATGATCCTGGGTGTCACGGTTCTAGGAGTACAGATGGCCACGCTGAATCTACAAAGTCTTAGGTATGTCTGGATATTTATGGGCTTCGTTTTGGTTTGGGGCATCGGTAGCTCTCGCCCCTGGGTGTCAACGCGTCAACCTATGGATCGGTCGGTGGCCTAGGATGGCTAGAACGCAGGTGGGAATTGTGGGACTTCTGCGCGCTGATCTTGATAGTGTTTGGGCGCTGTTTACAGTGCGGGGGTTGGCCACGCTTTTTTACCGTGTGTCTGCCCGTGCTGGACGCACGCACCCAGCCTTGGGGTCGATATTCAAGCAATTTAATCATCTTTTGACGGGTGCGGATATTGCCTGGCAAGCCGAAATTGGCCCGAATCTGTCAATATTTCACCCCACAGGTGTTGTCATTGGAAAATACGTCTGCATCGGCTCCGGCGCCATCGTTCAGGGTGGCGTAACGATCGGAGGTACCGGCCGTTCGACCTCAACGGAAATTGAATCCGTGGTCGTCGGGGATGACTGCAGTTTCGGAGCAGGATCGACGCTTGTAGGCCCGTTGACTCTTGGTGATCGAGTCTCAGTAGGAGCCGGAGCCGTGGTGACTCGGTCGTTTCCTGACGGCTCAACACTTGTGGGTATTCCGGCTAGGAGCCGCAGTTGATGGTGAGGGTTCTACATGTCACGGACAGCCTAACTACCGGGGTTGGTTCAGCCGTCAACAGTCTGGCCCTGCATCAAGCCAAACGAGGTGCAAAGGTCTCGGTCCTGGCTGTGAATCGGCCAGGTGTGCGTTCTGCGCTTTCTGACGATGCGTTAGCTGCTGGGGTGGAACTGAAGCTTGTGTCGGCGCCTTCGCGGTTGTTGGGTCTCATCTCTTTGGCTTGGGTGCTTCTGCATGAGGGCGACCGCTTTGAGGTGTTGCATGCGCATTCAACGGTGGCCGGTGTTGTGGTGAGGGTGATCGGCGGGACCCGGGGCTGGTCCGTCTTCTATTCCCCACATGGCTTCGCGAGCCTTGCAGATCCGGCCGAAAAGTTGAGCCTTGCAAAGAAGGCTGCATTTCTGGTCGAGCGTATGTTGAGGTCCATCGGGACAATTATTGCTGTGGGCCCGAGTGAACATCAGTACGCATCCAAGGTCGTTGGAAGTCCGCGTGTGCGAACACTGAGTAACGTTGTTGAACTGCCCGGCGGACAGCCTTCAGGCGTTGGATGGGCGGCCGCCCGCGATCAGAGATCCGCCCGCCGTTCCAAGGCGGTAGTGGTCAGCGTCGGACGCATTGCCTCACAGAAGCGCCCCGAATGGTTCAGGTCCCTAGCAACTGAGTGCGGACCTGAAGTTGAGTTCTGGTGGATTGGCGGAGGTGGCCCTGCGTCGGAGTTCTTCCGGCACACGGACGTTGAAGTCTTCCCTTCGTTGTCGAAGCCGGAATATGTTGAACGGTTGGAAAGGGCTGACCTTTACATTTCCACCGCTAGGTATGAGGGTATGCCACTTGCATTGATGGAGGCTCAATGGCTCGGCGTGCCTGGCCTCGTGGTTCGTGCCCCAGGGGTTTTGGATGCATTAAGTGAGGGTGTTTCAGGCATTGCTGTAAAGGACCTGAGCGAGATGCGGGCCACTCTTGCGTCGGTAGTTGGCGATCACGTCTGGTTGTCTCGGATGAGTGTGGCTGCGACCCATTGGGCTCGCGAAACCTTCTCGATCGAAAAGTTCCATGCTTCATGTCTCGAAATTTATGATGCTTAGGTGGATGTCTTGGTTGATGTAAGCGTAATCATGGCTGCTCATAACGAGGAGGGTACTATCGGTGATTCTATCCAGTCTATCCTGGCTGAGTCTTCGGTAGATTTGGAACTTCTCGTTTGTGCTGACGGCTGCACGGACGGGACCCTTGATATCGTGAGGGAGGCGGCTGAGCGCGATGCCAGGGTGCGGGTTTTCGCGAACCGTACGGCGCTCGGCTCAGGCGCCTCACGGAACCGACTAATTCGTGAGGCGCGGGGGACGTATTTGGCCGTTCAGGACGCCGATGACATTAGCCTCCCTGGTAGGTTGGCTAAGCAAATGAATATTATTTCCGGGGATTCGGCTCTGACGTTGGTGGCTGGTTCGGCGCGGATATTGGATACGGCTGGCGTGCGAGCTGAGGAACGTTTGTTGCCGGTGGCTTCGCCACAGGAGGCCGTGCGGATGTTGAGGCAGGGTAGAATGCCGTTTGTTCATCCAACCGTGCTCCTGAAGCGTGATGCCGCTTTGCAGTGTGGTGGCTACGATGTTGCTTGTGTGCGAGCCCAGGATTTAGCCTTGATGCTCCGTTTGAATCTGTCGGAGTCTGAGATTGCGATTGTTGACGATTCGTTGGTTATGTATCGTTTACCGGGACAGCGATCTCTGGGGGCGATTGCTCGCAATCTCAAGGGCCGTAGGCTGGCGATTCAGCGAAATTCATCTGGTGTGAGTTTGCCAGGTCGACTATTCGCGCTTGGGCCATTATGGATGATCCGAGTCATCCCTACATGGTTGGTCGAGCGACATCGTTGGCGTCGAAGGTAGTGCTGGCCGCGTTTTCCCTGGCTAGGTCCTGCGGGGTTTGGTCCACAGGGCTGTGGACTCCGACAGGTACTGGCGGCGAGGCAGGTTGTCGTTCTCATCCGGGGCTCGGGACTTAGGCTCGGGGCATCGCATAAGCGCGCCTTCGTTCCGTGAGGGTGGTGACTTTGTGGTGTTTGGCCAACTCGATGTCTTGGTCTCACGGCAGGTTCTGCAGCAGCTCCGGTAGGCGCTCCCAGTGCGGTGTGCAGCCGCTGCCCGGCGTTGCGGGGCCAGGCTGGCAGGTGGGCCAGCACTTCATGGCCGGCCAGACGTTCAGTGAGTTTCGCTTTTCGCTGATTGGGGGTGCGGGCCTGAAGTGAGATTGCCTCCCCGGTGCCTCGGCCTGGATCGGACGGTTGAATTGAATCGCTATCGGAGTTGAAGGTGTAGGCGTAGCCTGAGCGCTCCGGTCTCGACCAGGCTCCTGGCCATGTTGAACCCGCTCATCGCTAGAACGTTGACGCCGTGGCGCCATGCCGCGGGTTGGCGAACCGGGCCTTGACGACTTCCTTTGAATGGTCTTCGACCGTGTCAGCAGTCGTGCTGGGTCGGTGCCCTCGGGATTGGGAAGAGGTCCATGGCCACCTTGAGGTCCCGGTCGCCGCTGCGCGCAAGTCGCGGAACGTATCCATCGACGCCGTGACGGCGAGGCTGCAATCTAGTGCGAGAACGACGCCCAAAGGCGGGCCACCAGAGAGATTGCATGGTGATCGCGAGAGGTGACGACGACGCTCCAATCTGGGGCCAGAACGACGGTCGAAAACGGGGCCACCCAGACAGATTGGATGGGTGATCTCGATGGAGGATTGGGCTCTGATCCGGAGGCTTGTCGCGGACGGTGTCCCGC
>NZ_JAMJPH010000024.1:0-202301 GCF_023554635.1 Nocardioides bruguierae
TAAGGCCCCCAGTAGATGACTGGGTTGATAGGCCGGAGGTGTACAGCAGTGATGCCCAGCCGACCGGTACTAATAGGCCGAGGGCTTGTCACCACACTCCTACACTGCACACACAAACAAACACACAGATACAGCGTGTGATTGAGCGTGTCTCGCGTCCACTGATTGAACAACCAAACGCTTGCCGGCGATTCGCCGACGCGGGTGGTGATCCGCTAGGGTCGTCACCATCAAATGAATAGTGGCTTGGCCACATCACTACGCCCTCCCGGTACGACCGGCGAAGCGGCGGAACGTGTGAGCCGATAGAGTTACGGCGGCCATAGCGAGAGGGAAACACCCGGTCCCATCCCGAACCCGGAAGTTAAGCCTCTCAGCGCCGATGGTACTGCAACCGCGAGGTTGTGGGAGAGTAGGACGCCGCCGGACAATTCTTCCAAGAAGGGGCCACCCAGCAGGGTGGCCCCTTCTTGTATTTTCAGTCGTGTCGGAGCCAGCACGCGTACCTGCATCGCACCCGTGCGGACGTGACCGCGTCCGTGACTGTCGCCGGCCCAGCCGGAGAAGGAGCCAGACCATGGCCGAGAACCGTCGACCCAGCAACGGAGACCGCCGGCCCGGTGGCCGTAGCGGCGGGCCCAGCAGCTCGCGCGGGGGCCAGGGTTCCCGAGGCGGCCAGGGGTCGAACCGGGGACAGGGTGGCCAGGGCGGGCGCAGCGGCGGCAAGGGCGACGGCCGCGGCTACGGCTCCTCCGACGGCCGCGGTCGGTCCGGCGATCGCCCCGAGGGCGGTCGCGGGGGCCAGGGTCGTTCCTGGGACAAGAACGACCGGCGCAAGGACGACCGTCGCCGCGACGACTCGCGTCCGCGGCGCGACGGCGACTACCGCGGGCGTGGTGCTGGGCGTGACGAGCGTCCCGAGGACGACCGGCCGAAGCGCACCCCGGAGGAGCAGGCCCGCTACGACGGACCTGACTTCCCCGAGGGCATCACCGGCCGCGAGCTGGACCGGGGCGTGGCGGCGCAGCTGAAGGGCCTGCCCGAGAAGGTCGCGGCTCGGGTGGCCCGGCACCTCGCGGCGGCCGGTTCGCTGATCGAGAGCGACCCCGAGACGGCCTACGGCCACGCGGTCGCGGCTCGGCTGCGTGCGCCTCGGCTCGCCGTGGTCCGCGAGGCGTCGGGCGAGGCCGCCTACGCCGCGGGCCACTACTCCGAGGCCCTCTCGGACCTGCGGGCCGCCAAGCGGATGAACGGCGCCACCGACTACCTGCCGATCATGGCGGACTGCCACCGGGCCCTCGGCCAGGCCGACCAGGCGCTGAAGCTCGCGAAGAGTCCGTCCGTGGCGAACTTCTCCGCTCCGGCCAAGGCCGAGATGACGATCGTGGAGGCTGGTGCTCGCCGCGACCTCGGCCAGGTGGACGCCGCGCTGCGCACCTTGGAGCTGGCACCGCTGCAGAGCAAGTCGCGCGAGCCGTGGGTGGTGCGTCTGCGCTACGCCTACGCCGACACGCTGGTCGAGGCGGGTCGGCTCGAGGACGCCCTCGCCTGGTTCCACCGGACCTACGCCATCGACGCCGACGAGATCACCGACGCGGCCGCCCGTGCCGCGGACCTGGAGGCGAAGGGCGCCTCGTCCAACGAGTGACCTCCGCACCTGCTCGAGCCTGACCGTGGGCGCCGTCCGAGGACGGCGCCCACAGTGGTCTCCAGGGGCGAGCACAGGTTGCGGCCCGCTCGGGGGCCTAGCGTGGAGCGCGTCCACGGACGCGACGTCGTCAGGAGGCCGCCGTGCTGAGCTTCGAGGTGTTGTCCGCCGTGAGCAGCGCCGGCCCGGGGCGGATGACCAACGAGGACGCTGCCTACGCCGGCCCGCGGCTGGCCCTGGTGGCGGACGGGGTGGGCGGAGCGCCCGCCGGTCAGGTGGCGTCGGCGACGTCGGCCCACGTGCTCTGCGCCGACCTGTCGTCCCCCGTCCCGCCGGGGGAGGCCGCTGCTCGTCTGAGGGCCTCGCTGTTGCGGGCTCGTGCGTCGCTCGCGGTGGGGCAGCGTGACGACCCGGCCAGACAGGGCATGGCCTGTACGTTGTCCGCCGTGCGTCTGGACGGGTCCAGACTGGTGATCCTGCACCTGGGCGACACCCGGGTCCACCTCGTCCGCGACGGCGTGGCGCGCAGGTTGACCCAGGACCACACGTGGGTCACCGAGATGCTGGCCCGTGGGGTCCTGCGTCCCGAGCAGGCGATCGGGCACCCCTACCGGCACGTGGTGACCAGGTCGGTCGCCGCGGAGACTGGCAGCGGTGAGCCCGACGTCCTCGTGGTCGACGCCCGTCCCGGTGACCACCTGCTGCTCACCAGCGACGGTGTGGACCTCGGCGGCGACCCTCTCGAGAGGGTGCTGCGCGGGCGGCCGGCGCAGGTGGCGCGGACGCTGGTCCGGGAGGCCCGGGCACGGGGGAGCAGGGACGACGCCACGGCGGTGTGGCTCGAGGTCGTCGACGTGGCTCCGACGGGCGGAGCCGGTCGGCTTCTCGGTGCAGCGAGCGATCCTCGACACGTCATCGGCGAGGTGGGCGCCGCGATGACCGGCTGAGGCCTCGGCACCGGACGCTGCCGGCGCGGTGGTCCGCACCAGGACGGGCTGTTCCGGAGCGTCTCACTGGTGCAGACGCGTCCCATGAGTCACAATGGGCGGCACAACCACATATCCGTCACACGGTTCATCCGACGACGACGGCTCGAGATCGCTGGGGAAGGCGTAGCTCGCGCTGAACGAAGGAGATTCCGGTGACCACTGCTGCTGCCACCCGTGCTGCCACGAGGGGCGTGCTTTTCGTGCACTCCGCCCCGTCCGCACTGTGCCCCCATCTCGAGTGGGCCGTGGGAGGCGTCCTCGGCGCGCCCGTGAGCCTGGACTGGACGCCCCAGCCCGCCCAGGCGGGCACCTACCGCGCCGAGCTGTCGTGGACGGGCCGCACCGGCACCGGTGCCGCCGTCGTCTCCGCCCTCAAGGGCTGGGACAAGCTGCGCTTCGAGATCACCGAGGAGCCGACCTCCGCCACGGAGGGCTCGCGCTACTCCTACACCCCCGAGCTCGGCGTCTTCCACGCCGTCACCGGGCTGCACGGCGACATCCTCATCCCCGAGGACCGGCTGCGCGCCGCTGTCGTGAAGTCGGCTGCCGGCGAGACCACGGTCGAGATCGAGGTCGACAAGCTCCTGGGCAAGCCCTGGGACGACGAGCTGGAGACGTTCCGGCACGCAGGCGAGGGCGCCCCTGTCCGCTGGCTGCACCAGGTCGTCTGAGCGCACGGCACCGCGACCCGCCCTGCGCGCCGAGCTACCGCCCCTGCCGGGGCGGGGCCGCGCGGGGCGGGTTCAGCGCTTCCGGATGCGGAAGTGCGTGGGGGCGATCCACCCCTCGTACTTGGTCCAGCCGTCGTAGTAGGTCAGCTTCGCGCGGATCGTGAAGCGTCCGGCACGGGTCTGGGACCGGCAGAAGCGGAAGGAGCCCGTGCCGTGCCGGGGGTCGCCGCCGTAGAGGAAGGCGCCGGAGGCGACCTGCTCGCCGTCCCGGTCGATCAGGAAGGTCTCCAGGCCCCACGCGTCCTGCGTCGGCGGCCGCACGCGGTAGCGGTAGGAGTAGTTCTTGCACCCGCGCTTCATCGCCCTGTCCTTGGCGGCCGTCTTGCCGTACTCGGCCATCCGGTGCTGCGTGCCGGCCTCGGCGGACGTCGCCGGCAGGGCAAGCAGCGCCGCGAGGAGCGCGACGGCCAGCAGGGCAGCACCCGACCGGGGGCGTGCGCGGCGGGAGTGGGGGAGCGCGTCCATGAAGTACCTCCGGGGCCGGCCAGGGGAGCCGGCGTGATGTGACGTGCGTCATGCGACGGTGCCACGGCTGGTCCGGAATGGCAACAGGCCGCACCCCGTGAGGTGCGGCCTGTCGACGCTCGTGCGTCAGAGCGGGATGTTCCCGTGGGCCCCGCGGTGGACGCCGTCGGACTGGATGGCGTCGTGGATGGCGCCGGCCAGGGTCGAGCGCGTGGCCGACGGCTCGACGACCTCGTCCACGACCCCGATCTCGATGGCCTTCTCGACACCGCCGGCGATCCGCTCGTGCTCGGCGGCCAGCTCTGCCTCCACCTGCGGGCGGATCTCGGGAGCGACCTCGGCCAGCTTGCGCCGGTGCAGGACGCGCACCGCGGCCACCGCACCCATGACCGCGACCTCGGCGCCCGGCCAGGCGAAGACCTTGGTCGCGCCCAGCGAGCGGGCGTTCATGGCGATGTAGGCGCCGCCGTAGGTCTTGCGGGTCACCAGGGTGACGCGCGGGACGACGCACTCGCCGAACGCGTGCAGCAGCTTCGCGCCGCGGCGGACGACGCCGTCCCACTCCTGGCCGACACCGGGCAGGTAGCCGGGGACGTCGACGAGGACGATCAGCGGCACGCCGAAGGCGTCGCACATGCGGACGAAACGGCTGGCCTTCTCCGCGGACAGCGAGTCCAGGCAGCCGCCCAGGCGCAGCGGGTTGTTGGCCACCACACCGACCGTGCGTCCGCCGAAGCGACCCAGCGCGGTGACGATGTTCGGGGCCCAGCGCGCGTGCTGCTCGAGCATGGTGCCCTCGTCCAGGACGCCCTCCACGAGCGGGTGCACGTCGTAGGCGCGCTTCTTCGACTCGGGCAGGAAGCCGGCGAGGTCGATGTCCTCGACCTCGGAGACCCGCAGGCTGCCCTGGGCGCCCAGCAGGTGCGCGGTCGTCCGGGCGCGCTCGAGCGCGTCGTCCTCGGAGTCGGCGACCTGGTGGACGACGCCGGAGCGGCGTCCGTGCGGCTCGGGGCCGCCGAGGCGGAGCATGTCGACGTCCTCGCCGGTGACCGAGCGGACAACGTCCGGGCCGGTGACGAAGATGCGGCCCTCGGGCCCGAGGATGACGATGTCGGTCAGCGCCGGGCCGTAGGCGGCACCACCGGCGGCGGGGCCGAGCACGACCGAGATCTGCGGGACGACGCCCGAGGCCTGGGTCATGATCTGGAAGATCCGGCCCACGGCGTGCAGGCTCAGCACGCCCTCGGCGAGGCGGGCGCCGCCGGAGTGCCAGAGGCCGATGATCGGGATGCGGTCCGTGAGCGCGCGGTGGTAGGCGTCCACGACGACCTTGCAGCCGTCGTCGCCCATGGCGCCGCCCATGACGGTGGCGTCGGAGCAGAAGGCCACCACGGGGGCGCCCTTGACGGTGCCGATCGCGGCGAGCATGCCCGAGTCGTCGTCCGGGGAGATCAGCTCGAGGCTGCCCTCGTCCAGCAGCGCGGTGAGGCGCTTGACCGGGTTGCGGGGGTCCTGGTCGCGAGGGATCTTCACCTTCTTCGCCGGTGCGGCCGGCGCGGGGGTGGGGGTGTCAGCGGTGGTGGTCATCAGATGCTCCCGAAGGCGACTGCCACGTTGGCGCCGCCGAAGCCGAAGGAGTTGTTGAGGGCGACGATGTCGCCGGCCGGCAGGTCGCGCGGCTTGGTGGCGATGTCGAGGTCGACGGCCGGGTCCTGCTCGTCGAGGTTGATCGTCGGGGGCGAGACACGCTCGACGACGGCCTTGACGACGGCGACGGCCTCGAGGGCGCCGGCACCGCCGAGGAGGTGGCCGGTCATCGACTTGGTGGAGGTGACGACGACCTCGCGGGCGTGCTCCGAGCCGAGGACGGCGTGCAGCATGAGGCCCTCGGCGATGTCGCCCTGCGGGGTCGAGGTGGCGTGCGCGTTGACGTGCACGACCGAGGCCGGGTCGACGTCGCCCTCGGCGAGCGCCCGGCGGATGGCGCGGGTGCCGCCGCGACCCTCGGGGTCCGGCTGGGCGATGTCGTGGGCGTCCGCGGTGACGGCGGCGCCGAGGACGGTCGCGTAGATCCGCGCGCCGCGTGCCTTGGCGTGCTCCTCGGACTCGATGACGATGCAGCCTGCGCCCTCGCCGAGGACGAAGCCGTCGCGACCGGTGTCCCAGGGGCGGGAGACCGCGGTGGGGTCGGTGTCGTTGGCCGTGCCGGACTTCGACAGCGCCATCATGTTGGCGAACGCCGAGATGTTCAGCGGGTGGATCGCGGCCTCGGTGCCGCCGCAGACGACCACGTCGGCGCGGCCCAGGCGGATCTGGTCCAGGCCCAGGGCGATGGCCTCGTTGCCGGAGGCGCACGCGGAGACGGGGGTGCTGGCGAACGCGCGGGCGCCCAGGTGCAGCGACACGGTCGCGGCCGGGGCGTTCGGCATCAGCATGGGGACCGCCAGCGGGGAGACGCGGCGGGGGCCCTTCGCGAGGAGCTGGTCGTAGTTGCCGAGCAGCGTGTTGACGCCGCCGATGCCGGAGGCGAACGCGACGCCGAGACGCTCGGGGTCGACGTCGCCCTCACCGATGCCGGAGTCGGCCCAGGCCTCGGTCGCGGCGATCAGCGCGAACTGGGAGGAGCGGTCCAGCCGGCGGGCCTTGACCCGCTCGAGCACCTCGGACGGGTCGACCTTGGCGCGGCCGGCGATCTTGACGGGCAGGTCGGCGGCCCAGTCCTCGGTCAGCGGGGAGATGCCGGACTCGCCGGCCAGCATGGCCTCCCAGGTGGAGGCGACGTCCCCGCCGAGGGGATTGGTGGTGCCGAGTCCGGTGACGACGACTCGCTTCGACATGTGCAACAGGTCCTTGAGGTAGGTCGGACGGGTTGGTGCTGGCCACGGGGTGGCCGGTGGCGGGACGTCGCGGGGGCGGTGGCTCCCCGACGTCCCGCCGGGGGCGTCAGCCCTGGGCCTTCTCGATGTAGGCGACGGCGTCGCCGACGGTCTTGAGGTTCTTCACCTCGTCGTCGGGGATGGAGACGCCGAACTTCTCCTCGCAGGCCACGACGACCTCGACCATGGACAGGGAGTCGACCTCGAGGTCGTCCACGAAGGACTTGTCGAGCTGGACGTCGTCGACGTCGACACCGGCGACCTCGTTGACGATCTCGGCGAGGTCGGCGCGGATCTCTTCGGTGGTGGCCATGAGGCTTCCTCTTCTTCTCTTGGTCGTGCCGGTCGGCACGACGGGTTCCGGGTGGAAGGGGTGGAGCGGGTCCTGCTGACCGGGCCTGCGGCCCGGTGGTGCGGGGTCTGGGCCCAGGGGGCTCAGGGGACGACGACGACCTGGGCCGCGTAGGCCAGGCCGGCGCCGAAGGCGATGATCAGGGCCAGGTCGCCCGACTTCGCCTCGCCCTCTTCGAGCATCCGGTGCATCGCGAGGGGGATGGAGGCCGCGGACGTGTTGCCCTGCTGGGCGATGTCGCGGGCGATCTTGACGTGCTCGGGCAGCTTCATCGCCCGGGCCATGGCGTCGGTGATGCGGTTGTTGGCCTGGTGCGGGACGAACACGTCGAGCTCGTCGGCGGTGATGCCCGCACGCTCGAGCGCCTGGAGGCCGACCTTGGCCATCGTGAAGGACGCCCAGCGGAAGACCGGGTTGCCCTGCATCACCAGGTGCGGCACGCGCTTCTCGCCGGACTCGAGCACGTCGAGCCAGGTCTCGCGGTTGCGGATGAGGTCGTACTGCTCGCCGTCCGAGCCCCACACGACCGGGCCGATGCCCGGGGTGTCGCTCGGGCCGACCACGGCCGCGCCCGCGCCGTCCGCGAAGATGAACGCGGACGAGCGGTCGTCGGGGTCGGTGATGTCGGAGAGCCGCTCGACGCCGATGACCAGGACGTGGCCGGCGGACCCGCCGCGCACCATGTCGTTGGCCAGCGCGATGCCGTGGCAGAAGCCGGCGCAGGCGGCCGAGATGTCGAACGCCGCGGCCTGGTCGGTGCCCAGCTGGTGGGCGACCATCGTGGCCAGGCTGGGGGTCTGCAGGAAGTGCGTCACCGTGGCGACGACGACCGCGTCGATCTGACGGGCGTCCACGCCGGAGGCCTCCAGGGCCTCCCGGGCCGAGGAGATCGCCATCAGCTCGACGGTCTCCTCGGGCGTCGCCCAGCGGCGCTGCTCGATGCCCGAGCGGGTGCGGATCCACTCGTCGCTGGAGTCGAGGCGCTCGACGATCTCGCTGTTGGGGACGACGCGCGAGGGCCGGTACGCCCCGACCCCGAGGATCGTGGCGTACTCCGCGCCGGTGGGGGAGGACAGGGGCATCAGAGGGAGCCCTCCGGGTAGAGGCGCAGCAGCGGCTGGCCGGGGGAGACGAGGTCGCCGTCCTCCACGAGCCACTCGACGACCTGGCCGCCGTGCAGGGCCTCGACCGAGACCTTGTCGCGGGTGGAGGCCACCTCGCCGATGCTGGTGCCGGGGGCGACGACCTCGGCGTCGGCCACCTCGGCGCCGATGCGGAAGGTGCCCTTGGCCGGGGAGACCACGACGCGCCAGGTGGGGGTGAGGTCGAGGCCCGCGGGCTCGCCGTGCTTGTCGATGAACGCGCGGGCGTCGTCGATCTGGTCGGGGCCGTTGAAGGAGAAGGTCTCCACGCCCTTGAGGGCGCGCTTGGCGATGCCCGTCAGGGTGCCGGCCGGCGGCATCTCCAGGATGCCGGTGACGCCCAGGTCGCTCATGGTCTCCATGCACAGGTCCCAGCGGACCGGCGAGGAGATCTGGCCGACGATGCGGCGCAGGACGTCGCGGCCCTCGTGCACGACCTGGCCGTCGCGGTTGGAGATGACGCGGGTGCGGGCGTCGTGCGTGGTCACGGCGGCGGCGAGCTGCTCGAGGTGGCTCACGGCGGGGGCCATGTGCTGGGTGTGGAAGGCGCCGGCGACGGACAGGGGACGCAGCCGCGCCTTGGCGGGCGGCGCGTCGGCGAACGCGGCGAGCTGCTCCATCGTGCCGGCGGCCACGATCTGGCCGGGGCCGTTGTCGTTGGCGGCGGTGAGCCCGTTCGCGGCGATCGCGGCGAGCACCTCCTCGCGGTCGCCACCGAGCACGGCGGTCATGCCGGTCGGGGTGACGGCGGCGGCCTGGGCCATGGCCTTGCCTCGCTCGCGGACGAGCACCATGGCCTGCTCGGCGGTGATGGCCCGGGCGCCCGCGGCGGCGGCGATCTCGCCCACGCTGTGGCCCGCGACGGCGCCGATGCGCTGGAAGGCGTCACCGGGGTGCGGGAAGAGGTGGAGGGCCGAGACGAGCGAGGTCGCGACCAGCAGCGGCTGGGCGATCTGCGTGTCGCGGATCGTCTCCGCGTCGGCCTCCGTGCCGTAGTGGGCCAGGTCGAGGCCGGCGACGGTGGAGAGCCAGTGGAACCGCGCGGCGAAGGCGGGGTCCTCCAGCCAGGGCTTGAGGAATCCGGGGGTCTGGGCTCCCTGTCCGGGAGCGACGATGACGAGCACGTAGGACACTCTGCCGTTGTCGGACCCCACGACTCATGGGCGGCGCGCACCATTTTTTGCCCGTGTCGTTTGTGGGAACCCCACAAATCAGTGCGTTCTGTCACGTGCCACCTGTCGCTGCACGCGTCAGGTGTCGGGCGTCTCCGTCGCGCGACCCGACTGGCGGCCCAGGATCAGGGCGATGGAGAGGGTGAGAGCGTCGCGTGGCTGGGTGGCCGACAAGCCGGTCACCTCGGCCACCGACCGCAGCCGGTAGCGCACCGTGTTGGCGTGCACGAACAGGGTCCGCGCCGCGGCCTCCACCGAGCCGCCGGTGGCCAGGTAGGCCGACAGCGTCGCGGTGAGCGCGCCGCGCGCGTGGACGAGGGGGAGGTAGACGTCCTCCACCAGGTGCCGCCGCGCGTGGCCGTCGCCGGCCAGGGCACGCTCGGCCATGAGGTCGTCGGCCGGCACGGGGCGGGGCGCCTGGGGCCAGCCCGCGGCCGCACGCAGCCCCGACATGGCGGCACGGGCGGAGAGGTGCGCGTCGCCCAGGCTGTCGGCCACGGGGCCGACCACGACCGGCCCGTCGCCGAAGACCGGCAGCACGGCTGCTGCTGCAGCGCCCGGGTCCTCGGCGCCCCCGAGGAGGACGACGAGCCGGTCGCCCTGCACGGCGCACAGGGCGTCCATGCCGCCGCTGCGGGCGCGGCGCCGGGCCTCGGAGAACAGGTCCGTCTCGGTGCGCCGGTGGGGCGCCTGGCCCAGCACCACGGCGATGCCGTCCTGCGACGTCCAGCCCAGGGCGCTCGCGCGGGAGAGGATCGCCTCGTCCGTGTCCGAGCGCAGGACCGCGTCCACCACGAGGGCCTCGAGCCGGGCGTCCCACGCGCCTCGCGCCTCCGCGGCGCGGGCGTAGACCTCCGCGGCGGCGAAGGCGACCTCGCGGGCGTAGCGCAGGATCGCGGCGTGCACCTGCGCGGCCTCCTCGGGCGGCAGCAGGGAGCCGACGTCCGCCTCGATGGCGTCGATGGAGAGGCGGACGAGGTCGACCGTCTGCTGGAGGCTGATCGCGCCGGCCAGGGCGCGGGGCGCGGCGCCGAAGACCGCGGCGGCGATCGCGGTGCCGCTGCGGTGGCCGCCCTGCTGGTCGTCGGCGTACCAGTCGACGAAGCTGCGCACGCCGTTCTGCACGATCTGCCCGACCCACGCGCGGTCCTCGGCGCGCATCTCGCGGAACCAGGGGAGCGCGGAGTCCATCCGTGCGGTGGCCGCGGTGCTCAGCGCACCCGTGGCTCGGAGCAGGGTCTCCGCCGCGGGGGACTCGCCGGTCATGCCTGCGAGCCTAGTCCAGGCGGGGTCCGGTGCGCCGCCGGCGGTCACGCGCGTGCAACGTGGCCGCAACGGGGGTGTGATGCACTTCTCATCAAGATCTGCCCGTGAGCCCGCCGGGCGGTTACCGTGGACACGACGTCACAGGTCCGTGCGCCAGGTGAGGAGGAGCTGTGCCGACGAGCACCCAGGCCCGCCCCGCGCGCACGCGCGCCCGCGGCCGCGACGGCCACGAGCTGAGGTTCGTCACCATCCACGGCCACCGCCGGGCGTTCGTCACGGCCGGCCAGGGGCCGGCGCTGGTGCTGCTGCACGGCCTCGGCTGCGACCACACCACCTGGTCGCCCGTGATCGGGCGGCTCGCGGAGCACTTCACCGTCATCGCGCCGGACCTTCTCGGCCACGGGGCCTCCGACAAGCCCCGCGCCGACTACAGCGTCGGCGGCTACGCCAACGGCATGCGCGACCTGCTGACCGTGCTCGGCATCGACAAGGCCACCGTGGTCGGGCACAGCTTCGGCGGGGGCGTCGCGATGCAGTTCGCCTACCAGTTCCCCGAGCGCACCGAGCGGCTCGTCCTGGTCGCCTCCGGCGGTCTCGGCCCCGAGGTCACCCCCGTCATCCGGGCCGTGACCACCCCGGGGTTCCACCAGGTGATGGGCGCGCTGACGATGCCCGTGGTCCGCCAGGTCGGGACGACGGCGATGTCGGCGCTCTCCCTGCTGCCGGTGCCGGCCACCCGGGACCTCGACGAGGTCGCTGCCATCTACGACTCCTTCAAGGACCCGGCGGCCCGCGCCGCGATCCGGCACGTGGTGCGCGCCGTGGTCGACTGGCGGGGCCAGATCGTCACCATGGCCGACCGCGCCTACCTCACCGAGGCCATGCCGATGTGCGTGCTGTGGGGCACCGACGACCACGTCATCCCGGTCAGCCACGCCGCCAACGCGGCGGCCCTGGCGCCCAAGGCCAGGATCGAGATCATGGACGGGGCGGGGCACTTCCCGCACAAGGAGGACCCGGAGCGGTTCGCCGACCTGGTGCTCGACTTCTGCGCGAGCACCCGGCCCGCGGTCTACTCCCGGGCCCGCTGGCGCGCCCTGCTGCGCACCGGGCACGACACCGGGCTCACCTCGGTGGGCGGCGCGACCGGCGCCTGAGTCGCCTCGCCGCCGGAGGCCGGGCGTCTCAGCCCCAGGCCGCCGCGTCGGTGAGGCAGAAGGGGTGGCCCGCCGGGTCCAGCAGGACCCGCCAGGTCTCGCCGGGCTGCGGGTCCGCCATGGAGGCGCCGAGCGCGACGGCGCGCTGCGCCGCCTCGTCCAGGTCGTCGACGGCGAGGTCGAGGTGCACCTGCTTGCGCCCGCCCTCGTCGGGCCAGGACGGCGGCACGTGGCCCTCGACGCGGCCGAAGCCGAGCCGGGCGGGGCCGTGGGTGAGCATCGCGTAGTCGTCGGTCGCCACGGCCACCTCCCAGCCGAGCAGGGCGGCCCAGAAAGTCACCTCGGGCGCCACCTCGGCGCAGTCGAGGGTGACCATGGCGAGGCGGGCGACGGGCGGGGTCTGTGCGCTCATGCCCCCAGGCTGGCCGCGTCGCCCCGGCCGGGATTGGAGGAACGCGACAGCCGGGTGCTGCGGGGCGAGGATGGGGTGATGAGTGAGGACCGGGGCGAGCGGCGCGCCCGCGCGCAGCTGCTGCGGCCGGACCTGGCCGAGGGGCGGTTCGCCACCGGCCGCACGGAGCCGCCGGGGGACCTGGCGCCGCTGGTCGACTACGGCTGGTGGGTGTCCTGGTCGCTGCCGGAGCCGCACGTGCAGGCCGTCGTCCCGAGGCCCGTGGTGCACGTGGCGGTCGAGGACGTCGACGGGCGGCCGCGGCTGCTGGTGGGGGTGCGGACGACCGGGTTCGAGCGGCGGCTGGAGGGGACCGGAGCCACGGTGGCACTGGCCTTCCGGCCGGCCGGCTTCGCCCCGGTGCTGGGTGCCGACGTGGCCCGGCTGCGCGACCGCGAGACGCCGGCGGCCGACGTGCTCGGCGTCGACGACGTGCCGGTGGCGGCCCGCGCGGCCGCCCTCGCGGGCGCCGGGGACCCGGCGGCCGGGGTGGAGGTGCTCGCGCAGTGGCTGCGCGGGCTCGCGCCCGAGCCCGACCCGGTGACCGACGAGCTGGCGGCGCTGGTGGAACGCGTCGAGACGGACCGGTCGCTGCGACGGGTCGAGCAGCTGGCGGGGCTGGCCGGGGTCACCGTCCGCACGGCGGTTCACCACGCACGTCGGCGTCGGCCCGAAGTGGGTGCTGCGGCGGTTCCGGCTGCTCGACGTCGCGGCCGCCGCGCACGGGGGCGAGCCCGTCGACTGGGCCGGGCTTGCGGCCGACCGGGGTTTTGCCGACCAGTCCCACCTGGTGCGGGAGTTCACCGGGCTGACCGGACGCTCGCCGGCCGCGTACATGCGGGACCTGGGCGGACGGGCGGGCAGCAGCCCGGGCGGGAACGGCTGAGCCGCCGCCGGCTCCCGGTCTCCCGGGGCCGACGACGGCTCGCTCGTGGTGCTGGTGCTGGGGGAGGGACGCCTCAGGCGTCGCCACCCTCCTGCTTGACGCCGCGCGTGGCGGTGGCGTCGTCGATCTTGTACTGCGCGAAGGCCTTCTCCACCAGGCTCGGGTCGATGTCGCCGGCGTCCGCGAGGCCCTGGAGGGCCCGGACGACGACCGACTCGGCGTCGATGTTGAAGAACCGTCGGGCGGCCGGGCGGGTGTCGGCGAAGCCGTACCCGTCGGCGCCGAGGACGCAGTAGTCGCCGGGGACCCAGCGAGCGATCTGCATCGGCACGGCGGACATGTAGTCCGAGACCGCCACGAACGGGCCGAGGCCGCCGGAGAGCTTGGTCGTCACCCACGGGGTGCGACGCGGCTCGCTCGGGTGCAGCAGGTTGTAGTCCTCGGAGGCCACGGCCTCGCGGGCCAGCTCGTTCCAGGAGGTGACCGACCAGATGTCGGCGTACACGCCCCAGTCCTTGGCCAGCATCTCGGCCGCCTCGGTCACCCACGGCATGCCGACGCCGGAGCCCATGAGCTGCACGCGCGGACCGTCGCCCTGGATCGACCCGACCTTGTGCACGCCCTTGAGGATGCCCTCGACGTCGACGTCCTCGGGCTCCTTCGGCTGGGAGACCGGCTCGTTGTAGACGGTCATGTAGAACACGACGTCCTCACCGTGCGGGTGCTCCTCGGTGGAGCCGTACATGCGCTCCAGGCCGCTCTGCATCACGTGCGCGACCTCGTAGGCGTACGCCGGGTCGTAGTGGACGACGGCGGGGTTGGTCGCCGCGAGGAGCGGCGAGTGCCCGTCGGCGTGCTGGAGGCCCTCGCCGGTCAGCGTGGTGCGACCGGCGGTGGCGCCGATGAGGAAGCCGCGGCCCATCTGGTCGGTCATCGCCCAGATGGAGTCGCCGGTGCGCTGGAACCCGAACATCGAGTAGAAGATGTAGAACGGGATCATCGGCTCGCCGTGGGTGGCGTAGGCCGTGCCGGCAGCCGTGGCCGAGGCCATCGCGCCGGCCTCGGAGATGCCCTCGTGCAGCAGCTGGCCGGAGGTGGACTCCGCGTACTTCAGCAGCAGCTTGCGGTCGACGGACTCGTACGACTGGCCGTGCGGGTTGTAGACCTTGGCGCTCGGGAACATGGCGTCCATGCCGAAGGTCCGGTACTCGTCCGGCGCGATCGGGACGATGCGCTTGCCGATCTCCTTGTCGCGCATCCAGTCCTTGAGCAGGCGGACGGCGGCCATGGTGGTGGCGATCTTGTTCTTGCCCGAGCCCTGCTTGATCTCGGAGTAGACCTTGTCGCCGGGCAGCGTGAGCGGCTTGGCGTTGGTGCGGCGCTCGGGGACGGAGCCGCCGAGCTGCTTGCGCCGCTCCATCATGTACTCGAACTCGGGGCTGTTCTTGCCGGGGTGGAAGAACGGCGCGGCACCGGTGGCCTCGTAGGAGCGCTCGAGGTCGGCGTCCGAGATGGGCAGGTAGAGGCGGTCGCGGAACTTCTTGACGTCGTCCTGCGTCAGCTTCTTCATCTGGTGCGTGGCGTTCTTGCCCTCGAGGGCGTCGATCGTCCAGCCCTTGATGGTGTGCGCCAGGATCACGGTCGGCTGGCCGACGTGCTTGGACGCCGCGTCGAAGGCCGCGTACACCTTGCGGTAGTCGTGACCGCCGCGGGGGAGCTTGCGGATCTGGTCGTCGCTCATGTGCTCGACCATCTTGCGCAGACGCGGGTCGTCGCCGAAGAAGTGGTCGCGGACGTAGCCGCCGGACTCCACCGAGTAGGTCTGGAACGCACCGTCGGGGGTGGAGTTCATCTTGTTGACCAGGGCGCCGTCGACGTCGCGGGCGAGCAGGTCGTCCCACTCGCGGCCCCAGACGACCTTGATGACGTTCCAGCCGGCGCCGCGGAAGTTGGACTCCAGCTCCTGGATGATCTTGCCGTTGCCGGTGACCGGGCCGTCGAGCTGCTGGAGGTTGCAGTTGATGACCCAGGTGAGGTTGTCCAGCTCCTCGCGGGCGGCCACGCGGATCGCGCCGAGGCTCTCGGGCTCGGCCATCTCGCCGTCGCCGAGGAACGCCCACACGTTCTGGTCGCTGGTGTCCTTGATGCCGCGGTTGTGCAGGTAGCGGTTGAACCGGGCCTGGTAGATCGAGTTGATGCCGGTGAGGCCCATGGAGACCGTGGGGAACTCCCAGAACTCCGGCATCAGGCGCGGGTGCGGGTAGGACGAGAGGCCCTGGCCGACGCCGTGCTGGACCTCCTGGCGGAAGCGGTAGAGCTGCTCCTCGCTCAGCCGGCCCTCGAGGAAGGCGCGGGAGTAGACGCCGGGGGAGGCGTGGCCCTGGATGTAGACCTGGTCGCCACCGCCCGGGTGCTCCTTGCCCCGGAAGAAGTGGTTGAAGCCGACCTCGTAGAGGCTCGCGGAGGACTGGTAGGTGGCGATGTGGCCGCCGACCTCCAGGCCCTTGCGGTTGGCGCTGGAGACCATCATCGCCGCGTTCCAGCGGATGAACGCACGGATGCGTCGCTCGATGTCCTCGTCGCCGGGGAACCACGGCTCGCGCTCGGGCGGGATGGTGTTGATGTAGTCGGTGCTCCGCAGCGCGGGCACGCCGACCTGCTCCTGGCGCGCGCGCTCGAGCAGCCGCAGCATCACGTAGCGGGCGCGGTCGCGGCCCCGCTCGGACACCATGGCGTCGAAGGAGTCGATCCAGTCCTGGGTCTCGGACGGGTCGATGTCGGGCAGCTGGGTGGGCAGACCCTCGTGGATCACCGACGGGATACCGCCGGTGCGGGTGCCGGATGAGTTCGATGATGCCTCGGTCACCCTTGCATCGTCGCACGGCTTCGGACCGCACGAAACGCCCCGGCGCCGGTTCTCGCACTGGCGACGCGACTGTTCGCTCAGCGGACGTTTTTGCGGGATGTTTGTCAGAACATGGGTGGCTACAGGAGTTCCCGCCCACGTCAGGGGCCGGTCTGGACCACGAGTGTCCGCGGCGTGCCTCGCCGGCGGGCCTCGTCCCTCGTGGCCCGCGCAGGACCGCGGCGCGGCACCTCCTCGGGGGCTCGGCGGCACGAAAAGGGCTGGTCGAGGGGCATCAGTTGCGTGTCAGAGGTTGCGCCGGATGGTCGGTTCCGATGGACTACGCCTCACACACCGGTGCGCGAGCCCGGTGTCGCACACCACAATCGACGAAGACGGAGGCTCACGTGAGCTCGACCGCGGGTGGCGGGTCCACCCAGACAGACACCGCGTCCGGCGCCGGCGCGCGCCTCGGACTGGGCGCGGGCATGGTGGTCCAGGAGCTCGGGTGGGACAACGACACCGACGACGACCTCCGGGTCTCGATCGAGGACGCCATCGACGCCGACATGGTGGACGGTGACTACGGCAACGTGGTCGACGCCGTCCTGCTCTGGTGGCGTGCCGAGGACGGGGACCTCGTGGACGGTCTCGTCGACGCCCTGACGGACCTCGTCGGCGGCGGCTCGATCTGGCTGCTCACGCCGAAGGTCGGGCGTCCCGGTTCCGTGGACCCCTCCGACATCGCCGAGGCCGCGCCGATCGCCGGCCTCTCGCAGACGACCACCGCGACGGTCTCCAAGGACTGGTCCGCGACCCGGTTGGTCGCGCCCAAGACGCCCGTCTGAGGCGCTCCCGCCGGCCGACACCCGCTGGGGTGTCGGCCGTCACTCCGGGCGTGCTCGGTCGTTGAGCCGTCGTCCGCACCGCCGCGGACGACGTCGACCGCTCGGAGGCCCGCGTGCCAGGTACCACCGTCCACCCGCCCGCCGACCCGACACGCGCGGAGCGAGGTGGAGGGCCCAGCGTGCTCGGCGGCCTCCCGGCCTCCCGTGCCGCGAAGGCGCTCTCGACCGCCTCCGCCGGCGCCCGGGTGCTCACGCGGGCCGGCGTCGTCCGGCCCTACGGCCCCGGTGTCCTGGCCGGTCTCGCCGTGACCCTGCGCCGGTGGGGCACCGGTGCCGCCGGCGGGTTCTCCTCGCTGGCCACGCGGGCGCCCCACCAGGTCGGGCTCGTCGACGAGCTGGGCGAGCTGACCTGGGCCGACCTGGTCGGCCGTGCCCAGTCCCTGGCCCGGGCCCTGGCCGGCCTGGGAGTGGGCGAGGGGGACCGGGTGGCGCTCCTGTGCCGCAACCACCGCGGCTTCGTGGAGACGACGATCGCCGTCTCGATGCTCGGGGCCGACGTCCTCTACCTGAACACCGCGTTCGCCGGCCCCCAGCTGCGCGACGTGCTGGCCCGTGACGCGCCGGCGGTCGTCGTCCACGACGAGGAGTTCACCCCCGCCCTCCTCGGGATCGAGGACGGTGTCGAGGATGGTGGGGAAGGGGGCGGCGCGGGCACCGAGCCCGCCGCCGTCCGCGTGGTCGCCTGGACCGACACGGACGCGCCCGGCGCCGTCACCACCGAGCAGCTCATC
The DNA here is from genome assembly GCF_023554635.1 of Nocardioides bruguierae. NCBI lineage: Bacteria > Bacillati > Actinomycetota > Actinomycetes > Propionibacteriales > Nocardioidaceae > Nocardioides > Nocardioides bruguierae. The sequence goes on from NZ_JAMJPH010000024.1 coordinate 17,620, forward strand.
GCCTCCCACGAGCGGGGCCCGCTCACCCCGCCGAGCCGCAACGGGCGCACCGTCATCCTCACCTCCGGCACCACCGGCACCCCCAAGGGCGCCCCGCGGGCCGAGGCCGGCATCGACGCCGGCGTCTCGCTGCTCTCCGCACTGCCCCTGCGGGCCGGGTGGCGCACGCACGTGGCGGCCCCGCTGTTCCACACCTGGGGCTACGGCCACCTCGCCCTGTCGATGCTCCTGGGCTCCACCCTCGTGCTCGCGCGTCGGTTCGAGCCGCAGGCCTGCCTCGACCTGCTCCGGCGCGAGCGCTGCGACTCCTTCGTCGTGGTCCCGGTCATGCTCCAGCGCATCCTGGCCCTGCCCGAGGAGCAGCTCGCCGCCGCGGACCTCTCGCGGGTGCAGGTGGTGGCCTCCTCGGGCTCGGCGCTGCCGGGCGACCTGCCGCTGACCTGGATGGACCGCTTCGGCGACCGGCTGTGGTCCACCTACGGCTCCACCGAGGTCGCCTACGCCTCGGTCGCCTCCCCGCAGGACCTGCGCGCCGCCCCCGGCACGGCCGGGCGGCCGCCGTGGAACACCGAGGTCCGGGTGCTCGGCGACGACCTCGCCCCCGTGCCGCGCGGCACGACCGGCCGGATCTTCGTCGGCAACGGGCTCCTCTTCGAGGGCTACACCGGTGGCGGCTCCAAGGAGGTCGTCGACGGGCTGATGGCCACCGGCGACGTGGGCCGCGTGGACGAGGCGGGGCGGCTGGTCGTCGAGGGCCGCGACGACGACATGATCGTCTCGGGCGGGGAGAACGTCTTCCCGCAAGAGGTCGAGGACTGCATCGCCCGGATGCCGGGCGTCGAGGAGGTCGCCGTCGTGGGCGTGGCCGACCCCGACTTCGGCCAGCGGCTGCGCGCCTTCGTCGTGGCTGCCGGGGCACCGCACGCCGGGGCCGCGGGCGGCGGGGGACCCACCGCTGAGGAGGTCCAGCAGCACGTGCGCGACAATCTGGCGCGGTACAAGGTTCCGCGCGACGTCGTCCGGCTGGACGCGCTGCCGCGGAACGCCACCGGCAAGGTGCTCAAGCGGGAGCTGCCGCACCCCGAGACCTCGCCGGAACCGTAGGACGCACCCACCACCGACGCCGGAGCCAGGAGGAGCGATGACGCCCCAGACCCCGACCGACCCCGATGCCACCACCCCGGGGCTCACGCTCGGTGGCCCGGCCCCGGACTTCTGCCTGCGCGACCAGTTCGGCCAGGACGTGCGACTCTCGGACTTCCGAGGGCGCAAGGCGGTCGCCGTGCTGTTCTTCCCCTACGCCTTCTCCGGGGTCTGCACCGGGGAGCTGACCGGCGTGCGTCGCCGGCTCGACGAGTTCCTCACCTTCGACACCGAGGTCGTGGCGATCAGCTGCGACCCCGTCTACTCGCTGCGGGCCTTCGCCGACGGCGACGGGCTCAACTTCCCCCTGCTCTCCGACTTCTGGCCGCACGGCGAGGTCGCCCGCGCCTACGACGTCTTCGACGAGGCCAAGGGGTGCGCCCGTCGCTCCTCCTACGTCGTCGACAAGGAGGGCCGGGTCCGCTGGTCGGTGCACAACGCCATGGCTGAGGGGCGCGACCTGGACGAGCACCTGCGCCAGCTGGCGGCGGTGCTCTGAGGCGACGACAGGCGTCGTCCAGTCCCGCCTGGCGAGCAGTGCGCCCGTTCCTCCGGACGGGTGCCCGCGCTCGGGCTACACTGGACTCGTCGAACCGCCGGTGACCCGAGACGCCGGCGGTTCGACCCTGTCCGGGGCCTTCCGCGCCGCCGGCAGCCGGGGCGTATAGCTCAGCGGTAGAGCTCCTCGCTTACAACGAGGCGGTCGGGGGTTCGATCCCCTCTGCGCCCACCAACAGCCCCTGACCAGGCGTGACTGTCGGTGCCTTCGAACACAATGCCTAAGCACAGTGTTCGCAAACCACCTAGTCAGGGGACTCACCTCATGCCCCACGCCACCGCCCTCCGCGGCCTCTACCCCTCCTGGACCCTCGCCATGGAGGCCGAGAACAAGAGCCCACGCACCGTCCGCGGCTACCTCGACAGCCTCGAGCTGTTCGCCCGCTGGCTCGAGGACAACCAGCACCCCGTCCTCCCCGAGGACATCACCACCGCGCTGCTCCGCACCTGGCTCGTCGAGCTCACCGAGACCCGGTCCGCGTCCACGTCCCGCACCCGCTGGAACGGGCTCCGGTCGTTCTTCGCCTGGGCCGCCGAGGAGCAGGAGATCCCCGCCAACCCGATGGAGCGAGTCAAGGCGCCGGCGCTGCCGGAGAAGATCATCCCGATGCTCAAGGTCGAGGAGCTCAAGGCGATCATCGACGCCTGCGACGGGCCGCTGATGATCGACCGGCGCGACCAGGCCCTGATCCTGATGTACGCCGACACCGGTGCACGGCGCTCCGAGCTGGCCGCCGCACAGGTGGAGGACCTCGACCTGCGGGAGCGGACGCTGCGGGTCACCGGGAAGGGTCGGCGGGACCGGGTGCTGCCGTTCGGGGCACGGACCGCGCGGGCCGTGGACCGGTACCTGCGGCTGCGGGCCCGGTGGGACACCGCGGAGGGGCCGTGGCTGTGGATCAGCGAGCGGGACGGTGCGCCGCTGTCCTCGGACGCGATCCGGCAGATGATCCGCCGCCGTGGCGAGCAGGCCGGGGTGAAGGGTGCGCACGCGCACCAGTTCCGGCACGGGTTCGCGGACGCCTGGCTGCGGTCGGGAGGGTCGGAGGGCGACCTGATGGAGCTGACGGGGTGGCGGTCGCGGCAGATGGTGACGCGGTACGCGGCCGCCACGCGGGCGGAGAGGGCCCGGGAGGCGTACAAGGCTCGGTCGCCCATGGACAACCTCTGACGGGCGCCCAGCGGCCCGTAGCGGGGCCCTGGGGTGGTGCCTGGGTCAGGCCTCGTCTGCGAGCTGGGCGCGCGAGGCGCGGCGCTGCTGGTCGCGGGCGGCGCGGATGCGGCGGAGGCGGCGCACGAGGAGCGGCTCGGCGGCGAGCGCGGCCGGGGTATCGATGAGGGCGTTGAGCTGCTGGTAGTAGCGGGTGGCGGAGATCGCGAAGCGTGCGCGGATCTCGGTCTCCTTCGACCCGGAGTAGCGCCACCAGTGCTTCTCCAGGTCGAGCATGGCGTGCTGCTCGTCGGTGAGGGCGGGGGAGGGGGTGGGGTCGGTGGTGGTCATGGCGTGGACGCTACGACCGGCCACCGACACCACCCCTGGTGAGTCAGTCGACCTGGGCGAAGCGCCAGGCGTCGTTGTGGCCGTCCTCCGTCCAGTAGGTGTTGCCGTAGGTGTGGATGGCCTCGTCGACGACGCCTGCGAGGGCGCCGGCTCCGATTGCGAGGCTGGCGAGGACGGCTGCGCTGAGGACGCCGCCGACGATGACGCCGAGGATCTCGCTCCAGACGGTGGGGGTGTGGTTCATCAGATGGTCCCTTTCCGGGGTGTAGCAAGGGCAGGATTTCTGCCTTTGGAAGGGACGGTGGCCGGGACGTTTCGCTAGCGACGAGATCCTGCGGAACTTTCTGATCCCGGGCAGGCGGGGTCGAGGCAGGGCCCGAAGATCCGGTCGCACTCTGCGTGGAGGTCGTCGTCCTGGTCGCTCGTCATGCTGCCCAGCGTGCCTGCTGGGCGCTGGTCGTGCTGGCGTCATCCACAGGTACCGTCCGGGCTCGTGAACGAGCTGGACTGGTGGCAGACCCCGATCGACTACGGCGGCGCGCGGCCGATGACGCCGACGGAGATGCGGGAGCAGGTCGGCCGGCGGCTGGCTCAGGTGCAGCTGACGAGCGACGGTGAGCGGCAGATGGCGCTGCTGGTCGACCACCTGGTGAAGCGCCTCGCTTCACACGAGGCGAAGTAATCGCTCCGCTTCACCGCTGGACGGTGAGGCCGAGCGGCACCCATCCGTCGGGGACCTGCGCGCGGGCCTGCTCGAGGCCGGTGCCGTAGTCGTCGGTCTCGACGGTGATCTCCCTGGCCTCCGCGGTGGTGTCGTCGGCGGGGCGGGTCATCAGGCGCAGGATCACCAGCGGAGGCTACTCCGGACGCACGGAAGCGCCCCCTCCCGGCTCGTGGCCAGGAGGGGGCGCGGTCCCGCAGCGGGAGGGTGAGGGTGCTGCGGGTCAGGTGAGCAGCACGGCGAGCAGCGGCTGCAGCAGGAGGAACGCGAAGAGCAGCACCAGGGGGACGGCCGCGGCGACCAGGATGGCCGGGACGGGCCGGGTGTGGCCGGCGTCGGTGACCGCCGTGCTGGTGGTCGTGGTGGTCGGCGTGGTGGAGCCGTTGGCCGGGCTGATCTGGCCGCGCATGACGAGCGTGGTGAAGGTGCCGACGAACGTGGTGGCCACGGCGATGAACTCGGGGCTCAGCCCGACGCCGAACGTCATGACCAGCACGAGCACGGACCGGGCTCCGTCGACGAGCAGCGCCACCTCGAAGGGCCTCGTGGCCCATCCCTTGAGCAGGGCGATGGCGGCCACGATGACGGCGGTGATCGCGGCGGTCTGGGAGTCGGTCAGCCCGACGCCGAGCACGACGAGCAGGACCAGGCCGGTCTCGACGGTGTCCAGGAGGAGGGCGGGCTCGCGGCGGATGCTGGTCACGAGGCTGGTCAGGTAGTCGGAGATGCTCACGCCTCGTCTCCGTCCGTGTCGAGGGCGGCCACGACGTCGGCCAGGGTGCTGCGGACCCGCTGGACCTGCTTGCGGGAGGCGTCGTCGGAGACCTCGGTGACCAGCTGGTCGAGCTGGCCGAGGATGGCCTGCTTGATGCGCTGGTCGCGGGCGCGCTGCTGGGCGCGGTAGGTGGCGAAGGGGCCGTCGGGCTCCTTGAGCGCCTGGTTCACCAGCTTGCGGAACTTCTCGTCGTCCATGTCGAACTCCTCGGGTAGTACGGGCTCGGTGACGAGAGGCGTGGGCCGCCACTCGTAGTCGGGGCCGGACGAGGCGAGGCCGTCGCGCCCGGCGATGTACTGCTGCCACTGCCACTGGGCGCCGGTGGCGAGGTCCTTGTCCCAGCCGCAGACGATGTGGATGTGGGGGTCCATGCCGCCGTGGGCCTGGTCGCGGCGCCAGGCGCCGGCGCCGTGCTTGCGGAGCACGCGCACGAGGCGGGTCTGCTGGTCCTCGGTGAGGTCCCAGATGCGGAAGTCGATGCAGCCGCCGCCGTCGTGGTAGCCGGCCGACTCGGACGCGCCGCCCCCGGCCCGGGCCATGAAGGCGCCCTGGACGATGGTCGGGGTGAAGGACAGGGCGGAGTAGACGCCCTCGAGCCACTTCGCCATGAGCGGGGTCATGAGGATCTGGCGGCCCGAGGTGTCGGTGCCGCGGTCGAGGATCGTGGGCATCAGGTCTCCTTGCGTGAGCGGGTGGGCCACAGCAGGCCGCCGACGACCAGCGCGCCGCCGAGGGTGACGGGGACGATGGAGAGGTCGACGGGCGCGCCGCTGAGGTACTTGATGGCGGACCCGGCGGCGCCGGCGGCCTGAAGGACGACGAGGCCCTCGAACACGAGCCGGGCGCCGCGGGTGTGGCTGGGCCAGGTCTCGGCGAGCCGGATGAGGGTGCCGATGCAGGCGAGGGCCAGCAGCGGGGCGTTGATCAGGCGCATGAACTCGAGGACGTCGGCCATCACGAGGCGGCTCCGGGTGCGTCGCTGGTGCAGTCGTAGGCGCGGTCCTCGTCGGGGTCGGTGCAGGTGTAGGTGGCGCCGGTGCGGTCGGTGAAGGTGAACGTCTCGGGGTAGCCGGCCGGGCCAGTGGCGCCGGTCTCGCCCCGGGGTCCGGTGGCTCCGGTCTCGCCCTTGGGTCCTGCGGGGCCTTGTGGTCCGGTCGCGCCCGTGGCTCCGGTCTTGCCGTCGGTGCCGTCGGCTCCAGCTGCGCCGGTCGCTCCCGTGGCTCCGGTCTCGCCGGTGGCGCCTGTGGCTCCGGTGCGGCCTCGCTTGCCGTCGGCGCCGTCCTGCCCGTCGGTGCCGTCCTCGCCGTCCTCGCCGTCCTGGCCGGCGGGCCCGCGGGGGCCGGGCGGCCCGATCGCGCCGACGGGGCCGGCCGGGCCGGTGGCGGGCTCGATGTCGGAGGGCGTGACGACGGGGGTTCCGCCGAGACGGCGGACCTGCCGGGCCAGGCGCCGGGTGATGTTCTCGGCCTCGCCGAGCGCGGCGGCGTTGTCGGCCGCGGCGACCCGGTTCTCCTGGGCGTCCTCCTCGGCGCGGTCGATGCGCCCGGAGAGGCCGTTGACGAGCACGACGATGGTCATGATGAAGACGCCGAACACGACCGCGTACAGCAGCCGGCGGGTGGTGGGGCTCATGCTGGTCCTCCGACCTGCGCGGCGACGTAGAGCATGATCAGAGCCACGATCACCGGGGCGATGATCGAGGTGAGGATGAGGCGGCGATCGGCCGCGCGCTGCTGGTCGCCTCGGTCCATGCGGGTGTTGAGCTGGGTCACGTCGTCGCGGAGGCCCTGGAACTGCGCGTCCCGGGCTCGCTGGTCGGACTCGTAGACGTCCTTCCGGACGAGCTCGGCGCGGAGCTGGTCGATGCTGCTGGTGAGCCGGTCGACGGCCCGCTGCAGCTCGGGGGCGGGGTCTGTCACGTGGTCTCCCGTCGTGGGGCGGCCGGCCCGGTGAGTTCCGGGTGAGGTCCGGGCATGACGAAGCCCCGCCGGCTGGGGTGCCGTGCGGGGCTGTGCGCTGATGGTGCTGTTCAGGTGTGGGTGCTGCCCGGGGATGCGAGCAGCCCGTGCGGTGACCGGTCTCGGGTCCGTTCACCACACGGGCTGTACAGCTATCCTAGACGACGCCGCGGGGCCGCGTCTGGCGTCCTGCGGATTGCGTCAGCCACAGGGTGGGCGGTGATTCAGCCCAGGACGCCGGTCGCTGCGCATACCGCCAGAGCGATGGCGCCGCTCGGGAGCGCGTACCAGATCAGGATGTAGGCGAGGACGTCTCGGACTCTGATCCGGGGCGTTTCCAGTAGCCAGACGGGGTGCCCGTATCGGGCACGCTTTTGCGTTCTCACAGCCATTTCTCCTCGTTCCTGAGAACCTGACGCGGTGTTGGTCATGGAGGTTGTGGAGCAGCAGACATCCGGCGGCAGCCCCGCCCCCGTTGAGATCTGGACCTTGGTGGTTGCGGGAGTCGCTGCGTTGGCAGCTGCCGTGAACACTGTCTGGTCGATCACTTGGGGGCGTCGGCTCGACGAGGCGTCGAAGGAGACTGAGCGCGCCTGGGAGGAAGCCAGGGCTGCTCAGACGCGAGCAGCTGATAGCGAGCACGAACGCGCGGTATGGGAGCGCGATCGCGTCCATGACCGATACATCGAGCTGCTGCGAGCCTGCTCAGAGTTCAACCGGGTCATCGTCGAGGAAATCATCCCGACCTACAGTGCCACCCCTGTTGGGGACGAACAGCAAGCCTGGACAAGCTTGACGACGGCACACGGTCGCCTACTCCAGACTGCCATGGAGACCTTGGTAGTTTCCCGCGAGCGGACCGCAGCGGTTGCCCTGCACCTGCTCGATCTCGACGTGCCAGTGTTCGTACCGATCGCTCGGGACAGCGGCACGCCCCCCATCGCCAATGAGAGGCAGACGAGGGAGTATGAACACTTCGCCCGCGTGAGCGCCCAGCTGCCTCGGGCTATGCGGGCAGACCTGGGACTCGCTGAGCTCGGCATAGCCAGTGATCTATCGCCGGGGTTGGAGGGCCGAAGCGCTCGGCGGCTGGGTGGGGATCTGGCAGATGTCCAGCGTTTCTTGGTGCGGTATGGCGTGGAGCCCTGGGCTGGTGCTGGGGCGGACTTCGTCCTGCACGACGCTGAGGCTGCTTTCGTCGTCTTTCACGCGCACCCGGGAATGAGGAAGCCTCTTGGCGGGGTCCTCACGATTCAGCCTAGGCACCAGTTAGCCCTGGCCATCGCCGCTGAGCTGCCTACGGTGGTGAGGGAGTCCATCACCCGGCAGGCGCTGCGCTATGTCGAGTCAGGGCTGCGCGATGGACCGACACAGCGCGACAACCCCCATGGGGGGAGAGTCGCAGCCTGGTTGCCGTCGGGGGCCGCCGGCTGAGCCGCGTCACACGGATCGCCACTGTCCCGGCCATGGGTGCAGGTTCTGGGCCAACGCGGCCCCGCCGGTTGATCAGGCCGGTCGGGGCTAGCGAGGCAGCTCACTGGGGTGGAATCGAACCACTCTTATCCGCGGCTACAGAGAGATCGCCGCTGCTTCCTGCACCATGCCAAGCTGTAGTCAAGGGTACCGATGACAAGACCTGGGGTCTAGGTTCCGGGCGTGGCCAAGAAGAGACCTCGGCGGCAGCACGCCGCGCGCCCTGACCCAGTCCAGGAGCGGCTGGCGGATTGGCTATTCCTACGCACCCTGGACGACATCGAATTACACCTGAAGACGCCACAGGATCGGTACTCGCTGCTCGGCATTGCCCCTTTGCTCCGCAAGTTGTTCGTGGATGGGGACCGCTTGGTGGAGAGGGTCAATCGCAAGTCGCGCCTGAGTCTTCAGTTTGTCACCCATGAGGCGGTCAGGCCGGCCGTTGAACTGGGTGGCGAGACCAGGTTCTGGGCTCAGGGTGCCGCCGTAATTCCGGGCCACGACTCGTCGCCCTTGGCCTTTTGCGAAAGCGCATCAGCGTGGATGGCGCACATCACCGGCGAAGCAGGGGGGCGCCCCCTGCGCGTGCGCGACATCATCAAGCACTGCGCACATGTCGAAGGCGGCGTGCACCTCGGCAGGCCATCTTCGGTCCAGGAGGCCGCGATGTTCGGGCTGGTTCACGCCCTTCTTGACGACAATCTTCCATCCGAGGTGTTGGCAGGCAGTCCAGTTGGGGCCCTTTCCCCGATCGCGACTGTGTCTCTGGCCGGCTTGTCGACACTACGCGATGCAGTGAGGGAGAGGTCTTCAGGAGCGTGATGGCGCAAGTCCGTCGGTGCGACCCGCGACAACACGTGGCCCATTCGACGCGTAGGCGGTTGAGCTCGAATCAGGAGACGGTGATGCCGAACCGAGTTGCGAGGTCGGCTCGGATGCTGGCCCGCTCGGATGCCGAGAGAGCGCCCTTGAAGATCGCGGCGTAGGCGATCTGCCCGTTGACGTACAGCTTGCTCGCTCCGTCCGAACGAGCGCCCATATCGACGTAGGTGCCGACCGCGCGCGTGTTCTCGGTGGTGGCGACCTGACCGCCTGACACACCGTTCATGACGCACTCCAGGTAGTACGCGGTCGGGCTGGTCTGTGCACGGACCGCCTCCAGGATGAAGGGGCTCAGGGCGGCGCTCGCCCCGCTGGTGGCGGTGGCGCTGGTGGCTCCCGAGGTGCCGGTGAACCCCTGCACGCCGACCGTGGAGTCGTCCTCGATGCGAGCTTGAAGGTTCCGCTTGTTCGACGTCGAGGTGTCCTGGGAGAGCAGGATCTGCGCGGTGGCGCTGGTGGCGGCCTTCTTGGCGACGACGAACACGGTCCAGGTGTGCCCCACCGAAACGGGGTCGGCGTCGGACTGGAAGCAGTCGTTGCCGTCGAAGACATAGGCCGGCTGGCCGTTGATCGCGGACGCCGCCCAGGTCCCGCCGCCGAGGTTGGGCGCGGCGGAGTAGCCGAAGCCGCTGGTGTCGATGATCTCGGTCACGGGGTCGCCGTCGCTGAGGTCTGTCTGTGACGCGGCGTCCCACTCCAGGATTGTTCCGCCGTAGGGCAGGTAGGAGGCGACGGGCACTTCACCTGTCGGCCCGGCGATGGAGGAACCGTCCGCGTCCACGCCGACACCAACCTCGATGGTCAGGTCCTCGATGGTGAGCGTCCCGGCCTCGGTGGCGGCGCGGGCGATGATGGTGCCGCCGTTGTGCCAGTCGCCGAAGAACAGGTCGAGCGGCGCCCAGGGGGTGAAGAACCCCTCTCGGGTCCCGGGTGTCGGGGCCACGCTGGTGGTGGCCAGGACAGTGCCGTTGCCGTGGTAGGGCTGGGAGACGAGCGAGACGGTCCCGGTGTCGCCGCCGGACGAGGACGCGGAGCCCCGCAGGCGGGCGACGAGAAGACGGTCACCGTGGCGCGGCGGCACCGAGACCGGCGGGACGTTCTCCAGGGTCGTCGGGCCGTAGGACGTCACTGCCTCGGCGGTGGTGAGGTTGGCCGAGCCGACGCTCGCGAGGACCGGGGTCCGGGCGGCTCCGGCGAGCGACGTCAGGGCCTCGGGCTGGATCATCGTGATGACGCCCAGCTGGGTCTCCCACAGCCCCTTGGTGGGCTGGTCCTCGTGGTCGACGGTGGCCGGTCCGGTCGTCGTGGTCAGGATCAGCACGGTCCCGTCGTCGCCGATCGAGACGGCGGGGTCGGAGTACCAGGAGTCGATGCTGAGCAGCGCGAAGTCGCCCAGGTCGGGAAGGCCGTAGGAGGCTGGGGTGATGTCCTTGACGCGGAGGCTTCCGCGCAGGCCGTTGGTGTTGGCCCGGTAGACCAGGAGCACGTGTCCGCTGGGGGAAGCGATCAGCGCTCCCCGGGAGATGGTGCGGGCGATGGTGGAGACGTCGAGCGCGATGCGGGTGTTGAAGTCGCTCACGACGTCGACGTGCCAGCTCGTGCCGTCGTGGTAGACGTGGTTGTACTGCGTGTTCCCGTTGCCGTCGAAGAGCCAGGCGATCTTGTGAGGGTTGCCCCGGGTGTCGATGCACGCGCCGGCCTGGTTGATGAGTCCCGAGCCGGTGTCGGTGGTGTCTACGACGGTGGGCGAGGTGGCCTTGACGATGGGGAGCGTCAGCGCGTTCCCGTCGATGTCGGTCCAGGTGGTCCCGTGGTCGGCGGAGCGCATGTAGAAGATGTCGTTGTTGCTGTTGCCGGTCCCGTCCTCGCGCCAGCACCCGAAGATGTGGATGACCCCGTCCGCGCCGACGTTGATGCGGTCGAGGTAGGGCACGTAGTACCGCTCGAACAGGTTGCCGACGCGGCTCCAGGTGGAGGACCCGGACGGGAGGCGGTTGAGCACGCCGTGCTGGCCGGGGGTGTCGCGGTAGTAGAAGAGCAGGTCACCGTTGGCCGCGTTGACGAACATGGGGTAGGTCACGTTCGTCTCGTCGGTGCCGATCATGGTCGCCTCGGCGAACCCGTCCGCGATCGACTCGGGGCTGTTCGACTTGGCGTACCGCAGCGGCCACGAGTGCATGTTGCCAGCGACGTGGATGTACCCCTGGGAGTCGATGCCCATCGTCACGACGTTGTGGCCGTCTTCGCTGTTCAGGCCGAAGGGGTTGTCGGTGGTCTCGGTGGTGAGGTTGTAGACCTCCCACTCGCCGCCGGACACGGGCCGCTTGCCGATCATGACGTTGCGGCCTCGGCCGACCATGACGGCGTACAGGTTGCCGTTGTAGATCGTCACCGAGTCCTGCTGGAACGGGTTGCTGTTGAAGGCCCACGACCCGTCGAGGACTACCGGGGCGGCGATCGTCCGCACCGGGGCGCCCTTGGTCTGGGTGTAGGCGGCGTCCAGCGTGGCGCCCAGGTCCGTGGTGGGGTCCTGCACGTCAGCCAGGATCAGCGCCCGAGACGAGGCCGACAGATCGGCTCCGCTGCGGGGCAGGTCGCGGGCGTCGAGGTACCCGTCGAAGGTCGCCTCGGTGCTGCCCATGGCGATCTCGACGGCCTGGTCTCGGGCGGCCTCAGCGCCGGACTTGGCCGTCTCCGCGCCCGTCCGCGCGCCCTGTGCCGCCGTGACCTCGTCGGCGGCCGCGTCGACGTAGGTCTGCAGCTCGGTGGTGACCTGCGTGACCCACGTCGGGTCGACGTACTGCTCCTCGATCACGTCGGCCAGGTTCTGCGCGGCCGTGTGGGAGAACCAGCCCGACGTCCAGGTCTTCCGCTTCATGGTCGTGGGGTCGGTGTACGACACCTCGACTGCGTACTGGAAGTTGGTCGGGTTGAGGTCGCCGTCGCTGGTGTCCCACAGGTCGTAGGTGAACGTCCCGTCGGCGGCCAGAGGGACCCGGGCGGTGCCGAGGCGCAGCGTGTTGCCGGCGGTGTCGATCAGGGCGCCCGAGGACACGTTGGACTTCACCGAGACGAACACGTTGTCGGTGCGGGCGCCGCCGGTGATGGTGGTGACGTCACCGGTGAGTGCGTAGCTGGTCGCCACGGTGGTTCCTCCTGGCCTAGTTGCTGGTCGGGGTGGTGATGGTGAGGCTGGTGCCGACGGTGACCGTGGGGTCCGGGTCGGGTTCCGGGGAGGGCAGCGGCTCGGCCGGTGGCTCCGGCTCCGGGATGGGGTCCGGCTCCGGGTAGACCGGCTCGGGGAGCGGGTCGCCCAGCACGAACGCGCGGACGATCTCCCACGCGTTCAGCGCGGAGGGCTCGACCGCACGGAGCGCAGCACGTCGCGCGAGCTCGGCGTCGTCACGGGACGCCATCCACTCCGCGACCGCGGCCGCCGTGGCCTCGTCGAGGTCGTCGGCGAACCACAGGCCCGCCCGGTCGATGCCGGTGCACTCCACCTGCGTGAGGGCTGCGGCGTTCACGAGCTCCACGGACACCGAGCGGCGCACCGGTCCGGCCACGACGCGGCTCATGCGCCGTTCCTCAGCAGTGGTCGCATCACCTTCGTGGCCGCCACCTCCGCGGCGACCTGGGTGCTGGTCCGCGCGAGGAGGCCGCGCGGGGCGAGGGTGAGGCGCCGGTCGGCGACCGCGTACTCGGTGGACCCGATGATCCAGGTCAGCATCCCGCCGAGCACACCGGCGCCGTCGCGGTCGAGCGCGCCGAGGTGCTTCACCATGGCGCCGGAGACCACCTGCCACGGGTGAGGGACGACACCGCCGGGGGTCGTGATCTCCATGGGGGACAGGTCGACGCCCTGGGTGAATGCCGGCCGCGTACGGTCCGCTCGAAGTGCGGCCTCTACCGCGGCGTCGGCCGCGGCCTCGGTGAGGAGCCCGAGGGACTCCAGGTCGAGGAAGTCCTCGGCGGCGCCCCAGCGGGTCGCCGACGGGGGCCGCTGGGCGGAGGTGAGCGCGTAGGCCGACGGCTCGGCGGACGCGCCGGAGACCGCGGCGACGTAGCGGGCGACGAGCCGGGAGGAGTAGTCGTCGTCGGCGGTGGCCATGGCGGGGATCGAGGGGTCGAGGTGCCAGCGGGGCTGGGTGGGGTCGTCGACGACGCGGAGAGCGCCCCACGGGTCGACGTGCCACGTCTGCCCGGACATCTCGCACCAGGCGTCGAGCAGCGCGGACAGCTTCATGCCCCACGCGTCGTCCTGGGCGATGGTGGACAGGGCCACGGTGTCGATCGAGGTCGGCCGGGTCCAGGGCAGGCCGCGTGCGATCGCGGCGTCCACCGCGGTGTCGATGACGGTCGACGCTGCCCCGCCGACGGTCTCGGCGAGGAACCGGGCGGCGAGCCGGTGGTAGCCGTCGGCGACGAACGACCAGGTCGTGCGGTCCGGCTCGGCCAGGACGCCACCCCACACGGTCACGCCGCCGGCGCGGACCTCGACGGGTCGGCCCTGCCGGAGCAGGGGGTGGGCGTAGCCGCGGGGCAGGTTCATCGACCACGACGCGGCCAGGGAGCCGTGCTCGTTGGTCGACCAGCGCAGGTCGCCGACGGGGGAGAGCAGCGAGAGGGGTGCGCCGCCGACCCAGACGTCGAGCATCAGGCGAGCTTCCGGGCGTTGGTGTGCCACCGCGGGTAGTGCGACATCACGGTCTCTGCGTAGGTCGCGTTCGTGGTGGCCACGTACAGCTTCGTGGCGGGCGGGGAGAGCGCGGGGACGCCGAACGCGCTGGTGACGGTGCCGGCGTTGTAGGCGTCGGAGCGGGACTCCTCGGTGCCGAGCCAGATCTGCGGGCGGCCGCCGTTCTCCACGGACGGGGCGTCGATCCACAGCCGGTTGTTCGCGGTGCCCGCCTCGGGGGTGGTGGTCGACCCGGACCCGGCGTCGACGACGACGAGAGCGACGCCGGGGTCGGCGCGGGTGGTGGCCTCGGCGCCGCCGCCGGCCCAGAACGCGAGGAGCTCGGAGACCACCAGGCCGTAGGTTCCGGCGCCGGAGGAGCCGGTGCTGGTGATCTCGATGACGACGACTCCACCCGACCCCGACGGGACGGTGGCTGGCGGCAGCGCGAGCGACCCGCACAGCAGCATCAGGCCGCCGACCTGCTGCGGGGTGCACTCCTCGGTGACGAGCCCGACGTCGGCGCCGGAGGGCAGCTCGAGGTGCGCGGAGACGGTGACGGTGCCGACCTGGTCGGGGGTGTTCGCCGGGTTGTAGGGGCGGCCGAGGAGCTGGTAGCTGCCCTCGGGCAGCGCGGCGGCGGGGACACGGAAGGTGACCGAGTCGGAATCCTCGCTGCGGCCGATGGCGGTGCGGGTGCCGTACAGGCCCCCGGCGTCGGCGATGCTGTACGGCGAGATGTCGAGGTACTTCATCAGGTCGGGGGTGTAGCCGCCCTGACCGAGGACCGGTGCGGTGTAGACGATCACGGTGCCCAGCGGGAGCGTGGGGTGGGACACCTCGAGGCGCCCCTGGGTGGGGGCGGAACCCTGCACGGTGATGGTGCGGGTCGACTCACGGCCGGTGGGCGAGGTCGTGGGGAGGGTCGACTCGCGGCGCAGGTTGTCGATCGCGAGGACGTCGAGCGCGAAGACGCGGGCGTCCGCGGGATCACCGGTCTTGGAGTACAGCTTGCTGGTCTTCTCGACGTACAGGGTGACCTCGTCGGCCGAGGCGGGTGCGCCGGTGATGAAGGTCCACACGCCGTCGTCGACGGTCACCAGGGCGGCCTCGACGCCGTCGACCCAGGCGCGGACCACGGACGGGTCCTCGAAGGGGTTCGCGACGGCACCAGAGGGGTTGGACCAGACGGTGAGGTACGGGGTGCCGGTGAAGTCGATGACGGCGGCCGCGTCGAGCGTGACGGTCTCCCAGCGGGTCCACCAGAAGTAGCCGCCGCCGGCGTCGCGGTACCGCTGCTCGCCGGGGTTGATCTGGATCGCGTAGGTGCCCTCGGGGACGGTGGACCCGAACCCGACGTCGAGCGTCGTGAGCTCGAGCGACGCGAACGTGGACTCCGCGCTCCACCCGGTCAGCGACTCGCAGCCGTTGATCAGGGCGCCGGCCGCGCCGTCCTGGGACAGGGCCTCGTCGACGACGAGCTCGGTGGAGCGGGCGTGCGGCTCCGCGCGGAACGTGAGGATCCAGCGGCGCCGGTTCGCGACCTCCCGGTCGTCCCAGCCGGCCGCCTCGTCGCCCTCGAGCCGCGCCCACAGGATGTCGAAGGCCGTGGGGGCGCCGAACCCGTCGTTCGGGGTCCAGGTCAGCGTGTTCATCGCCTGAGCCGTCGCCAGGTGCAGCCGCTCCTCGTACTCGGCCAGCGCGTCGGAGTCGGGGCCCTCGAGCGTGAGGATGACCTGCTGGTCGCGGTTCTCCCACCCTGAGACGACCTCGATGCTGCTCTGCATCAGGGAGTCGATGACGCTGATGACGGGCACGACCGAGCCGCGCTGCAGCCCGTTCACGGTCACCCGGACCCGCTCGCCGTCCTGGTTCTGCGGCGACCAGTCGAGGTCGCCGAACATGAGGCCGAACGTCGCGTCACCCACGGTTGCCGACGCTCCTTCCGCGGTTGCCCCGCACGGTCTTGATGTCGAGGCCGTTCTCCACGGCCTTCGCGAGCTTGTCCGGCGCCAGCTCGGTGAGCCGCTCGATCCGGGCCAGCGTCCGGTTCGCCTCACGCAGCTCGGCGCGGGACTCCTTGGCCACCTCGCGGGACTCGCGGAGCTCCTCGCCGAGCACCGCCGAAACCGCGGTGCCACCGGCCTGGCCGACGGCGTCGGTGCGGCGGCCGTAGAGCCGCTGGAACTCGGCGAGCTCGCGTCGGCTCATGTTGAGCGCGTCGTCGACGTTGCCCTGCGAGATCACGTACTCCAGCGCGTCGCCGGACAGGCCGCGTCGCCGCAGCTGCCGGATGTCGCGGCGCTCCTGGCGGGCGTTGCGGATGTCGGCCCGCAGGATGCTGTTCGGGTCGGAGGCGTTGCCGCCCCACCCGTTGGCGACGTTCCACTCGGTCTGCCGGTCCATCCACGCCTGCTGCTGTTCGGCCGACCAGGAGTCGTAGGACGACGGGCGGGCCAGCTCGACCCACGGCACGTCGGCGCCGGCGAACAGGTCGCTGGTGGTGAGCCGCTGCGCGACCGTCGCGCTCAGCTCGCTGGCCTGGGACCGGAGGGCCTGCAGGTTCTGCTGCGACACCTCGACTTGCCGCTCGGCGGACGCCACGAGCTTCTGCTGGATCGCGTACTGCCGGTCCAGCTGCTGCTCCTGGCGGGCGTAGATCAGCGCGTTCTTGGCGTCGCGGAGGTCCTCGCGGGTCTGGGCGAGGTCGTTCTGCGCGATGAGCCGGTCCAGGCCCTTGAGCTGGTCGTCGCCGGTCGCGGCGAGGGACCGGACAAGCTGCCGGACCTGCTGGGTGAGGCTGTACACGTCGCCGCGCTGCTCGAGGGAGAAGCCACGGAGGCCGCCCACGGTGTCGCCGTCGGCGGCGTTGTTGATGGCCTTCAGCAGCGGCCGGAACCGGTCGGCCTGGCCGCGGCGGTTGGAGACGACCTCCTCGCCGGGCGCCAGCATGTACAGGTACCGGTCACCGTAGGGGCCGCCATCGTGCGGGACGGTCGACCCGTCCGCCGACACCGGGACAGGCCCGAACCCCGGAGAGAGCGCCTGCGTGCCCGATGCGGTGTAGCGGATCGTGATGGTCTTGCTCTGCAGCTGGTCCAGCGCCGCCTTCGCGGCCTGCATGTCGGCCATCGCCTGCCGGGCGTCCGCGTCGAGCTTGATCACCCGCGACTTCGGGATGTCGAGGACCTCGGCGGCCAGGTCCGCGGCGGCCGACCGGGCCACGCCCATGCTGGCCGCGGTGTCGATGAAGTTCTTCCGCGCGTCCTTGTACCGCTCGACGTTGTTCTTGACCGCCTTGTCCTGGTCGTTCCAGGCGCCGGCGAGGTCGGAGAGCGCGTTGCGGTTGGCGATCGCGTCGTCGCTCATCCCGCGGATGCCGGCGGAGTTCGTCTTGGCCTGCGCGGCGGCGTCCTTCATGGCCTGCCGGTAGCGGGTCTCGGCGTCGAACGCGGACAGCGCCTGCTCGCGCTGCTCGGACATGGCGTCGACCAGGTCGCGGATCTCCTGCGCGGACGCACGGGCGACCTGCTGGGTCTCGCGGATCTGCGCGTTGTACTGCGCGGTGGGATCGGCTGCGGCGTCGGCGGAGTCGCCGGCCTCGGTGATGCCGCGGGACACCTCGACGGCGGACAGGCCGGCGTTGCCGAGGGCGGTCTGGAACGACCCGAAGTTCCCGGCGAGCCCGTTGATGGCGTCGCTGGTGAACGACGACTCGGCCGACAGGCCGGTCTGGGCGGCGAGGATCTGGTTGAAGATCTCCGAGGCCTGCTCGGCGTTCCCGGACTCCACCAGCGCGGCGAGGGCCTGGTCGACCTGCTTGATGTTGTCCTGCGCGTTGTCGCGGCCGGTGTTGCCGAACGCGCCGAAGAGCGTCACGGTCTCGTAGAGGGGCTCGTTGACCTTGCCGAGGGTGCTGTCGAGGATCGTGAGGTCCTCGGTGACCCGGTTGATGAGGTCCTGGCCGGCGCCCTGGCTGATGGCCTCGAGTTGCCGGTTCAGGTCGCTGGCGTCGACCTTCGCGCCGGACGCCTCGGCGAGGGCGTTGCCGATCATCGTGACGGCCCCGGCGACCGCGACGAGCCCGGCGCCGGTCTTCGCGACGCTGCCGAGCGACCCGGACGTCCGGTCGGCGGTGAGGCCGAGGTCCTGCAGCGCGGAGCGGGTGTCGCGGACAGCGCCGATGGCCTTGGAGGTGAACCACGCGCCGCCACCGACGACGGCCACGATGCCGGTGAGCCCGACGAGGCTGTTCTGCACGGGGTCGGGGAGGCCGCTGAACGCCTGGGCGACGTCGCTGACGCCGCCGGCGATGTCGGCGACGATGGGGAGGAGGACGTCACCGGCCTCGATGCCGGCGTCGCGGATGTTGTTCCACGCCACCTGTGCCTGCGCGCCGGTGGTCTCGGCGCGCTTGCCGTACTCGTCGACGAGCGCGGTGTTCTCGCTCCAGGCGGACCGCGACTGGTCCAGCGCCTCGGTGAGGGTGTCCCCGGCGCCCGCGAGCCGCAGCATCACCTGCAGGTTCTGGGTGCCGCGGATGCCGAGGTCGTCGAGGACCGCGACGACGTTCCCGCCGGACGCCTGCACGTCGCCCAGGCCACCGATCAGCGCGTCGACCGCGGCGATGGGGTCGTTCTTCCACGCCGCCGCGAACTGGGTAGCGGACATGCCTGCGATCTCGGCGAACGCCTCGGCCTGCTCGCCGCCTTCGAGGACCGCGGAGTTGATCTCCAGCAGCACCCGCTGCATCGCGCCGCCGCCGAGCTCGGACTCGATGCCGAGGTTCGCCATGGCTGCGGAGAGCGCCAGGACGTCGGCCTCGCTGGCGCCGATGGTCGCGCCGGCGCCCGCGACGCGCTGCGCCATGGACACGATCTGTGCCTCGGTGGAGGCGCCGTTGTTGCCGAGCGCGACGATGGTGGAGCCGATCTCGTCGACGTCGTCGCCGGAGGACCGGAGCACGTTCATGAACTGCGCGATCGAGGTGGCGGCCTCGTCGCTGGTCAGGTTCGTGGTCTCGCCGAGCTGCACCATCGTGCGGGTGAAGTCGGTGATGTCGTCGGTGGCGACGCCGAGCTGGCCGGCGGCCTCGGCGGTGGCGGCGATCTCCTGGTGGGAGGCGGCCATGGTGCGGGCCATGCCGCGCAGGTCGTCCTCGAGGGTGACGAGCTGCGCGCTGGTGGCGTCGACGGTCTTCTCGACGCCCGCGAACTGGGACTCCCAGTCCATGGCGGCCTTGCCGGCGGCGACCAGGGCGCCGGTGGCGACGGCGCCGATCTTCCCGGCGGTGTTGCCGAGCTGGTTGACGGCGGCGTCGGCGCGGCGGGCGCCGGCCTCGGTGTCGTCCATGGCCCGGCCCATGGCGTCGCCGAACTGCTGGCTGTTGCGGATGGCCTGGGCGGTGTCGAGGTCGAGGCGGACGACGACGGAGCGGGAGGTGGCAGTCATGGGCCGGGCCTCCCTTCGACCTGGTGGGGGACGGGCGGTGCGCGGGTCAGCGCGGCCGCGGGGGCGGGTCGGGTGTGTCCGGCTCGGTGGTGGTGACGCCGACCTCGAACGCCGGGAGGGCGCCCTTGGAGGTGGGCCGGGTGTTCTCGACGAGGCCGTAGGAGACTTGCTGTCCCCGCAGCGAGGTGCAGGCGTGGCAGACGAACCCGCGGGTCTCGTACCAGCCGTCCATCTCGCTGTGCCACGCGGTGTGGCGTGGCTGGTTGCAGCCGGGGCAGAGGGAGGCCTCGTAGGCGTCGAGGGCGAGGACGAGGGCCCGGTCCTCGGGGGTCCAGGCGGGCGTCTGGACGGCGCCGGTGACCCGGTCGGGGTGGTCGGGGTCCTCGTAGAGGTAGCGGGTGGTGATGAGCCGTTGCCCGAGGAAGATCGAGACGGCGGTGCCGATGCTGCGTGCGGCGGCGATGAGGTTCCGGGCCGTGGCCGAAGAGGGTTGGGCCAGGAGGTCGGTCAGAAAGGGAGGTCGACCCCGGAGCGGGTGTTGACCTCGGTGGCGGTCCGCACGAGCGTGTTGATCGCGTGGAAGGAGAGGGTCTTCCGCAGCTGGGCGACGTGCTCGGGGGTGAAGGCCGGCTGCGCCACCAGGCACGCGGCGACGAGCCGGTTCTGGTAGTCGGCCAGCGGGGCGCCCTCGGTCTTCGGGTAGTGGGTCTCGTGGAAGACGGCGAACTCGTCGGAGGGCATGGCGCGGACGAGCGGGCGCCACATGTTGGCGGCCATCTCGGCGCGGACGCCGTCCAGCTCGGCGTTGAGGCGCTTCGCGCGGGCCGTGCGGGACTCCTCGGTCAGGGACACCTCGTCGTCCTCGGGGTCGAGGAGCGCGCCGTCGGGCCCGACGATGGTGGCCAGCTCGCGCACGAGCTCGGCGTGGTTGGCGTCGAGGTCGGCACGCAGGCAGATCCGGGCGCGGCGCTCGGGGCGGCGGGCGCGGGTGAGGATGTCGTCGATGGTCCACTCAGCCTCCGGCGTGGTGCCGGTGAGGTCGATGCTGGGCGCCGCGGCGGGCGTGGGGACGGCGAACGGGTTCCCGTCGGTGGTGTCGCCGGCCAGCGGGGTCTCGTCGAAGGGCTGCTGCGTCATCGTGGTGCTCCTGCGAGGTGGGTGAGGTGGTGGTCGAGGTGGAGGTCGTGCGTCCCGGGTCTGGTCCCGGGGGAGGGGCGGCGGGCGTCCACCTCAGGCACCCGCCGCCCCGGTCATGGGGCTCGCGGCTCCGGTCAGGCGCCGGCACCGACGGCGATCTGCGGCCAGCCGGCCTGGGGCTCGAGCGGGATGCGGGTCTTCACGTAGCCGCCGCCGTTGGAGGGGCGCTGCGGGTTGTCGGTGAGGACCTTGAGGCCGAGCTCGATCTCGTCGTCCGTGGCCCAGTCCTCGGTGGCCTCCTTGCCGGTGACGCGGAGGTAGCCCCACAGCTCGGTGCCCTTGGTCTTCGTCGCGGCGAACGCGGCGTCCTCGGTGGCGTCGGCGTTCTTCGTGGTGTCGTCGAAGTACCGGAAGAGGGTCATGCCGGCGGTGAAGTTGTCGCGGCCGAGGGCGTTGACGTTGAGGGTGTCGCAGAGGGCGGCCTCGGCGATCTTGTCGGAGTCCGCGGCCGTCCAGGTGAAGTCGGAGGCGAGGATCGCGCACGAGGCGTCGATGCCGGCGTTGAGCTCGGCCGCGGTGGGGGCCTCCTCGTCGACCGGCTTGGTGGTGAGCAGGGTGAGCTTCATGTGGCCGTCGGCCAGCGACTTGGGCATGTCGTTACTCCTTGTCCCCGGCGGCCGGGGCGTCGTCGGTGCTGGTGGGGGTGCTGCTGGTGGTGCTCTCGGGCTGCTGCTCGGCGGCCCGGGTCTTGGGGGTCTTGCGGAACGGGCGGGACAGCACGCGGTGGTCCATCCAGTGCGCGGGGACGCGCTGCTTCTCGCCGTTGTCCTTGCGGTAGACCCAGATGAAGTCGGCGGCCATGGGTGTCTCCTCGGTGCTGTTCGGCTCAGGTGTGGGCGGTCAGCTGGTAGGCCAGCGGCAGGAACAGCCGGACCGGCTGGACGTCGCGGTCCTGGCGCAGCGGGCCGGGGTCGTAGCCGGGCGGGACGCGCAGCGGGCCGGCGGTGAACGGGGTGCCGTCGCGGTCGAGGCGGCCGGGCGCCCACCGGTGCAGCGCGGCGTGGACGCGGTCGATCGCGGCGAGGAGGTCCTCGGCGTCGCCGGCGGCGACGGTGACCGTGAACGGTGCGTCGAGGTCGTCGTCGCACTCGGCGAGGCTGGTCTCGCTGCCGGGGGTCCCGGCGCCGGGGTAGAGGACGGCGTAGGGCCGCACGCGGCGGTCGCGGTCGCTCTTCGTGGGCGGGTCGGTGGGGGTGGTGGCCTCGAGGCCGGGCAGGGGCCGGCCGATCTGCCCGAAGTAGCCGACCAGGCCGGTGACGGTGGCGAGGCGTTCGGCCACGGCCAGGGCGACGAGGCGGCGGGAGACGGCCATCAGAGGATGTCTTCGCCGAGCTGGCGGACGGCGGCCTCGAAGCGGGGGACCTGCCGGTCGAAGGCGGTGGCCAGGTAGGGGCGGCCGGGCATGCGGGACGTGCCGTCGTGGACGTAGAGGCCGTAGTCGACGGTGGGGCCGGTCTCGCCGGACATGCGGCCGTTGCGGCCGTCGCCGGTGAAGCTGGTGGAGATCGACTCGACCAGGGCGCCGGTGTCGACGGGCGCGAGGGCCTGGGCGTCTTCCTGGATGGCGTACATGGCGCGGCGCAGGACCGCGGAGCCGCGGGACCCGACGCGGCCGCCGTTGGTGGCGACGCGGGCGCCGAGGGCGCGGACCTGGCTGGTGTCGATGCGGACGCTCACGGGGCCACCTCCAGGCGGGTCGGGGCCCGCCCGGGTGGCGGGTCAGTCGGTGAGGGTGCAGACGAGGCCGCGCTCGAACTGGTGCGTGCCGCGGAGGATCTGCTCGACGCGGAGGGTGCGGCCCTCGATGAGGGGGTCGCCGGTGTCGGTGCACACGGCGGTGTCGCCCTCGGCGGGCTGCAGGGTGGGGGTGTCGGAGACGTCGACGGTGGTGGTGACGAGGTACCGAGCGACGGTCTCGTCGTCGGCGACGACCTCGACGGTGCGGGCCTGCGCGGCCATGGCGATCACGCGGCACGGGCGGGTGTCGTAGGCGCCAGGCGGGATGGCCATCTGCTGCTGCTCGGCGGGGTCCCACTCCTGGCGGGTGGGCGCGTCCTGCCGGTACAGCGCGAGGGCCGAGATCATGGTGGCCTCGGCCACGGGCTGGTGGTCGGCGGCCCAGCTGGTGGGGATGACGGGGGTGCCGGGGCGGCCGTGGGCCCGGGTCGGGCGCGGCATCAGTACAGGTAGCCGCGCTGGGTGCGCTCGGGAGCGCAGTAGCCAGGCAGCGGGTCGATGACGTCGAAGAAGTAGCCGGCGTCGCCGTCATCGTCGAAGGCGTCGGCCTGGCGGCGGAGCTCGGCGGCGTGCTTGCGCATCGCGTCGGCCAGCTTGGCGCCGTCGGTGGTGACGCCGGAGTCGGTGCGGAGCACCTTGGACGCGAGAGCCTCGTTGGTCGCGTTCGTGTCGATCGCCTGCGCCGCCGCGCGCTTCACACTGCCGGCCTCGAGCGCGAGGAAGGCCGTGACCTCGGCGTCCGTGAAGACCGCGGTGGGCTCGGTGGCACCCTCGGCGGTCGTGGGGATGTCGTTGAGGAGGAGTCGGACCTGGCCGACGTCGGTGGTGAGGTCGTAGGTGGCGGTCATGGGTCAGCTCCTCCGAGGCGTCGTGCGGGTGGTGGCCGGGTGGCCGGCGGGGTATGACGTCCCCACCGGCCACCCGGAACCGGGGTCAGCCCGCCTGGGGGCCGAACTTCGCCTTGAGCGCGTCGCGGGTCAGCGGCTTGCCCTCGGCGTCGACCAGATCGGCGTCGGTGGCGCCCTTGCTGGTCTTGGCGTACTCGGTCCAGTCCTCGAGGGAGGCGTTCCCCGCGGGGGGCTCGGGGGTCGAGCCGGACCCGGAGGGCGTGGACGAGCCGTTGGAGCCGTCGCCGGTCGAGGCGGTGCGGGAGCCGGAGGACCGGCCCTTCTTCTTCGTGCCCGGCGTCAGGAGCGTCTCGTCCCAGTGCTTCGGCACCGAGCCGATCACCTTGTCGTCCTCGCCGAGGAGGTCGACCATGTCCTTGCTCCCGAGCAGGTGGCGGCCGTTCTTGTCGCTCATCAGACCGCCTCTCACGCGCCGGTGTTGTCGGACCCGTAGGTCAGGACCGGGTCGCCGGTCGCCGCACCCACGATGTGGCGGCCGCGGTACCAGGTGGTGTCGTCGTCGAACGACCCGCCCGTCACCACGATGTCGCCGCCGCCCAGCGCCTTGCCCTGGTCGGCCTTGTAGCGGAAGTCGGGCTGCTCGTAGCCGGTGAGCTTCGCGAGCCAGAACGGCGCGCGCAGCGTGGTGCCGGGCTTCGGCATCACGATCCACGACGAGCCGACCTGCTTCTCGTTGACGACCAGCTCGAGCTTCCCGCTCAGCGGGTTGGGCTGCCGCACGTAGCCGCCGTTCCCGTCGTCGACGAACAGCTCGGTGGCGGTCAGGATGCGCTCCGCCTCGAACTCCAGCGCGGGGCCGACGACCAGCTGGAGCCGGCCGACCGGGATCAGTGCGTTGGTGCGCGGGTCCCGCTTGGAACGCAGCGAGGTGACCACGGTCTGCAGGTTGGCGCCGTTCAGCACCAGCGTCCCGATGTTGGCGTTGCCGACGTTGAAGAAGCCGGTGTTGAGCGCGCCGGTGGTCGGGTCGACCATGAGCCGCAGGCCCCGGTCGTCCTCGGTGTCGACGGCCATCTGCGGCATCTGGTTCGGCACCATCAGCAGCTGGTCCAGCTCGTCGTTGACCTGGGCCTCGAAGGAGAAGCCCCAGAGCAGACCGGTCTTCTTCACGCTGATGGGGTACTCGCCGAGCTCGGGCCCCTGGGCATGCGGGTAGGGGTTGCGCTCGGGGACGTCCTTGAAGACCTGCGAGCCGAGGTACAGCTCGGAGAGGTACTTCGGCTTGAAGCTCTTCACCGTGGTGGGGGTGAGGAACTTGGGCCACTGCGTGGGCAGCGACTCGTAGTTGGCCTGCATCTCGCGGTCGATCAGCATGCCGGTGGCGAACTTGGCCAGGTCGGACGTGGTGATCGCCTCGGAGAGCTCGAAGCGAGCCCGGCGGGAGCCGGTGCGGGTGTGGCCGATGAGGGTGGCCAGGTGGCCGGCGGCCTCGAGGACCTCGGGGCGGCGGGTCAGCTGGGCGCGGTACGCGGCGGGGGAGGTGCCGTTGGCGACCTCGGCCTCGACGAGCTGGACGATCTCCGGGAGCGTCATGGTCATGATGTGGTCTCCTCTCAGACCGTCGGAGCGAGGGCGACGTTGACCGTCCCGGTACCGGACGCCTTCGTGGCGCCGGTGGCGGCGCCGCGGAGGAAGACCGGCACGGTGTGGCCGAACAGGACGTTGTCGGTGGCGGTGGTGGTGAGCGCACCGCCGGCCGAGGGGATGTAGATGGCGGTGCCGGCGGCGGTCACGGCGTCGGCGACGGACACCTCGAAGGTGCCGTCGACGTTGACCGAGGCGTAGCCGTCGGGGTTGCCGGGGGCGCCGTAGGTGACGCCGGAGACAACCTCGGTGCGGTCCGTCTCGGCGACACCGACGATGCCGCCGACGATCACGGGGTCACCGGAGCGGGTCTCCGCGGGGACGGGGAGGCTCAGTGCGGGCTTCTGGCCCTTGAGGACGAGGTTCTTCGCCATGGTCAGGACTCCTTCTTGATGCCCAGGGCGCGGTCGATGGCCGCGAGGTGGGAGCCGGCCTCGGCGACGGGCGCCGAGGTGGTGCGGGAGCCGTGTCCGATGACGACGCCGGCACCGGCCGACCGCTTCTCGGCGATGTGCTCGGCGAGGCTGGTGGTGAAGGCGGCCTCGTCGAAGTCGCCGGCCTCGGTGAGGGGGAGGCTGGCGGTGATGCCGCGGACCTCCAGGCGGGTGAAGTCGACGTTCGCCTCGGCGGCGGCCTCGTTCACGAGCGTGATGGCGCGGTTGGCGCGCCGGATGGTGGCGAGCTCGCCGCGGGCGGTGTCGCGCTCGGCGAGAGCGGTGTCGCGCTCGGACTCGAGCACGGTCACCCGGCCGGCGTCCGCTTCGAGCTGGCGCAGGCGCGCCTCCTCGATGTTGGGCATGGTGTCCTCCTGGGACTCCTCGGTGGTGGTGGTGCTGCCCGGCCGGGCGACCGGGACGTAGGTGGTGCGGACCCGCACCTCGGTGCGGTCGCCGGTGAGGGACACCGCGTCGGCGGTGTCCTGGGTGTAGGTCTGCTCGAACAGGCCGTTGCTGGAGGCGGTGGGGCCGTCGATCTCGAACCAGACGCGGGTGTCGTCGAAGTCGCGGACCCAGACCCAGGTGGGCGGGGTCTGGCCGACGCGCTCGAGGCCGTAGGCGTCCCGCAGCGCGACCTGCAGCGCCTCGCGGGTGTCGTTGACGGTGGCCTCGGCGACGCCTCGGCGGACGGCGGCTGTGTTGGCGTCGTGGTCGGCGGCGGCGGACTCGAGCAGCTGCACGACCTTCCCTCCGCGGCCGGCCCGGGTGACCCAGTCGACCGACTTCACGTGCACGAGGGACTCGACGATGGTCCCGGTGCGGCCCTCGGCCTCGCCGGGGACGAGTTCGCCATCGCCGCGGATGGAGACGCCGATGTGCTCGGCGAGGTGTGCGAGCAGCGGACGGTAGGTGGGGACGATGTCGACCTCGGAGACGAGGGACCCGAGGTCGGCGCCGCGGGCCACGTCGTCGGTGGTGGCGATGCGGGCGGGCTCGGTGGTGATCGACATCAGGTCCTTGATGGATCGCACGGGCCGGGCCTGGGCCTCTTCGGCGGTGGGGTGGTCGGCGAACATCTGGGTGCCGGCGGGGATGACGTTGTCGGCGACGGCCTGCTCGAGGACCTCGCTGGAGTAGTAGCCCGAGGAGCCCCACCCGGGGGAGAGGTGCTGGACGAGCATCCGCCCGGAGGCGGCGGCCTCGAGGACAGCGGTGCGGGAGACGGCCTGGGCGGTCTCCTCGAGCGGACGAGTGGGCATGGTCAGGCCTCCTGGTCGGGCGCGGTCGGGGCTGCGGCGACGGCCTGGAGCACCGCGTCGGGCATGTCGAGGTCCAGCCGGTCGGCGCGGATGCGCAGTGACACGACGGCCCGGTCGTCCGGGCCCTCGGCGAGCGCGATCGCGAAGCCGTCGCGGAGGACCGAGCCGGTGATCTCGACCCCGTCGATGACGAGTCGGGCCGGCCGGGGGTCGTCCGGCGTGGCGCCGCCGATGCGGAGGCTGATGTGGGCCATGGCGTGTCCCTCCCTGGGGCGTCTACCGTTCGGTGCGTGGGTCTCGATGACGACGCGGACTGCGTCGAGCACGTGTGGGAGCTCTCCGAGCTGCGCCCGACCCTGCGCGGGATGGAGCGGGTGAAGGTCTGCGGCCGCTGCGACGCGGTCGCCGTGCAGCCAGGTCAGGCCGCGCTGCGGGACACACGCCCGCCGCTCTGACCCGGGCGGTACCCGGCCGGGACCGGCGCCACGGTGTGACTGTCGCGCCATCCGTCGTTGCTGCGCCGCACCGACCAGGACCCCATCGGGAAGTCGCCAGCCATCCACGCCCGGTAGCGGGCGGGGCCGAGGATCGCGAGCTGCTGCTCGCTGGGCAGCGCCTCGAAGGTGTCGCCCGCATCCGGGATCAGCGACGGCGGCTCCTCGACGTCGACACCGAGGTCCGACCACGGCCGAGGGACCGGGACGCGTGCGCAGCGGCCCTGCTGGTGGTCGTCGGGGCCTGGCACGTCGAGGTCGTGCAGGGTGCCGTGCTGCGCCCAGCACGACGGGCAGGTCCGTGCGTCGAGCGCGGAGACCCACCGCCACCCGGCGAGCACGTCGGCGTGCGCGGCCTGGCTGACCTGCGCGGCCGCGCGGTGCGCGTCGAGGGTCTCGGTGCGGGCGATGTTCAGCGCCCTGGTGAGGCCGCCGTTGAACCGGCCCTGCGCCCGGTCGACGATCCGGGCCGCGGTGGCGCGGGGGTTCGACCCGGCCGCGACGCCGCGGATCAGCTCGAGGCGGACCGCCTGGTAGGCGTCGGCGGCCAGCGGGCGGGTCAGGGAGGTGATCTGCTCGGTGGAGCGGGCCACCATCGCGGCGATCTGGTCGGGGTCGACCCGGGCCCACGAGTCGAGCTGCACGAGGTTGTACCCGGCGGGCAGCTGGGAGTCGATGATCGAGGCCTGCGCGGCGCCGGCGGTGTCGATGACGTCGTCGAGGTCCGCGGTGATCCGCACCCCGGCCTTAGCGGCGAGGTCCTGCAGCTGGCTGGCGATGACCTGCAGCGCGGCCTGGAGGCGCAGGGAGCGGAGCATCTGGCGGCGGGTGACACGCTCCCCGGCGACGAGCTGCTCGACGAGCGCGGCGTTCAGGTCCGGCGCGATCTCGTCCCACGCGTCGGCCCAGGCGGCGACGAGGTCGCGGACCTGCGCGTCGGTGACGCCGGCGAGCTGGGCGTTGAGGGCCCGGACGAGGCGGAGGGTGACGCGGGTGGCGGCCACGGTCAGGCCTCGTCGATCCAGAGCACGCGGGTCGCGCCGCCGTGGCCGTGGATGATCTCGACCGAGGCGATGTCCGGCCACACCACGGTCGAGTGGTGCACGCCGGCGGTCCACCGGAGGACGGCGCTGCCGTCGGTGAAGGCCACCCCCTCGGCGACGACGCCGGTCCCGGAGATGCCGGACACATCGACGTCGCGGTGCAGCTCGAACCGTCGGGCGGTCATCAGGCCACCGCCGCCGGGTCGTCGCCGCGGCGGAACGCGTCAGCCGCAGCCTGCCCGGCCGACATCTCGGGGTCGATCCAGCGGCCCTGGTTGTCGGTCATCAGCGCGAGGACCTCGTCGACGTCCTCGACCCCGAGGGTCTGCATCAGCAGCCGCGCGGTCTCGGGCGGCCACATCTTCCCGGTCCCGTCCGCAGCGACGATCGCCTCAACCAGCTTCAGCGGGTCGAGGTCGTCGAGCGCCGGCCAGTCGACGGTCACGGTCCGGTCAACGTCGCCGGCCAGCGTGACGGTCTCGCGGCCGGTGATGACGTCGCGGGCGATGCTGCCGCGCAGCGGACCACGCGGTGCTTTCACGGCCTGGTCGATGACGTAGGCGAGGACCTGCTGGATGACACCGGCCCACACGCGGCGGCGCATGCCCATCTCGAGGACGACGGGCTTGTCCATGGTCTCGGCGACCGCGCGCGCACCGGTCACGCCGGGGTCGGCGAGCAGGTCGACCATCGACACTCCCAGCCCTGCGGCAGCCATCGACGCCAGGGGCCGGCCGGAGCCGGAGTCCACGGTCGCGCCGGTCTTCGGGATGGCCTCGAGGTCCACGCCGGGGCCACCGGCGGCGACCATCCCGACCCCGCCCGTGCCGGTCGGGTCGGAGACGGGCCCGGCGCCGACGGCGGTCTGCAGGCCCTGCGCCATGCGGGCGGCCGCGCGGGACGCCTTCGACGCCCGGTCGCCGGAGAGCCGCCACGCGAACTTGCTGAGGGCCTTGACCAGCTTCGCCCAGTCGGTGAGGAAGCCTTCGTAGGCACGAGCCCAGGGGAGCGCGGCGTAGACGTCGGGGACGCCCCAGTCAGCGCCCTCGGGTCGGTTGACGGCGACGTGCAGGATCGGCTGGTCCCACAGCACGGGGATGCCGTCGATGGTGCGGGGCCGGACCCGGGGCCAGTAGCCGAGGGCGGGGTGGAGGACTCGGCGGGTCTCCTGCCGGCGGCGGGTCGAGCCGGGGAGGTAGCCGGGCTCGACGACCGTGGCGGCGAACGACCGCAGGTAGAACCAGGTGTCCGCGCGGTCCTGGGGGTTGGTCACGCGCTCACGGACCTCGGCGAACGGGACGGTGCGGACCTGCACGCTTCCGGTCAGCGGGTCGGGGAACAGCGCGAGGATCTGGTTGCCTGCGGTCGCGACCTGCCGCTCGAGGCTGGCCTGGGCGTCTGCGGAGAACAGCGCTGCGGCGTTGGCGGGGTCGTCGAGGAACGCCTGGACGACGGCGTTGACGTCCTGGTCGGCGTCGGCGTTCGCGCGGGCGGTGATGGTGACGCCCTGGCCCCACACGTAGCCGGTGCGGAGCAGCACCCCGCGCTTGACCAGCGGCGAGGCGAGGGCCATGAGCGAGCAGTTCCGCGCGACGTCGTCGAGGCCTGCGCGGGTGAACTCGAGTTCCTGGGCGCGGGACGCGACCTGCCAGCCGCGGTCGGCGGCCTCCAGCTCGAGGTCCACCAGCGCTTCAGACACGAGCGCCAGGTCTTCGCGGAGGGCCGCGACCTCGACGTCGGGAGGGAGCTCGGGCATGGCGGGCACCTCCTGGGCGGTGGGTGGTCAGTAGGCGGTGATGCGGAACCCGGCGAGCTCGTCGTCGAGGTCGTTCTCGTCGAAGGTGTCGCCGTCGAGGAGGGGCTGGATGAGCATCCGGTTCAGCGCCTGGGTCATGGCGTCGACGTCGTCGTCGTGACTGCCGGTGGGGAACGCGGCGGCTTCGTCGACGACCTCGGTGGTCCACGGCGCTATCTCCGGGGCGGGCAGCCACACGTTGCGGGCTTCCACGACAGGGGACACTGCGGTGGCGCGGGCGACCTTCCCGCCGTCGGGCTCGACCGCGACGATGCCGGGGATCGTCCGGGAAGCCATCGCGATGACAGCCGGGCCGTTGGCCTTGTCCTCGACCAGCTTCAGCAGTGCCTGCGGCCACCGCGCGGAGAGCGCGCGGAACGCGATGAGGGTCGCGGGGAAGTCCATGCGGCCGTGGACCCGGTCGAGGAGGTAGGCGCTCGCGCCGCGGCGCATCCAGACCTGACCGGACACGTAGTCGGCGCCGACGGTGTCCTTGAAGCTCATGTCCCACGAGATCAGGAGCTGGTCTGCGGCGGTGACGATGCGGGTGCCGTCGGGGCGTTCGATCCAGAGCGGCTGGTCGTAGAACCGCCAGTGCTCGCGCTTGAAGATCGTGCCCTCGGTCGCCGAGGGGCGGCCTTGGTAGAGGGACGCCCAGGTGCGGGACCCGACGCGGACCTTGATCGCGGCCCACTGCTCGACGGTGCGGCCGCGGGCGGAGTCGAGGAACTCGCCGACCTCCCGGTCGAGCACGTCGGTCTCGCCCTTCGCGGGGTCGTGGTCGGCCTGCGCGGGGATGTTCACGACCCGCCACAGGTGCCCGTCGGGGCCCTTGAGGAGGCGGCCGGCGAGATCGTCCTCGTGCCAGCGGGTGAGGATCAGCACGACCTGCGCGCCGGGGGCGAGGCGGGTGGAGGCGACGTCGGTCCACCAGTCCCACACGCTGTCGCGGTAGACCTGGGAGTCGGCTTCCTTCCGGTCCTTGATGGGGTCGTCGATGATCATCAGGTCAGCGGGACGGCCGGTGAGGCCGGCGCCGATGCCGACGGACACGAGGCCGCCGTCCTGGCCGGCGAGCTGCCACTCGGAGGCGGACCCGTTGTCGGCGGCGATCCGCACCCCGAGGTCGGGGTTGGAAGCGATGGTGTTGCGGATCGCGCGGCCGTTGCGGTTCGCGAGGCCCTGGCCGTAGGAGGCGCCGACGATGCGGGTCCAGGGTCGCTGCTTGAGGACCCAGGTGGGGAAGTCCTTCGCGACGCGGGTGGACTTCCCTTCCTGCGGGGGCATGGTGATGATCAGCCGGCCGTCGGGGGTGGCGACGAGGTTCTGCAGCTCGCGGTCGATGACGTCGAGGGCGGGGGTCTGTCGGGTGCGGGGGTCGAGGCGGCGGGCGAGGGTGCCGGGGGTGGACCAGGAGTCGGCGTCGGCGGCTTCGCGGATGGGGTCGGGGGCGCCGAGCTCGAAGGCTTGTGCGGCTTGTTCCCAGACGTTGAGGCTGCCCATGTCTCACCGCCGTCCGGACGGGCTGAACCCCCTACGCCCGGGTTTTGGGTAGGGGGTTCTTGAGCGAATGAGACACTACTACTGCCTCGCGAGTCAAGTGGTTGGCGCGTGCTCTAGGAGGGTGAGAGTGCCGTCGGGGCCCCGTTCCCAACGCTGCGATTGCCCATCCGTGAACCGCATCGTGAGTTCGAGGGTGGGGGTTCCGTTCAGCATCCAGAACCGGTTTGTGAGTACATCGTCGATGGCCATCGACTGGAGCAGTGATTCGGCTCCTCGGAACCCTGGACGCACGCCAGGTCGAAGCACCTCGATGACGCGCTCACGGCCTTCCCTGCGGTCGGCAGGAGGGATGACGCGCTCTGTGTAGGTGCCGAAGTGGATCACCTGGCCCCGCCGTATCAGGTTCACGGTCAGTTCGAGGTTGAAGCCGGGGCTGCCGGACCCGTTCATGATGCTGACGAGCACCGCGGGGGCTCCCGGTGGTGGCAGTGCACCTTCCGTGAACCACGCGGCGATGGTGCTGGCCTGCGCGCGGCGGTCACGCTCGACCTCAAGCTGCAGGGTCCGTGCAGCCGACCGTCCGGCCCACACGGCGGCCAGGACTGCAGCCACGGTGGCGAGGGCGATGACCCAGTCGGCCGTGGTGCCGCGGTCCAGACCGACGACGGTGCCGATCAGGATGATGCAGGCGATGCAGACCCCGAGGAGCCCTACCGCGATGGTGTGCTCGTCGCTCCAGCTTTCACGCCGTGCTCGTCGCGTCGTTCGCTTCGTCATGACGGCGTGCAGCCTCCCACGCTGCGACCAGCGACCGCACCCGATTCGGGTGCAACGCCATCCGCTCCGCCGCATCCACCACCCGCATCCCGCCGTCCAGCAGCGCGTAGAACCTGGACGCCTCACGGGCACGCCGGTCCCGCTCCCGCGCCAGCTCGTGCTGCCGCGCCACCGCCTCCGCCGCAGCCTCCGCGACGTCCGGCCAGTACACGAGCCGCTGCGGCGACGGCTGCACCAGCACCACCTCGCCCTCGCCCCGCTCGAGGATCACCAGCCGGCAGCACGACGCGACCCGGCCACGGTCCGCCCACTTCCGCACCGTCGCCGCCGGCACCACCATCCCGGTCTGCGTGGACGCGGCGTCCGCGGCCATCGTGGGGAACGTCCACCCGTCACCGTCCTGCCCCCGCGTCAGCAGGTGGGTGCGGACCGCGGTGGCGTACTCGCCGGCCGTGTACTGCTTCCGGCACCCCAGGCACTCCCACGACTGCCCCACGGTCGGGTCGGCGATCCCGCCCTGCCCGGCCTCGACGCACGCGGCGCAGGGTCGGCGGGCGGCGGACTCCTCCGCGGCGGTGGGGCGGCGGCGGGCGGCCTTCTCGTCGGCGTAGGTGGCCGGCCCGAGCTCGGGGTAGGTGGCGTACACGGCGAGCCGGTCGCGGGCGGCGGCGGCCTGGGCGTGGACGGCGGCGATGTGGCGGCGGCCGGGGGTGTCGTGGCGGCACGGGGCGGCCTTCCCGAACCGGCGGACGAGGTGGGAGCCGCAGTCGAAGCAGGGGACGCCCTGCTCGGGTTCGGTCTCGTCGTGGAGGACCTGCTCGAGCATGCGGCGCAGTGCGGCGATGTCGGCGGCGAACCCTGGCCAGTCGAAGCGGGGGTTCTGGGCGAGGGCGGTGAGGTGGGCGGCCATGTAGCCGGTGATGGTGGTGAGGGTGGGTCGGGTGGCGGGGGTGTGGCCGTGGAGGGCGCGGATGCGGGTGTCCCAGATGGCGAGGGGGAGGAGTGGGGGGACGACGTCGCGGGCGTGGTGGTCGTCGTCGAGGTGGGGGTTCCAGATGAGCTGGTCGCCGTCGCCGCCGTGGGGTCCGATGAGGACCATGGCGTCTCCGCCGGGGATGGGGGATGCGGCGAGGAGGTGGCCGTTGTGGCCGCCGCGGGTGGCGTGCCAGCGGAGGTGGCGGCAGTTCCAGCGGATGTCGTGGAGGTCGTCGCGGGTGGTGTTGATGCAGGTGGGGCAGGTGCGGTGGTGGCCGGTGGTGGTGTCGACGTCGCGTTGGGTGAGGTGGCGGTGGCCGCAGTTGGTGCAGTGGGGGTGGGGGCAGGGGGTGCAGCCGTGGTGGCGGGCGGGGCAGGGGCCGCCGGTGTGGGTGGGGCAGTGGGGGGTGTGGTGGTTGGTGACGCGGGTGTTGAGGGCGGGGTCGTAGTGGCAGCTGGGGGTGGTGCTGGTGCTGGTGGGCACTGGTCCTCCGGTGTCGCGTCGGGTGGTGCGGGGGTGGTGCTGGCTAGTGGCTGGGGACGACGGGGTTGGGCAGTGGTTCGGGTCGTGGGGGTGGTGCTGGCCGCTGGGTGGCGGGGGTGCTGGTGGTGGCGGGGTGGGTGGTGCGCCAGCGCCAGGTGATGAGCGCGGCGCCGGCGAGGCCCATGAGGGTCGCGACCAGGTCGGCGAGGCGGGCGTTCATCGGTGCTCCTGGCGCGGCGCGCAGGCGGTCGGTCCAGGCGTCATCGAGCCGCTGGAGGTATCCCTGCCAGGCCGCGTAGGCGACGCCGTGGCCGGGCATGGTCGGGGTCATGTCGAAGTGGACGCCGGCCTCGGCCAGCGCCTCCACCCGCGCCACCGTCGCCCGCAGCCGCTCCAGCTCGTCGAGCAGGGCCAGCACGGTCGGCGGGTCGAAGGTGGCGATGTGCTCGGCATCGCGGCGAGACTGCTTGAAGCGCCTCTCCACCCACGCCCAGTCGGGCTCGCCGTCGGTCGGCTCGACGGACGATCCGTGCGCCACGGCGACGCCCGTAGGCGGGCGGAGGATGCCGCTCACGTACACGCTGGAAGACTCGTTGCCCCAGGCGTCGTAGCCCCACGGCCCATCTGTCGCCCCTCGCGCCACCTCCCGCAGCGCGTCGATGTCCAGGTCAGCCACGGTCCTGCTCCTCTCGCTCGGTGGGGTCGTCCATGCGGGTGCGCATCCCGGTCCGCTCGAGCACGTGCCGGCCCAGGTAGGACCGCTCGTCTCGCTGCACCCACCCGGCGGCGCGGAGGGTCTGGGCGACCTTCGCGCCGATGGCGACGTGCAGGCCGGGGATGTCCAGTTCCAGCTCGGCGAGGATGAGGCGCACGTCCATCGCGACGAGCCGGCGCAGGGTGGTCGTCACCAGCGGGTCGGGGGTCTCGGTGTCGCTCATGCGGACCGCCCGGCGAACGTGTGCTGGCGAGGAGCCGCGTGCCGACGCGCGAGGTCGATCAGGGTCGCGTGCCAGTCCGGGAAGACGAAGACCGGCGACCCCATGCGGTGAAACACATTCTCGGGCTCGCCGACGACCAGCACGGGCTTGCTGAGGGCGATGGCCATGCCGGTCTCGATGTGCCGGCCGCCACCGCCCTCGCAGCCCACGGACGCCGCGGTGAACAGCACGAGCAGGTCGGCCGTCCTCACGTCGGCGATGTCCATGCGGGCGTGCGCCGAGACCTCGTCGTCGGTGAGGTCGGTCGCGGCCTTCTCGGTGCCGGGTGTGATCTCGTGGGTCTCCTTGAGCCAGGAGGACGTGACCTCGATGCCGATCGGCTCGAGCTCGGCGGCGTAGGTGTGCAGGGTGGAGCGGGCGGCGTAGGGGCCGGCCAGGTAGACCTTCACGGGGTGCCCTCCTCGGGCTCGGTGGTGGTGGGGCGGGAGTTCTGACGGGCCTGTCGCTGCTCGCAGAGCCACTCTTGGGCGTCGGCGCGGGTCTGGTGGATCACTCCGTCGGCGGTGCGGTAGTCGCTGATCCCCGCGAACTTGGACAGCGCGATGGCATCGGCGGCGACGTGCACGTGACCGCACTTCGGGCACGCGCTCATCGGCCGGCCCCCTCGTCGGAGTCGGGACGGACTGCATTGACGACGTCGTCCGTGAGGTCGACCATCTCCGCCGAGCAGGCTGACGCGATGACTGCTCCGAGTTCGTCCATGGCGGAGTCCGAGATGGATGCAAGTTCCCGGCCGTTAACGATCAGGTGCGCGTCAGAGAGGTCGGGATCGCTGGTCGCGGCCTCAAGCGCGACCCAGATCCGGCTGCGACTTCCGACCAGCCTGGGGAGGTTGAGGGTGACGACTCGCCTTGACCGATCTGCCCCGGGGCTCGCACAGCAGGGCGAGTAGATGCCCGTCACCACCACCTTCGGGCTGTGGCACAGGCAGTCGCAGGACTCGGGGGTGCGCTCGGACTGCCTGGTCATCGGTCCACCTCGTTCGTGGACGACTGACCGGATGCCGGCGGAGTCGCACCCCGCGGGCACACAGCCCGGTGGTCCAGGTCCCAGCGCCCCGCGTCCTCGGCCCGGTGCACCACCTCGGAGAAACCGCACATGCCACAGGTCATCCGCCACGGCCGAGCCACCGGACCGCCGATCACGACGCCACCCCCGCACCAGCAGGGCCGGCCTCGAGCTCCGCCAGACGACGCAGCTCCTCCGGCACCACCTGCAACGCCAACGACTGCTGCGACGGCGACAACGACAGCCGCTCCAACACCGCCCGCAACACCGCCGCGATCTGCCGACCCGACTCCTCCGCGAGCCGCACCCGCCGCTCCTCGATCCCGACGTCCACACACACCTTCGCGACCCGCGCCAGCCGGTCACGCTCACGACCCCACAGCTCCACGAACACCGACGGCCGCGCCTCCTTCGTCGTGCCGTGGTCCTCCCCGCCGGTCTTCTCCCGAACGACGCCCCAGGCGATCTCGTCGTGCTCGAGGTCCGCGACGAGAGCGGAGAGCCACGCGACGGCGCCGGCGGTGCGGTGCAGCTCCTCCAGCAGCGCGGTGTGCGGGTCGACCTCGCGGGGCAGCCCGAACGTCTCGGCGGCGAGGAGCGCCTGGCGCTCGTCGCGCCGGCGGGTCGCGGCGGCGAGGGCCTGGGGCGCGCGGCCGCCGTGAAGGCGGCAGACGCGCTGCCCGTCCATGGCCGGCTGGGTGCATGGGTCGCCGTTGCGCTTGTGGGCGCTGCAGCGGAGGTGGGGTCGTCCGCAGCTGGTGCAGGACGTGGGGTCCGGCTGGTTCATCGGTTGGCCTCCGGTGGGTTGCTGGGTGGGGTGGATGGTGGTGGTGCTGGTGGGTGTGTAGGTGGGGGTGGATGTTGAGCCGTTCCCTGGTTTTGGGAATGGCTCGATGTGGGGGCTCCTCGAGCCGTTCCCCTCGTAGAGGAGGGGGGACGGGGAACGGCTCGACTCGGCATGCCCGGGGAACGGTTCGGGAACGGCTTGGGGAACGGCTCGGGAACGGCTCGGGGTGGTGTTGGGGTGGCTGGTCACTGGTCCTCCCAGGCGGGTCGTCGGGAGGTGTCGGCGGGCACCGAGTTGGACGACGTGCTGGACGACGGGCCGGTGGACGGGCCGGGGGTGTCGGCGTCGGCGGCTGCCCGGGTGGTGACGTCGTCGGCGTGGTCCTGGCCGTCGGTGGGCTCGGGGTTCGCGCGGTCGTCTTCGCGGGCCCGGTAGGGGGCGATCACCTGGTGGTGGGTGCGGTTGCGGGCGCCCTTGATGCGGGCGACGTGGCCGTCGGCGACGAGGCTGGCGATGGCGTTGGTGATGGTCTCGGACTTGCCGGAGACGTTGTGCTTGATGTCGGCGATGGTGCAGCCGTCGTGGTCCTCGATGAACCTGCTGATGCGCTCCATGATGTTGGTGGGTCGGACGGTCCCGTCGTCGTTGCGGGGGGTCTCTTCGCGTCCGATGACCCAGGTGGTGGTGTGGGGCTGGGTGGAGTTGAGGGTGAAGGTGCCGGCGTAGCCGCCGCCGGAGGACTTGCGGAGCTCGCCGGCGGTGTCCTTCTCGATGCGGAGGGTGACGCGGCCGACTGCTCCGGGGGCTGGCTGGGTTTTCGCTTCGGCGCGGATGTAGGAGCCGCGGATCATGCGCTTCTTGGCGATGGAGCCGATGGCGAACCCGGAGGCGCGGACTTCGGGGGACTTGGGGAGGTGGTCGATGGTGATGACGCAGGAGCCGGTGAGGGCTGGTCGGGTGCAGACGAGGCGCATGGCGGAGGTGATCTCGTCGCCGTCGTTGGTCTTGACGCCGAGCATGGGGAAGATCTCGCCGAGGCTGTCGATGAGGACGACGGCGGGGGAGACGCGGCAGACGTCGTCGACGGCGGCGCGGAGTTCGTCGCCGTCTTCGGGTTCGTAGTAGCGGAACCGGTTGGGGTCGGCGATCTGGTCGATGGTGGCGCCGAGGAGGAGGAGTCGGGCGGCTGTGTGGTCGGGGCCGTTGTGGTCGACGTCGATCATGGCTGCGGTGTGGCCGGCGTGGAGGGCTTCGACGACGGCGATCTGGGCGAGCCAGGTCTTGGCGGCTTCTGGGTCTCCGAAGACGCCGTTGACTTTGCCGGCGTAGAAGAGGGCGGTGCCGTCGGCGCGTTGGCACCAGGTTGGTGGGGCGATGGCTGGTGGGGTGCCGGTGCCGACCCAGGAGAGGTCCTTGAGGCCGGTGTTGTTGGCGGTGGTGGGGTCGTGGCCCCAGCCGGCGCGGAGTGCTTGCTCGAGGGTGTCGAGGCCGGTCTCGAAGGCGGTTTGGAGGTCGCCGCCGCGGCGGCCGAGGTCGTTGAAGGTGGCGCCGAGGTTGGTGAGGACGCGGGCTCGGGCGGTTTCGCGGACGCGGGTGGCGTAGATGGGTGCCATGCCGGGGTGGCTGGTGCCGGTGAGTTCGGGGAGTGCGCGTGCGGCGTCGAGCTGTCGGGTGGCGGCGAGGTGGGCGGCGATGGCGATGCCGTCGGGGTGGGCGGCGTGGGTTTCGGCGAGGTGGTGCCAGGCGTCCCAGATGGTGGTGTGGGTGGGCCAGTAGAAGTGGTCGGCGGTGAGGTGGGTGATGTGGGGGAGGGTGCCGGTGGGGTCGGTGATGAGTGCGTCGAGGAGGGCGCGTTCGGCGTCGCGGTCGCCGGGGCTGTTGGTGGTGGGGTGGTCGTCCCAGGTGTCGGCCCATGGGTCGGGTGGTGGCCCGTCGGTGGTGACGGGGCGGAGGCGGGTGGGCCGTGGTCCCTCGTTGGTCACTGGTGTCCCTTGGGTGGTGCGGTGGTGTCCCGTGCGGCTGGTGGTCGCCGGGTGTTGCTCTGGGTGTTGCGGGGTGGTGCTGGGGTGCGCCCGGGGAGCAGGCGGGCCGCCGGCCGGAAAGGAAACGGCTGGTTCTCCGCGTGCTGGCCGCCTTCGAGGTGGTGAGTGCGTG
The DNA here is from genome assembly GCF_023554635.1 of Nocardioides bruguierae. NCBI lineage: Bacteria > Bacillati > Actinomycetota > Actinomycetes > Propionibacteriales > Nocardioidaceae > Nocardioides > Nocardioides bruguierae. Next base: position 55,897 of record NZ_JAMJPH010000024.1, read on the forward strand.
TGCCTCGTTGACTCCCCGGGCGCTGGTTGGTGGGCCTGGTGTCAGGCGGTGCCGCTGGGGGCGAAGGGGTTGAGGTGGTGGACGTTGGCGGCCGGGACGGGCTCGTCGTCGTCCTCGTCGTCCTCGTCGTCGTCCGGGTCCGGGTCGTCGTCGGCGAGCCGGTCGGTGGGGTCGGCGGTGTCCTCGAGGTGGTCCTCGGGCTCGGGGAGCTCGTCCTGCCCGTCGTCGTCCTCGTCGTCGAGGAGCTGCTGGGCGGAGTGGACGCCGGCGGCGGGGGCGAGGCCGCAGACGTCGCAGATCGCGTCGTCGTCGACGGCGAGGCCGGAGGCGAGGTAGCCGTGGGGCTTGTGCTTCGCGCCGGCGGCGATGACGGCGTCGACGGTGGGCTCGTCGGCGTCGTCGCCGTCGACGGGGAGGGAGGGGCCGTCGGTGTCGACCTTGCGGTTGAAGTAGCAGGTGCGGGTGAGCTCGCGGAGGTGCTCGGTGAGGTGGGCGTCGACGGCTGGCTCGACCTGGGTGAGGATCAGGTCGACCTTGCGGGTGCCGTCGGCCTTCTCGTGGAGCTCGTCGACCTGGAGCTCGACGATGGCCATGTAGCGGGCGCCTTTGCGGCCGTACATCTGGGCGGCGACGGTCTCGGTGATGCCGGTGGCGTCGAGACCCTTGGCGCGGATCTTGGCGGTGGTGTCGGTCATGCTGCGGTGTCTCCTGTGGGTGAGGTGGGTGTGGTGCTCGGGGTGGCGTAGCGGGCGGCGTTGAGGCCCCAGGTGGTCTCGATGTCGTGGCCGGTGTGGCCGTGGGCGGTGAGCCGGTCGTAGAGGGCTTGGGCTTCGCGGTTGGTGAGGGCGCGGGTGCGTGCTCGGGGGTCGGCGAAGAGGCGGTCGACGTAGACCTCGTCGAGGTCGAGGTCGAGTGCTCGGCGTTCGGTGCGGGGGACGTGGCGGCGGGGCCGGTAGGTGGGGTCGTCGATGCGGGCGTCGTCGAGGGCGAGCGGCGGGAGCCATCCGCGGCGGGTGGCGTACCCGCGGGCCCTGGCCGCGACGTACCGGTCGCGCTGGGTGTCGCTGGGCGGCAGCGTCATGGACCAGTCCCGGTAGAGCTCCCGGACTCGGTCGGCGGTGCTGGTCCACACGAAGTTCTTCGGGCGGTTGAGCAGCTGGTTGGCGGCGGTCTGGCTGATGCCGAGGGCCTCGCCGATGCGGGGGACGCTGTGGCCGAGGGCGACGAGTGCGCGGAGGCGGAGGCGGGTGCCGGTGGCGGGTTCGCTGCGGCGGCGGCGGCCGTTGTGGTGGTCGTAGTCGAGGCCGCGCTGGTAGCGGGCTTCGGCGTCGTGGCAGGGCGTGCACAGGTCCTGTCCGGCCTTGCGGTGCGCGCGGCCGCCTGCCGGGGTCCCATGGCGGTGGTCGTCGGGGGTCACGCCGGTACCTCCGCTCCGAGGGAGGCGGCGACGGCGGCGATGAGGTCGCGGGCGGCCGGGGGCGTGACGGCGTTGCCGGCGAGCTTCACGCGCTCGCGGCGGGTGCCGTGCCAGTGGTAGTCGGCGGGGAACGCCATGCCTGCGGCGACCTCGGTGGGCTCGAGCATCCGGAAGAGGCAGTCGTCGACCCGGGCCTCGGCGGCGGCGATGTCGCCGGGGGTGATGAGCGACTGATGGCCGGTGGTGGTGAGGGTCCGGTAGGGCTCGGTGGCGGGGGTGAGCATCTCGGCGCCGTCGCCCTTGCTGCTGTTATGCCGCTGGATGAGGGCGTACCGGTCGACGGTGGTGAGGGTGCCGAGGGGCTCGGTGGCGGGGCGGGCGGTCTTCGTGGCGCCGTAGTACGGCAGCACGAGGGCGGAAGTCTCCCGGGTGGTCAGGGTCCGGTGCGGCTCGCTCGTCGGGCGGGCGTCGTCGTTCCACGTCCCGCCGGCTGGCACGACGAGGCCATGGTGCGTGCCGGAGGCGGTGAACGTGGCTGCGGGATGAGTCACGGGGCGGGCTGTGGACCCACCGCCGCGAAGTTCCGCGATGAACGGGGCCTGGACGAGCGCGTCGAGGTGGCGGCTGGTCTGGGTGCGCAGCGGCCGGTCGGTGGAGGCGACGCGGTCGCCGGCGCGGCCCTCGAGCGGCACGACGAGCGCCTTGGACTCCATCGTGTGGAGGGTGCGGAGCACGTCGTCGGTGGACCAGGCGCGGTAGTAGGCGTCGGGGCGGCCGAACGCGGGGTGCTTGGGGTCGGCGGCGTCGTACTGGTTGCCGCCGGACTCCATGTGGAACGGCGACCAGTAGCGGGCGATGCCGGCGGCGATGCGGCGGCGGGTCTTCTCGGCCAGGGGCCGGGGCCGGTCGCCGATGCGGGTGCCGGTCAGCGTCCAGTCGATCGCGGCCGCCGCGGGGAGGTAGCCGGGCTCGACGACGGTGCCGCAGGCGGCGTGGACGTAGACGTACTGGGAGCGGTACTTCCCGACGGTGCGGCCGTTCTTCCACGACTGCTGGGCTTCGGCGACGGTCTCGCAGCTGGTGCACCAGGCGATGGGCCGCAGGACGCGGTCGATGTCGGGTGCGGTGTTCCCGGCGAGCCAGCAGACGATGTAGAGCCGGTCTCGGGACTGGGGTGCGGGGTCGCCGTGCGCCTGGGCGTGCATGCTGTTGAGCGACACGACGCGGTACTCGTAGCCGAGGTTCCGAAGGCCCTTCTTCCACAGGGCCCATGCCTCGCAGTACTTCGGGTTGGTGGCGATGTCGACGACGTTCTCGATGACCATCGCGGCGTAGCGGTGGTGCTCGGCGAACCGGAGGACGTCGAACATGAGCAGCCGGGAGCGCTGGACGACGGCGGTCTCGGGGTCCTCGTCGACGAGGTCGGGGTCGAGGAGGGACAGCAGGTCGGCCTCGACGGAGATGGAGGCGTACTTCCCGCCTGACGCCTGGGACCACTTCGTGCACTCGGGGGAGGCCCAGAGGATGTCGGTGCGGGGGAAGTAGCGGGGGTCCTCCTCGTGGAGGTCGACGGCGGCGTGGTCGGCGTCGGGGTGGTTCTGGTTGTGGACGTCGACGGCGAGCTGCCAGTGGTTGGCGGCCATGCGGATCTCGATGCCGGGGATCTGCATCGCGCCGGTCGAGGACCCGCCTCCACCGCAGAACAGGTCGGTGACGGTGAGGGTCATCGGCCGGCCCCCTGCTGAGCGGCGACGATGGCGGCGTCGAGGGCGTAGACGTCACGGTGCACGGGTGCGCCGAGCTGGGTGCTGGCGGCCTCGTCGATGGCGCGGACGGCGCCGCGGACGGTCTCGGCGTCGTGGGACGCCTCCCGGGTCAGGGTGTCGACGATGACGAGGGCCGCGTGGGCCTCGGCGATGGTGGTGATGGCCATCAGGCGCTCCTCTCGGTGGCGGGCTCGACCGGGGTGGCCGGTGCGGGCGCGGCGGTGGGGGTCTCGGTGATGTGGTCGCGGGGGTCCGGGCGCTGGTGGTTGCCGCGGTGGCGGACGGCGGCGAGGTCGGCCGAGGGGCGGGCCAGGTTCAGGCCGAGGGGCCCGCAGGTCGAGCACTGGACGAGCCACATGCCGGCGGACGGGGTGACGGTGACGCGGGGCAGCGTGGTGGCCATCAGTCGGTCACCGCCTGGAGGATCACGTCGACGCCGGGCTCGGGCGGGGCGTACTCGTGCTCGCCGGCCCAGAACTTGCGGGCGCGGACGTCGACGACGAGGGAGTCGTCGGTCCAGACCTTCGCTTCGGTGAGGGCGTCGAAGACGGCGCGCTGCAGCTTGTCGACGTCGCCGAGCTTGTGGCTGGTGGGGTACCGGGGCGCGGAGTCCTTGAGGAGGGTCTCGTTGCGGCCGGTGCGGTAGTGGCTCTGGTAGCGGGGGAACGCGAACCAGAGCCAGACGCGGACGGGCCCGGTGAGGGTGTCGGTGTAGCGCCACTGGTCGATGGCGGTGTCCCGCACGTGCTTGCGCCAGGCGTCGAGGACGGTGGCGTTGGTGTCGAAGAGCTGGGCGCGGCCCTTGATGACGCGGGCTCCCTTGGAGCCCTGGGGGACGGGGATGCCGGTGATGCGGAATCCGTGGTGTCCGCGGAGCTGGGCGGGGATGGCGGCGGCGAGGGTCACGGGTTCCTCCGGTGGGTGGCTGGTCGGGTGGGGTCGGCGGTGGCGTCGGCGAGCCAGGCGGCGATGGCGAGGACGAGGAGGGTGGCGAGGCCGGCCATCAGGCGTCCGCCGTCCGTGTGGCTCCCCAGAACCCGGGCGGCTCGAGGCCGGGCGGGTCGTCGGGGTGGGCGTGGAGGCAGTGCTCGCCGTTGCGGCCGGCGCAGTGGCTGGGCGCGTGGGTGATGGGGGTGGATGCGGTGTCGACGCGGACGGGCGCGCGGTGGCGTCCGCCGAGGGCGGCGAGGGGGTGGTCGTGCACGGACTGGTCCTGCTTCGGGTCCGGGGTGGGGTGGAGGAGTGCGCGGGCTTCGTCGGCGCGCGTGTGGACGTCGGCGAGCGCGAGGGCGGCCTGGTGGGGGCGTCCGGGGCAGCGGCCGGCGGTGGTGTCGTGGGCGACGTGGCCGTTGAGGCGGTGGCAGACGACCGCGGTGTCGGGCAGGCCGGTGGTGGGCTGGGTGGTCATGCGGCCACCGCCGTGCGGGTCTGCAGCGGCCACCCGGTGTCGCAGGAGTCGGCCTCGGCGGTCTTCCCGACCTTGCGGAAGAACTGCGCGAGGCTGGTCTGCTGCTCGACGCGCCACCCGGCCTGCTTCTCGTGGAGGGTGGAGAGCTTGAGGCGGGCGATGTCGGGCCACGCCTCGGCCAGGCGGCCGGCGAGGCGGATCGCGGCCAGCGCGTCGGCAGTGGCGTCGTGGGCGCCGGTGTGGCCCACGCCGTAGTGGGCGCACAGGGACGCGAGCTGCTTGTTCAGCGCGCCGCAGCCTCCGCACTTCCACTTCCCGCCGCGGCAGCCTCCGCACTCGTGGTGGTTGTTCTCGCGGTCGCAGCCGGGCGCGCGGTGGCAGATCTTCCGGTAGGGGTCGTAGGCCTTCTCGATGACCATCGGGTCGATGACGCCGGCGATCCCGGCGGGCCGGGCGGTGAGGGTCTGCAGGCTGGCGCGTGCGAGCTCGTGCTCGAGGAGGGTGAGGTCGTAGGGGGCGTTGTGGACGACGAGGGGGACGCCCTGGTTCATGGGGAGCGTCGTGTGGCCGGCGATCTCGTCGAGGGCCCGCTCGATGCTGGTGGTGAGCGGGGGGCCGTCCTGGGTGTGGCGGGTGGCGTGGCCGGGGGCGACCTCGTTGTTGAGGCGGTCGGTGGTCCAGCCGTGGACGTCGGCGGCCTCGTCGGGGACGGGGATGCCGGCGTTGAGGACCCAGGTGGTGGCGCGGGGGCGGGAGCCGGGGACGCGCCAGACCATGGAGGCGGTGACGATGCGGTCGGCGGTGGGGTCGATGCCGGTGGTCTCGGTGTCGAGGGCGACCATGGGGCCCTCGTGCCACTTCGGGGCGGCCATCAGCGGACACCGCCCTGACCGGGCCGATCGCTTAACGTCTCGCCGAGAAGGCGGAAGTGGTCCGGGCAGGTGCGCGCCCCAGCCTGAGCCATGACGGCGCGCTGTATGGCATGGATGTGAGCGACGAGCTCCCGCAGGTCGGCCGCACGCGAAGGCCCGTCTCCGACGATCTGGCACAGGTCGTTCCACAGGCTTCCGGCCTTCTCGATCGCCGTGCGCTCCGACGGGGTCAGGAGCGCACCAGTCTCGTGACCACGGTCGGCCTCCCGATAGAAGTGGTGCAGGTGGCCGACCCCGTTGCCTGCGCCGTCCTGGAGGACGTGTCCGTCGTAGTCGTGCTGGATGAGACCCAGGCGGACCAGGGTGTCGACCTGTTCGGCATCGAATGACTCCGTGAAGCCGTCGGGGCCGGTCACGACGTACACCTCTCGATCCGCACTCATGCGGCACCTGCCTCGCCGGTGGTGATCCGCTCCAGGTACAGCCCCAGCTCGGCCGCCGCAGCGTCGTCCGGGATGACGCCCATGGCGTCCTTGAAGTCCGCGACCAGCCGGTCGGAGTCCCAACCGAGGTCGCCGGTGCGCTTGAGGATCTGCTGCCAGATCGCGTCCGCGTCACCAGCACCAGCGCCCGCACCTGTCGAGGGCGAGGGCGCAGCGTCCGGGACCAGCTCGGCGTCCACGACACCGTCGGCGTCCGGCTTCGGCTCCAACGCCGCCACCCGGGCCCGCGCGGCCGCGGTCGCCGGGTGCTCGGCCAGGTCGTGCTGCTCGAGGTAGGCGACCATCTGGCGCGCCAGGTCCAGGTCGGCGGCCTCGATCTGCTCCCGCGACGGGATGTGCACCTTCGGCCCGGCCGCGTCGGCTGCCTCGGCCGGCTGGCCATCGGACGACGCGGGGGCCGCGGCGAGCGCCGGCCGCTCCTGCTGCGGCTCCGGCGCCGCGAGCTCGGTGCCCGCCTTCGCGTTCACCACCTCACGCAGCCGCGCCTGACCGATCTGCAGGTCGAGGACCGGCACCACGAACCGGGACGTCTTCCCGTCCTTGATCGCGCGACGCTCCTGCAGGTTCAGGTGCGCCGGCACCAGGTCGCCGACGAACTGCGCGAGTTCGGCGACGGCCGGGATCTCCGCGGCCGCGTTCCACCCGTGCGACTCCAGCCGCCACACGCCGATGGCCTCCAGCTCGGGCAGCATCACCGACAGGCGAGTCGTGGGCTTCGCGGCCTGGTGGGCCCGGTCGTTCGGGTCACACGGCTCCGCGGTGACCGCGTTGACCTCGCCGTCGCAGCGGTGCACGCAGCCGCCGCCGGACCAGGTCTCCAGCCACTGCGACAGGCCACCCTTCACCGCGATCACCGGGATGGACCGGGCGTCGGTGAACACCTCCCACGAGGCGACCCCGCCGTTGTCCCACGACGTCGCCGTGCCGCCGTACAGCTCGGCGAGGTCGCGGATGTACCGCTCGGAGACCGAGGTGAAGCGGAACCGGTCGAGCTTCTGGGGCTGCCCCTTGGAGCCCTTCTGGCCCAGCCGGATGCGGCCGAGCTCGGCGTGCCGACGCTGCAGCATGAGGGGAGAGATGGGCATGGTCAGGACGCCTTTCGTGCGGGCGCCACGGCGGGCGCGTCGATGGGGGTCCAGGTCTTGGTGTCCTGGGTGTGGAGGAAGGTCTGCAGCCCGACGGCGTTCACGAACGCGCGGTGCGCGGCCCGGTCGGCGGGCAGGGGGATGAGCCGGTAGTCGTCGGCGCGGAGGTTCAGCAGCGCCGCGCCGTCGAAGCGCGGCAGCTCGACCTCGGAGTCGTCGGGGAGGATTGCGGCCTCGGCGTACTTCAAGCCGGCGAGCTGGAGGACCTGGTCGACGTACACGGTCCCGACGGGCTTCTTGAGGCTGGTCTTGATGTCGACGAGCCACAGGAACCGCTTCCGCGGCGACGGGCGGCCGGTGGCCGGGTCGATGCGGAGCCACACCCACAGGTCGCCTGTGCCGGCGTACCGGTGCTTCCGGGAGAACACGGTGGTCTCCGCGGCCTCGACGTCGCGGTCGATGTTGACGCCGAACTCGTCGAGGAACCGCAGGTGCTGGTTCACGAACGGCTGGACCTCGGGCACGTAGGGCCTGGGCTCGCCCAGGACGTGCGCGTGGGCGTGGTCGTGGACGGCGGTGCCGAAGTCGGCGGCGCGCTCCCACTGGTTGCGGTGCTCGGCCTTGATCTCCGCAGTCAGGCAGAACCGGCAGTGGCCGCACCGGTCCGCGACGCGGGCCTTCGCGCACGGGCCGGCGGCGGGCTGCCTCGAGGTGGCGACCATGCGGGGCAGCTCGGCCCACGCCTTCTCGGCGGTGGCCTTCGCGGCCGCCGGCACCAGCTGGGGCTTCGCGATGACGCCCTGCGCGTTGGTGACGGAGATCAGCAGCTCCTCACCCAGCGGGCAGGTCTCGGAGCAGGCGCCGTAGTACCGGCCCTTGCCCTTGATGTCTCGGGAGTGCAGGGGGGCGGTCATGCCGCGTCACCTCCGGTGTGGACGTCCGACCGGGCCCAGGTGGGCGCCGGCCGCGGGTCGGGGTAGGCCAGACCGGCCCAGGGCGCCGCGGCGACCGGGTAGCGGGTCGCGGCCGAGGTCTCGCGGGCCTCGACGCGGCAGTGGTCGCACGCGTCGCCGCGGTCGCAGGCGCCGCACTGCGCGGTGCCGTGGTCGCAGGCGAGGTTCGTGTCGTCGCCGCACGCCCCGCAGGACATGGGCCCCTGGTCGGGGTCGGCGGCGTCGACGGCCACGATGTGGAGGCCGGTGTCGAGGTCGATCACGGCTGCACCTCCCTGGCCCAGGCGCGGACGGTGGCCTCGATGACCGGGTCGGTCAGCTCGGCGCGGTGGGAGGGGTGGATCGGCGCGACGCCGTCGAACTCGACGACCGGCTGGACACCGCGCGCCGGCGGCAAGGCCTCGGCGGGCACGTCGACGGGCGGCGCGGCGACGAAGAACAACGCGGCCAGCTGCAGCGGCGACACCTCGACGCTGTGGTCGCAGTCCAGGTCGAGGCAGCGGAGGATCCACATGCCGGCCGGGGTGCGGTGGATGACGGCGTAGCGGCGGCCGGTCGGGTGGTGGGTGAACACCATGAGCGGCTCGGGCTGCGGCTTCCGGCTCATGCCGTCACCTCCACCGCGCGGAGGTGACGACCCGAGGCCGCGCCGTAGGTGACGACGCAGACGCGGACCCCGCTGTCGGGGAGCCGCCCGGACACCGACGTCTTCTGCCGGTAGGGGGCGGGCACGGTGTCGCTGAGGATGTTCTCGGTGACCTCGTCGACGGCGAGGCCGCTGGTGACCCAGGCGTCGAGCTCGTCGCGGTGGACGTGGACCTCGATGCGGTCGACGTGCCGGTCGAAGTGGATACCCATCGGGGTCGGGACGTCCCGCTCGTTGAGGTGGTGCGCCACGGCGAGCAGCGCGGCGTTGCAGTGCGCCGGGGAGGCGGCGTTGGGGTGTGCCATCTGAGACACTTCCTCTCGTTCGTGAGCCCTCGGTGTGCTGTGCAGGCGTCGCCGGGGGCTCCGGCATGTGCAGGTGTGGGGAGTCAGCTCGCGGTGCGCGCACGGCGCGCGGCGGCGGACTTCATGGCGATGCGCTGGTAGTGCGCGCGCTTCGCGGACTCGGCGCGCTTGGCGCGCTCGGCGGGGGAGAGCACCCGGTCGGGGTCGACCTGGTTCTCGAACTTGCGGGCCATCCCGTCGCGGGCGGCCTGGGTGGCAGCGGACCGGTCGGTCTCGCGGGCCCACCGCTCGTGAGCGGCGAGCTTGGCGATCTGCCGGCGCTGCCCGGGGTCGGACGCGGTCACCGACGGGCTCCGGCCGGGCGGACGACGCGGACCCCGGCGTGCACCGTGGCCGGGTTGCGACTGCCACGCGAGGCAGTAGCAACGTGCGGCATGCGAACGTCGGCACGGGTCTCGAAGTAGTCCTCCAGCTCGATGTCGAGGGCCTTGGAGACGCGGATGGCGATGTCCTCGCCGCAGTCGCGGTCCAGGCCCGACTCGAGCTTGGAGATGTACTGCTGGGTGCACCGGGCGTGCACCGCGAGCTGGGTCTGGGTGAAGCCCTTGGTCTTGCGGCGCCGGCGCAGGCGGTCCGGGTCCTTGATGTACATCCACACCTCGTTGGTCGGTGGTCGCAGCCGGCGTACCGGCCGCGATCGGGTGATTCGGGTCATCGTGCGCTCCTTCGTCGGTGAATACAACTGGCACGCGAGACAGTAGCAACCAGTTGTGAGTTGTACAAGTGGCCGAGTAGTAATTGCCGCGCAGGTCAGAAGCAGCCTGCACGCCACAAATCCGACGGCGAGTTGTACCGGGCGCGCTGTCGGTTACGCGTCGGCGATTCCCAACCACCACCGGAAGGCCCACCTTGAGCGACATGAACGAGACGCTCCAGGACCTCATGGAGCGGCGACTCCGAGAGATGGGACACCGACGTGGACGTGGCGAGAGCATCAGCCTGCGAGAGGCCTACCAGCGAGTGCTGGACGCCCGGAACCGCGACGAGCTCGAAGCCGCCGAGACAGGGGTGCCGCTCAACCAGGCCGGCCCGCCGACCTACGAGGTGTTCCGCCGCATCCGCAACGGCCACACACGCATCACCGACACGACCGCGAGCGCGCTCGCCACCATGCTCGACGTCCCCCTCTCGGACGTCTACCGAGCCGCCGGCATCGCGCCGCGACTCGGCCGCTTCGAACTACCCACCCGAGCCGACCGGCTCGACCAGGACCAGCGGAAGGTCGTGCTGTCCGTCGTCGACGCCATCCTCAAGGCAGGGGAGGGCGACGCCAAACAGCCCGCCGGCGACGAGCTCGACAAGCGCCGCAAGATGCAGCGAGTCCAGACCCGGGCAGCGCGCCGGGACGACTCTTGACGACCGCCCCCGTCAAGGCGACCACGCCACACCTGTCGGCGGCGACCCCTACGGTCCCCGCCATGATCCATCCGTGGCGTCGGTTCCGGGACCTCGCTCACTTCAAGCTGCGCTGGCACGAGGGCGGTGACCTCGGGTTCACCGACTTCGAGTCGCAGACCGTGAGCCTGCGACGAGGCCTCAACCAGGCCGGCCGCCGCTCGACGATCCTCCACGAGTGCCTCCACGTCGAGCGCGGCCCCGTCCCCGAGGGGCTGGCCGCGCGCGAGGAGCTGCGTGTGCGGAAGCTCGCTGCGCAGATGCTGCTCCCCGACATCCGCGCGATCGCCGACGCCCTCGCCTGGGCCGAGGGCGACCTCGAGGCCGCGGCCGACGAGCTGTGGGTCGACGTCCCCACGCTCCGCGACCGGCTCCGGTTCATCAGCCACCCCGCCGAGCGGGCCTACCTCCAGGCCCGCCTCGAGGAGATCAGCGACCACCACGGGCACGACCAGGACGGAGAGGCCACCGCATGAGCGACCACCACGACGACGTCGACCGCACCGACGACGACCGCGACGACCTCCCCGAGCCGTCGGTGCTGCGCGAGCGCATCCCCGTGATCATCATCAGCGTCCTACTCATCGTCATCGTGGTGCTCGTCATCCGCGAGCTCAGCGACAACGCCACCATCGGCGCACCCGTCCAGCTCCTCGGAGCCGCGACGAGCGGGAACCAGACCGCATAGTCTTAAGCACAGTGTTCGCAGGAGTCCTGCGTAACCGCAGGTCGGCACAGCGCATAACACTCGATCCCTTACAACGAGGCGGTCGGGGGTTCGATCCCCTCTGCGCCCACCACCGTCGTGCCCGGCCGACGCGTGCCGCGGGACGGCGGCACGCGGTCGGCGGCGGCTGGTAGAAGAGTGCGATGACCACGCTCAGTCCGCAGCGCCGCGCCTGGCGCGCCCGCGCCTTCGTCGGCGCCAGCCTCGACGGCTACCTGGCCAGGCCCGACGGCGACCTCGACTGGCTCACCGCGTTGCCCGAGGACGTGGGCCACGCCGCCACTCGGGGCGAGCACCCCGGCCTGGAGTGGGAGACCTTCTTCCCCGAGATCGACACCCTGCTGATGGGCCGCGAGACCTACGAGACCGTCGCCGGCTTCGAGGAGTGGCCCTTCACCGGGCTGCGGGTGCTGGTGCTGAGCGCCTCGGACGCCGCCCCCACGGAGGACGGACGCGTCCGGGTGGTCGCCGGTCTCGTGCAGGCCTGCGACCTGCTGGACGAGGTGGGCGCCCGCGAGGTCTACGTCGACGGCGGACGCACGGTGCAGTCCTTCCTGGCCGCCGGCGTCCTCGACGAGATCACCGTCTCCACCGCGCCCGTGCTGCTCGGCGCCGGCCGCCGCCTGTTCGGCGGTCTCGGTGCCGACGTCCAGCTGCGGGTGCTCGGCAGCCACGTCACCGCCGACGGCCTGGTGCGGACCACGTGGGAGGTCCGCCGGGGCTGACCCGGCTCGCCGTCGCGGTCGGCCGCTCCTGCGGGGACGGCCATGAAGATCCTGTGTGGACGCCGGTGGCTTCCTTCAGCCCCGCCCGGTCGAGCCGTTGCCCAGCGCAGCAGTGCCGGTGACGTGCCGGCGCCAGAGCACCGAGCGGGGACGGGCATGACGTTGCGGCGATGGATCGGCGACCTGCCACTGGGCCGGCGACTGGGAGGCGGGATCGGCCTGATCCTGCTGCTCAGCGTGGCCATCGGCCTGATCAGCAGCCTGGGTCTGCGCGACCTGGAGGACACGCTGGCACGGACCAGCTCCGCCAGCCTGGAGGCGACCCGGGCCGCCGGGGACGTGCGTTCCAGCTTCAACGCCCTGGCCAAGACCGACCAGGACCTGCTGGTCAACCGCGACGAGGACATCCGTGCTGCCCTGACCGAACGACGCAGCGACCTCGAGACCGAGCTCGACGAGGCCTGGGCCGCCTACCTGGCCGCCGACCCGGCGAGCCCTGCCTCGCTGCGGGACGACTTCGCCGCCGCGCTCGCCACCTGGCGCTTCATCCGGGGCCAGTACCTGGAGCCGCTGGTGCAGGCCGGTGCCGTGGAGGACTGGGTGGCCACCTACAACGCCTCGGTCGCGCGCTCCTCCGCGGCGACCATCAACGAGGCCCTGAGCGAGATCGCCGGCACCGAGCAGGCTGCTGCCGGGGAGCGGCTCGTCGAGGCGACGACCGTCGCCGAGCGAGCCATCCTGCTCGTCTGGGTGGGCGTGGCCGTGGCCCTGCTCCTCGGTGTCCTGCTCACCGTCGGGCTCAGCCGCAGCATCACCGGCCCCGTCGGGCACGTGCTGCGAGTCGCCGAGGCGATGGCACACGGCGACCTCACCGCCCGCACCGGCATCCGCCGCGGCGACGAGATCGGGCGCGTGGCCGCGGCCCAGGACCAGGCCGCCGACGGTCTGCGCACCATCCTCAGCGACGTGGCCGCCGGCTCCCAGCAGGTGGCCGGGGCGGTCGAGCAGCTCACCGGGTCCGCCGGGCGGATCGAGACCGAGGTCGGCCTCACCACCCAGGAGTCCGCCGCGGCCGCGGACGCCACCCACAAGGTCACGACCAACGTCAACGCCGTGGCGCTGGGCGCCGAGGAGCTGCGCGAGTCGATCACCGAGATCTCCCGTGGCGCCCAGGACGCGCTCAAGGTGGCCCACGACGCCACCCTGGCCGCCGAGGAGGCCACCGGCCTGGTCGGCACCCTCGGCACCAGCTCCAGCCAGATCGACGAGGCCGTCCGACTCATCGCCGGGATCGCCGAGCAGACCAACCTGCTCGCCCTCAACGCCACCATCGAGGCCGCGCGGGCCGGCGAGGCCGGCAAGGGCTTCGCCGTGGTCGCCTCCGAGGTCCAGGAGCTGGCCCGGGAGACCGCGCAGGTGACCGAGGAGATCTCGCGCCGCGTCGACACCATCCAGGGCGACACCGCCGCGGCCGTCAGCACCATCGAGCGCTTCGGCGGGATCATCGCCGAGATCAACGACTACCAGGCCCGCATCGCCGCCGCCGTGGAGGAGCAGACCGCCACCACCGCCACGATGTCGGGCTCGGCCTCCGGCGCGGCCGCCGACACCGAGGCCATCAGCGGCAGCATCGCCCGCGTGGCCGACGCCGCTGACAGCACCTCCGCCTCCGTCCGGGCCAACCGGGACGTCGTCCACACGCTCTCCGGCACCGCGGACCGCCTGGCCGACCAGGTCCGTCGCTTCACCTTCTGACGCGACCGCTCGCCCCTCTCACCGCCCACTCCCCGGGAGCCCCCATGTCTCGCACCACCGTCCTTCCGCCCCGCTCGCGCAGGGCCGGTCTCGCCATCGCCGCTCTCCTCGCCCTCGCCCCCGTGCTGGCCGCGTGCGGCACCGACGAGGCCGCCCCGGCCGACGCCGACCGGCCGACCGTCGCGATCGTCCTGCCCGCCACCGAGGAGGTGTTCTGGGGTGCGTGGACGACCTCCGCGCGGACCCAGGCCGAGGCGCTCGACCTCGACCTCGTGCTCGTCGACACCGGCAACGACGTCGCCACCATGGACGCGGCGATCGCCGACCTCGTGGACCAGGGCGTCGACGCGCTCGCCGTCGCGCCCGTCGACCCCGAGGCCAACCTGGCGGCCGCGCAGGCCGCGATCGACGCCGGCATCCCGGTCATCACCGCCAACCGCACCCTGGCGACCGACTACGGCGACGGCGGTCCGCTGCTGCACACCGGCTTCGACGACGTGGCGATCGGCACGGCCCAGGCAGCGCTGGTGGCCCAGGTCTGCGCCGACGTCCCGTCGCCGTGCCGCGTCCTCCTGGAGGAGGGGGTGCAGGGGTCCTCGCCGCAGCTGGCCCGCACCCGCGGCTTCGAGGACGGTCTGGCGACGACCACCGGCATCCGGCTCGTCGGTCGCGCCTACAACGACTTCGACGCCGCCCGCGCGGTGCCCGTGACCGAGCAGCTGCTCGCCGCGCACGACCGGGTGGACGTGCTGGTGTGCCAGGGCGACCCCGAGTGCGTGGCCGCGGCCCGCGTGGTGACCCGTGCCGGGCGCGCCGCGGAGATCGCCGTCGTCGGCCTCGGCGGCAGCATCGACGGCGTCCGGGCCGTGCAGGAGGGGCGCATGTACGGCACCGTCCACGTGTCCGCGGGCGAGGACGGCGCCACCGCCGTCCGTGCCCTCGCCGCCGTCGTGCGCGGCACGACCGACGACCTCGGTCTGGAGACCACCGGGGCCCGCCCGACCCTCCAGGTGCCGGCCACCTCGCTCACCGTCGCCGACGTGGACGAGCACCTCGGCGACTGGTGAGCCGGCTCAGCCGAGCAGCAGGGCGGTGGCCTCCGGCAGGTCGGTGAGGCCGTCGGAGGCCAGGAAGTGCCCGGCACCGGGCACCTCGTGCACGCGGGCGTCCAGCCCGGCGGCCAGGTCTCGCGTGAGGGGCGCGGGCACGAACGGGTCGTCGTCGGAGAGCAGGACGTCGCGACGGCCGGTGCGGCTCGCGGTGCGCGCCAGGTCCGGGACCGCCTCGGTGAAGGCGCCGATCGGCAGGGCCGGCCGCGGGGCGGTGAAGCCCGCCACCAGGACCAGGCCGCCGAGGCGCCACGCGCCGGGCACCCGGTCGAGGGCGTGCAGGGCGGTCACGCACCCCAGGCTGTGGCCCACGATCGCCGTGGTCTCGTCCGGCGTGCCGATCGCGTCGCCCGCGACGGCGAGCCAGGCCTCCACCCCGGGGGTCTGCGGGTCCGGCAGCGTCGGGAGCAGGACCTCGCGTGGTGCGAGGGAGGCGGCCAGGGAACGGAACCAGTGGTCGTCGGGCGTCGCGCCGTAGCCGTGCAGGACGACGACGCGCTCGATCGGGGAGCGGGGAGTCACGCCAGTCGGGAACCCACCGGGTGACGCGGCTCTTCCCACGCCGGGCAGAGTGTGACCATGCCGATCCTCCACCGCGACATGACGCTCTGCATCTCCCTCTCGGGCCGGCCCTCCAACATCGGCACGCGCTTCCACAACTACCTCTACGACGAGCTGGGGCTCCCGTTCGTCTACAAGGCCTTCAGCACCGACGACCTCGAGGGCGCGATCCGCGGGGTGCGGGCGCTGGGCATCCGCGGCGCGTCGGTCTCGATGCCGTTCAAGACCGACGTCATGGCGTTCGTCGACGAGGTGGAGGAGTCGGCGGCCGCCATCGACGCCGTCAACACCATCGTCAACACCGGCGGTCACCTCGTCGCCTCCAACACCGACTACGAGGCGGTGCAGCTGCTGGTCGAGCGGCACGGGCTCGACTCCTCCGCGCCGGTGCTGCTGCGCGGCTCCGGCGGCATGGCGAAGGCCGTCGTCGCCGCGCTGCGGGGGAGCGGCTACGAGGACGTCACCGTGGTGGCCCGCAACGCCGAGGCCGGCCAGGCCCTCGCCCAGCGCTACGGGTACCGCTGGGTGCCCGACGTGCCGGACGCACCCGTGGACGGGGCGCTGCTGGTGAACGTGACGCCGCTGGGCATGGACGGGCCCCAGGCCGACGAGCTGGCCTACCCGCACCGGCACCTGGCCGCGTCCTCGGGTGTCCTCGACGTGGTGGCGTTCCCGTCCGAGACCCCGCTGGTCCGTGCCGCCCGGGAGGCGTCGCTGCCGGTCGTGACGGGCGCCGAGGTCATCGCGCTGCAGGCCGCGCGCCAGTTCGAGCGCTACACCGGCGTGCTGCCCACCGACGAGCAGGTGGCCCGGGCCTCGGCGTTCTCGCGGGAGTGAGACCACCCGCGCCGGCGGGCGTGGCCGACGTCGCAGTGCACGCGCGAGTGCACGCCTGGTAGCGTTGCTGCCTGTTCGAGGGGGAGTAGTCCTCAACGCCTCGTGTCGACACACTGATCGGGCTCTCCGCCAGGAGTGCCGGGTCCGGTACGAGGGGCCGCCTGCGGCGGACGAGACCTTCGGCCGGCACTGCCAGTACGTCCGCGCGAGCCTGCGCGGACGCCCACGACACGTGCCCGGCCGAGGCGCGCGTCCCCCGCGGTGAGCGCCAGGTCGGGCCCGGGAAGGACCCCCTGATGGAAGCATTCCTCATCTCCACGGCCGTGATCTTCGTGGCCGAGCTCGGCGACAAGTCGCAGCTCATGGCCATGACGTTCGCCTCGCGCTACCGCGCCCGCGACGTCATCCTCGGCATCACCGTCGCCACCGCGATCGTCCACCTCGCCTCGGTGGCGATCGGCTTCTTCATCGGCGACGCGTTCGGCGAGTACCAGGGCGTGATCGCGATCGTCGCCGGTGTCGCCTTCCTCGCCTTCGCGGTGTGGACGCTGCGCGGCGACGAGCTCACCGACGAGGAGGCCGACAAGGCCCGCAAGTCCAAGGGCATGGCCCTGCTCGCGGTCGGTACCGCCTTCTTCCTCGCCGAGCTGGGCGACAAGACCATGCTCGCCACGATCACGCTGGCCACGCAGCACGGCTGGCTCGGCACCTGGATCGGCTCGACGGTCGGCATGGTCGCCGCGGACGCGCTCGCGATCGTCGTCGGTGCCGTGCTCGGCCGGAAGCTGCCCGAGAAGGTCATCCAGATCGGTGCTGCGGTGCTCTTCGCGCTCTTCGGCGTGTGGCTGATCCTCGAGGGCGCCGGCGTCATCGGCTGACCCCCGGGCCCACCGATCGGGTGAGGGGGCGTGGGTTCGGTCGCACCGGCGGGCAGGGATGTCCGCCACCTGTGACGGGCCCGTCGCCCCCACCCGGTACGGTGCGCAGGCACCGGGACCACACCCCGGTGGCACGACAGGAGGACGCATGGCGCAGGCAGAGGCGCAGGCACAGGCGCAGGCCGGCGGGGTCGCGGCGAGGTTGGCGGGTCAGCACGTGCTGCTCACCGGTGTCACCGGGTTCGTCGGCGAGGCACTGCTGCACCTCCTCCTCACCGAGGTGCCCGACGTCCGCACCACCGTGCTCGTCCGCCCCAAGGGCGCGATCACCGGTGCGCAGCGCACCGCCAAGCTGCTCGGCAAGCCGATCTTCAGGCAGGTGGTCGAGGCCGCCGGCGGGGTCGAGGCACTGATGGCGGCCAAGGTCGGCGTCCTGGACGGCGACCTGGCCGACGTCCCCGCCCTGCCCACCGGCATCGACGCGGTCGTGCACTGCGCCGGCGACGTCAGCTTCGACCCGCCCGTGCACGAGGCCTTCACCACCAACGTGGTCGGCACGCGCGACCTGCTCGCGCGGGTCGCCGAGGTCGAGACCGCCCAGGGCAGCCCCGTCCACTACGTGCACGTCTCCACCGCCTACGTGGCCGGGCGTCGCCGCGGCCACGTGCCCGAGGCGAGCGTCGAGCACGACGTGGACGTGGCGGCAGAGCTGGCCTGGGGCCTGGCCCAGAAGGGCGAGGTCGAGCACCGCTCGCGCACCAGCGACAAGCTCGCCGAGCTGAGCGAGGCCGCCGAGCGCACCCACGGTCGCGCCGGCATGCTCACCGCCTCGCGTGCGGCCGAGGAGGCCCGCAAGCAGTGGGTGAAGGACGAGCTGGTCCGGGTCGGCACCGAGCGGGCCCGCAGCCTCGGCTGGACCGACTGCTACACCTTCACCAAGGCACTGGGGGAGCGGGTCGTCGAGGCCCACGCCGCCGGCGGCCGGGTCGTCTCGATCGTCCGCCCGAGCATCATCGAGTCCGCGCTCGAGCGGCCCTACCCGGGCTGGATCGAGGGCTTCAAGATGGCCGAGCCGCTCATCCTCGCCTACGGCCGCGGCGAGCTGCCCGAGTTCCCCGCCGCGTCCGACACCACCATCGACATCGTCCCGGTCGACCACGTGGTCTCCGCGATCGTCGCGGTGCTGGCCCACCCGCCGGCCCCCGCCGAGGTGGCCTACTTCCACGTCTCCTCCGGCGACCGCAACCCGCTCACCTTCCGCGTGCTCTACGAGCAGGTGCGCGACTACTTCCAGGCCCACCCGTTCGCGGGCGGCCCGCGCGGCACCGTCGCGCTGCCGACCTGGAAGTTCCCCGGTGCGGCCAGCGTCGAGCGGCTGCTGTCCACCAGCGAGCGTGCCCTCAAGGTCGCCGACTACCTCGTCGACCGGGCACCCCGCTCGGCCCGCTCGCGGTCGATCGCGACCGGCATCGACAAGCAGAACGCGCGGGTGGAGTTCCTGCGCCGCTACCTGACGCTCTACCAGGAGTACGCGAAGGCCGACCTGCGCTACTCCGACCGCCGCACGCTGGCGCTCCAGCACTCGCTCTCCGACGCCGACCAAGCGGTGTTCAAGTTCGACACCGCGGCGGTCGAGTGGCCCGTGTACCTGGGCGACATCCACTTCCCGTCGGTGACCAAGCCGGTGCGCCGTCTCGACGAGCTGCGCCTGCGCCGCGAGAAGGGCCGCACTGCCGGAGGCTCCGAGCTGCGCACGGTCGTCGAGGGCCCCGCGGCGGGTCCGACGCCGGAGCAGGGCTCGGGGGAGTCGGACGTCGTCGCCGTCTTCGACATGGACGGCACCCTGCTGTCGTCCAACGTGGTCGAGACCTACCTGTGGATGCGCCTGGCCGAGCTGGAGGGCACCGGACGCCTCGCCGAGCTGGCCCGCACCGCGGCCCGCGTGCCGGGGCTGGTGCGTGCCGAGCGCAAGGAGCGCGGCGCCCTGCTGCGTGCGGTGTACCGCGAGTACGCCGGCGCCGACCTGGCCGAGCTGGACGCGGTCGCCGACGAGCTGCTCACCGCCCACGTGCTCTCCCGCCTGGCACCGGAGGCGGTGCGCCGCATCCGCGAGCACCGCCGGGCCGGGCACCGCACCGTGCTGGTGACCGGTGCCGTGCGCCCGCTGACCCGGCCGCTGGCGCCGCTGTTCGACCACGTCGAGGCCGTCGACCTGGTGGCCGACGAGCGCGGCCGCGCCACCGGTCACCTGGTCTCCTCGCCGCTGGTGGGGGAGTCCCGTGCGGCGTTCCTGCGCGGCTACGCCAGCGAGCACGGGCTCGACCTGTCCCGCTCGTTCGCCTACGCCGACTCCCACTCCGACATGCCGCTGCTGGCCGAGGTCGGGCACCCCGTCGCCGTCAGCCCGGACGTCGCGCTCATGCGGCACGCCCGCCGGCACCACTGGACGATCGTCGACTGGGCCAGCCCCGAGACCGGACGCCGCACCCTCGACCCCGCCGGGAGCGCCCGATGACCGTCGCCCTGGAGATGTTCCGGTCCGTGCCGCGGACCCTGGCCGGCAAGGCCATGGGCAGCCGCATGCCCGGCATCCTGTCCGGCTTCGCCGCGCCGCTGCGGGTGGCGAGCCCCGAGGCCCCCAAGGCCACCGGCAAGCCCGGCTGGGCCCGGCTGCGCACCCGGCTGTCCGGCATCTGCGGCTCCGACCTCGGGATGCTCTCGGGTCGCACGTCGCTGTACTTCTCGGCCGTCGTGTCGCTGCCGTTCACCCCCGGCCACGAGGTCGTCGCCGACCTGGTGGACGACTGCGAGGACCTGCCCGCCGGCACCCGCGTCGTCGTCGACCCGGTGCTGACCTGCGCCGCGCGTGGCGTGGAGTCCTGCGAGGCCTGTGCGGTCGGCGCGACGAACCGCTGCTCGCGGATCACGGTCGGTCACCTCTCGCCCGGCCTGCAGACCGGCTTCTGCGCCGACACCGGCGGTGGGTGGGGCCAGCAGCTGGTCGCGCACCGCAGCCAGCTGCACCCGGTGCCCGACGCGCTCACCGACGAGCAGGCCGTGCTGGTCGAGCCGATCGCGTGCGCCGTCCACACCGCCCTGCGCGCGGGCGTGCAGCCCGGTGACCGGGTGCTCGTCTCCGGCGCCGGAGCGGTCGGCCTGCTGGCCACGCTCGCCCTGCGCGAGCTGACCCCGGCCGCCGAGATCCTCGTCGTCGCCAAGCACCCGCTGCAGAAGGAGATCGCCCGGCTCGCCGGCGCGACCGACGTGGTGGCGCCGTCCGAGGTGCTGCGCCGGGTGCGCCGCTCCACCGGCGCCTTCCAGCTGCGCCCGGAGTTCTCGCGTCCCTACCTGCTGGGTGGCGTGGACGTGGCGATCGACGCCGTCGGTTCCGCGGCCTCCCTGGAGACCGCCATGGGTGCCACCCGCGCCGGCGGACGCGTGGTCGTCTCCGGGATGCCGGCTCCGGCCGACCTCTCGGCGCTGTGGTTCCGCGAGCTCGAGCTGGTCGGCACCTACGCCTCGGCCCGCACCGAGACAGCCCTGACCGGCGCGGACGGTGCCGAGAAGGGCTCCTTCGACGTGGCCGTCGACCTGGCCCGGCACGAGGCCGTCGCCGCCATGGCCGACTCCGTGGCCCGCTACCCGCTGCACCGCTGGCGCGAGGCGATCGACCACGCGCACTCCGCAGGCCGCCTCGGCACCGTGAAGGTCGCCTTCTCACCGGGCAGCCGCTCGTGAGGGACGAACGAGTGGCGTGGGCCCGGGGAGGTCGAGCAAGCGGCGCGACCGAGGCACGAGGGCGCGGCGGCGCGTCGAGACCCAGTACTACTGCACGAGAGATCAAGGTGGAGCACCCGTGAGCAGACCCGGATTCGTCCTGGAGGTCGACGACCGCACCCCGCCGCTGGTCGTCCACGAGGGCCTCGGCTTCCGCATGGAGGAGTTCCCGCTGGGGACCCGCGTCGTCTACCCGCCGGAGTCCCTCCCGGCGATCGACGACGTGGACGGCGCCATCCGCGACGCCCTGCTGAACCCCGTCGACTCCGAGCCGCTGCCCGAGCTGCTGTTCTCCGGCATGCGACTGACGATCGCCTTCGACGACCTCTCGCTGCCGCTGCCCACGATGCAGCGACCCGACGTCCGCCAGCGGGTGATCGAGGCCGTGCTGACCCTGGCCGCCGCCGCGGGCGTGGACGACGTCGAGATCATCGCCGCCAACGCGCTGCACCGCCGGATGAACGCCGCCGAGCTCGAGCACATCGTCGGCGAGCGCGTCTTCCGGTCGTTCTACCCGCAGGGCAAGCTCTACAACTTCGACGCCGAGGACCGCGACGCGCTCGCGCACCTGGGCACCACCGACGAGGGCGAGGACGTCGAGATCAGCAAGCGGGCCGCCGAGTCCGACCTGCTGGTCTACGTGAACCTCAACCTGGTGGCGATGGACGGCGGGCACAAGTCCGTCGGCGTGGGGCTGTCGTCCTACACCTCGCTCAAGCACCACCACACGGCCAAGACGATGGTCCACAGCCGGTCGTTCATGGACCACAAGGCCTCGAAGATGCACCACTCCGCGTGGCGCATGGGTCGGCTCATCAAGGACCACGTGAAGGTCTTCCAGATCGAGACGACCGTCAACAACGACGTCTTCCCCAAGCCCTTCGACTTCCTGATGAAGCGCGAGTGGGAGTGGAACCTCAAGGACCAGGCGTCGATGCTCGCGGCCCGCCGCGGCCTGGCGGTGGCCCCGCAGAAGCTGCGGCACAAGATCTTCCACGACATGCGCGCCCCCTACGGCCTGACCGGCGTCAACGCCGGCGAGGTCGAGGCCGTGCACGAGCGGACGATCGCCAAGGTGCACCAGCAGCAGCTCGTCGAGGTCGACGGCTACTCCGACGTCCTCGTGCTGGGCGTGCCCTACCTGGGCCCCTACAACGTCAACAGCTCCATGAACCCGATCCTCGCGACCTGCATGGGCCTGGGCTACTACTTCAACTCCTACCGCGGCCACCCGATGGTCAAGCGCGGGGGAGCGGTGATCCTCTACCACCCGCTCAACGAGGGCTTCAACCAGCTGCACCACCCCTCCTACGTGGACTTCTACGAGGAGGTGCTCGCCGAGACCACCGACCCGCAGGTGATCGGGGAGAAGTACGAGAAGCAGTTCGCCGAGGACCCCTGGTACCGGCACCTGTACCGCACCTCGAACGCCTACCACGGCGTCCACCCGTTCTACATGTGGTACTGGGCGGCGCACGCGATGGACCACGTCGGCGACGTCGTCTGGGTGGGCGGCGACCGCAAGGTCGCCAAGCGGCTCGGCTTCCGTGCTGCGTCCTCGCTCAACGACGCCCTCGAGATGGTCTCGGGGTCGGTGGGCACCAGCCCGTCGATCACCTACCTGCACAACCCGCCGCACATCCTCGCGGACGTGAAGGTCTGAGGATGGGCGTCGGTGAGTTCCTCTCCGGTGGCGTCAGCGACGTCCGCCGGACCGCACGCGGGTTCCGCTGGGGCCGGCGCGGCCAGGTGCCGCGCTCGGCCGAGCCGTACGTGCTGCCGCAGCACAGCACCGTCTTCGACACGGGCTGGGCGCGGCGTCCTGCCGTGATGGCGGCCCGCGAGGTCGCGCAGAAGGTGGGCCTGGAGCCGCTGTTCCGCTCCCAGGTGCACACCCGCGTCGAGGGTCTCGACGTGCTCGAGCGCCTCGACGGCCCGGTCATCTTCGTGGCCAACCACGCGAGTCACCTCGACACGCCCCTGCTGCTGCTGTCGCTGCCCGACGCCTGGCGGCGGAAGACGGCCGTCGCGGCGGCCGCGGACTACTTCTTCGACACCTGGTGGAAGGCCGTCGGCTCCTCGCTGGTGTTCAACACCTTCCCGATCGACCGGCGCGGCGGCTCCATGGCCGCCACCCCGGGCGAGGTGCTCGCGGACGGCTGGTCGCTCGTCGTCTACCCCGAGGGCACCCGGTCGCGCGACGGGTGGCTCCAGGGCTTCCGGATGGGCGCGGCGTTCCTCGCGCAGACCCACGACGTGCCCGTCGTGCCGGTGGCCCACCGCGGCACCTTCGCGGCCATGCCGCGCGGCGCCGGGTGGCCGTCGAAGACGGATGGTCGTCGACGCGAGGTCACCGTGCGCTTCGGGGAGCCCCTGCGGGCCGCCGAGGGCGAGTCGGTGCGCGAGTTCGCGCCCCGGATCAAGGACGCCGTCGCGGCGCTGCTCGACGAGGAGCGGACGTCCTGGTACGAGGCCCAGCTGCGGCGCTCGGCCGGCACCACGCCGGACCCGTCGGGCCCCGACGTGGCCGCCTGGCGGCGCGTGTGGGAGCAGACCGAGCCGGTCGCCGGTGACGCCGTCGGCCGTGGGCGGCCGACCCCGTGGGACCGCGTCCGCACCGAGGCCCGCGTCCGGGCCAAGGCGGCCCTCAAGCGCTGACGCCTGCCGGGACGTCATACGGGGCGGACGCAGTGTCCCTCAGACGTATGACGTCCTCGGCGGCTCAGAGCACGAAGCGGTAGCCCATGCCGCGGACGGTGCTGATCGCCTCGGCGCCGAGCTTCTTGCGCAGGTAGCCCACGTAGACGTCCACGACGTTGGAGCCGGGGTCGAAGTCGAAGCCCCAGACCCGGTCG
Organism: Nocardioides bruguierae; assembly: GCF_023554635.1. Lineage (NCBI taxonomy): Bacteria > Bacillati > Actinomycetota > Actinomycetes > Propionibacteriales > Nocardioidaceae > Nocardioides > Nocardioides bruguierae. Next base: position 79,531 of record NZ_JAMJPH010000024.1, read on the forward strand.
AGCAGCTGCTCGCGGGAGAGCACCTGGCCGGCGTGGCTCATGAACAGCTCGGCCATGGCGAACTCCCGCGCGGAGAGGTCGACCTCGGTGCCGTCGACGCGGGCGCGGCGGGTGCGCAGGTCCAGGCTGATCCCGCCGGCCTCGAGCACGTCGCGGCCGCGCGCCTCGTCCGCGACCGCCTGGGCCTGGCGTAGCCGCAGCCGCACCCGCGCCTGGAGCTCGGCGAACCGGAACGGCTTGGAGAGGTAGTCGTCGGCGCCGCCTTCGAGGGCGGAGACGGTGTCGGTGACGGAGTCCCGGGCGGTCAGCACCACCACGGGCACGCGGCTGCCCTGCGAGCGCAGCTGCTCGAGCACCTCGAACCCGTCGATGTCGGGCAGGCCGATGTCGAGCACGACGAGGTCGGCGACGCCGGCCAGCGCGTGGTCGAGCGCCGACAGGCCGTCGCCGACGACGGTCGTCTGGTGACCGTCGGCCCGCAGCCCCTTGGCCACGAAGGACGCGATCCGCTCCTCGTCCTCGACGATCAGGATGCGGGCCACGGGACCTCCTGGGCGGTGGGAGCCGGGTGCGGCTCGACGGAGATCGCGGGCGCCGCGACCTCGAGGGTGAACAGGGCGCCCCGGTGGCGGGCGTCCGGGGGGGCGTCCGGGTGCTCCTCGTCCAGCGTGACCCGGCCGTCGTGCGCCCCGGCGATGGCCGAGACGATGGACAGGCCCAGGCCGAAGCCCTCGTGCTCGGGGGGCTGGCCCGGGGCGCGTGCGAAGCGCTCGAAGATGCGCTCCCGCTCGGCCTCCGGCACCCCGGGGCCGGTGTCGCGCACCCACAGCCGCAGCCGCCCGCCGTCGTCCGGGCGCCAGGCCGTGCCCAGGCAGATCTCGCCGCCGGGGTCGGTGTGCCGCACGGCGTTGGACGCCAGCTGGAGCACGGCCTGGGTCAGGCGCTGCTCGTCGGCCTCGACGGTCCCGACGGTCCCGACGGCCTCCAGGCGCCAGGCCCGGTCCCCGAGGCCGGTGGCCTTGGCGAGCAGGTCCTCGCTGAGCCGGGCGAGGTCGACGGGGCCGGGGCGGAGGAAGTCGGGCCGGTCGCTCTTGGCGAGGAGGATGAGGTCCCCGACCAGGCGGGACATGCGGTCCACCTCGTCCAGCAGCAACGCCCGGGTCTCCGCCACGTCGGCCGGGTCGGAGCCGTCCAGCAGCTCGAGGTGGCCACGCAGCACCGTGAGCGGCGTGCGGAGCTCGTGGCCCGCGTCGTCGAGGAACCGCCGCTGCTCGGCGAAGGCGTCCTCGAGCCGGGCCAGCATCTGGTTCACCGTGCGCGTCAGCGCGGTGACGTCGTCGTTGCCCCGCTCGGGCAGCCGGGTGGAGAGGTCCGCGGACGAGGCGACCTCCTCGGCCGTGCGGCGCAGCGACGTCAGTGGCGCGAGCAGCCTGCCCGTGAGCGCGAACGCGGCCGCCGTGACCAGCAGGAGCGCCACCAGGGAGACCAGCGTGTAGGTGCGCATCGTCTCCGCCAGACCGGAGAAGGTGACGTCGAGACGGGTCACCACGACCAGCGCCCCGGTCTGCTCGCCGCCGTCGACGGTGACGGGCTGCGCCACGAGCAGCAGGTCGCCCGCCCCGGGCAGGCTGAGTCGGCTGGTGCCGCCCGTGGCCACCACGTCGGCGACCGCCGAGACGAACGCGGGGTCGGTGACCAGCGTGTCGGCGTCCTGGCCGGAGTAGTAGCGCACGTCGCGGCCCTCGACCCATCCGACCAGCAGCTCGTCGGTGTCGGGGACGTTGCGCTCGAAGAACTCGCGCAGCAGCGCGGCCACGCCCGGGTACGGCTCGCCCGTCGAGGGGTCGACGCCGTCGGCGGCCAGGGTGGCGAACTCGCCCAGCTCCTGCTCGACGGCCTCCTGGGTGTGCTCCTCCAGCCGCTGGTTCTCGATGGCCCAGACGAGCAGGCCGGCCACCGCCAGGCTGGCCGCGACCAGCGCCGCCACGGCCGCGGTGATGCGGGTGCGGACGCTGACGGAGCGGTGGGGGAGGTGCGGCACGGTCAGTCGTCGTCGCGGTCGTCGGAGTCGTCGCGGGAGGAGTCGTCGTCCGCGCCGTCATCGTCGTCATCGTCGTCGTAGTCCGGGACGACGAGGTCGGGGTCGTCGCGGTCGTCGTCGCGGTCGTCGTCGCGGTCGTCGGAGTCGTCGTCACGACCGGAGCGGTCGTCCCTGTCGTCCCCGCCGTCGTCCCCGCCGTCGCCAGACCGGTCGTCGCGGGTGCCGCGGCCGGTGGCGTCGTCGGAGGGACCGGTGCCGGGCGAGGCGGTGTCCGAGGGTGTGGCGGTGCCGGGGGAGCGCAGCACGATCGGGGCGCGGCGCTCCTCCTCGTCCTCGCCGGAGGAGGCCCAGGCGACGGAGCCGGCGAGGCCGAGGGCGAGGAGCAGGGCCAGGCCGAGCCCGGCGGTCATCCAACGGTTCATGACGAGGACGATCCTGCCCGAGGATGACGCCTGCGTGAGCCGTTCATGAGAGCCATCTCATCCGCGTCGGGGATCGGGGACCGCGGCGCGGCCGGGCGCCGCCAGGGTCGACCGGCCCGGGACCTTCGCGGCGGAGCGTGCCGCTGAGCGTGCTCAGCCGTCCGCTCAGCGACGTCCGCCGCGTGACGCCGGGGCAGTCTCGGACGTCCGGCCTACAGTGGCGGCGGTCACATCTGCGACCGCCGCCCGAGCTCCGCCACCGCCAGGAGGGCCCATGATCGTCCCGTTCAGCGTGAACGACTTCCTCGACCGCGCACTCACCGTCTACGGCCAGCGCACCGGCGTCGTCGACGAGCCGGAGCAGCCCGCGGAGGCGCTGGGGGAGAAGGGCGCGCTCACGTACGCGCAGATGCACGCCCTGGCCCGGCGACAGGCGGCGAAGCTGGACGAGCTGGGGATCGAGGTCGGCGAGCGGGTGGCGGTCGTGAGCCACAACGCGGCGCGACTGCTGACGTCCTTCTACGGCGTCGCCGGCTTCGGCCGCGTCCTGGTGCCCGTGAACTTCCGGCTGCGCCCCGACGAGGTCCGCTACATCCTCGAGCACTCCGGCGCCCGGGTGCTCTACCTGGACCCGGAGCTCGTCGACACCTTCGGCGACATGCCGGTGGAGCACACCTTCGTGCTCGGGCAGGACGAGCACCTCTACGCGGCGGCGCCGGAGGACGGCGGGGCCGAGCCGCGGGCCTGGGAGCCCGACGAGAACGCCACCGCCTACATCAACTACACCTCGGGCACGACCGCGCGGCCCAAGGGCGTGCAGATCACCCACCGCAACGTGTGGACCAACGCCGTCACGTTCGCGATGCACGCGGGCCTGAGCGACCGGGACGTGTACCTGCACACGCTGCCGATGTTCCACGCCAACGGTTGGGGCATGCCGTTCGCGACCACGGGGCTGGGCATCCCGCAGATCGTGCTCCGCAAGGTGGACGGGGCGGAGATCCTGCGCCGCGTCGAGGAGCACGGCGTCACGTTCATGTGTGCCGCGCCCGCGGTCGCCAACGCCGTGCTCGAGGCCGCCAAGGACTGGGAGGGGCCGATCCCGGGGCGCGACAAGGTCCGCATCATCATGGCCGGCGCCCCGCCCCCGACGAAGACGGTCGTGCGCGTGGAGGAGGAGCTGGGCTGGGAGTTCATCCAGATCTACGGCCTCACCGAGACCAGCCCGCTGCTCACGTTCAACCGTGGCCGCGCCGAGTGGGACCACCTGCCGGCCGAGGAGCGCGCGGGCCTGCTCACGCGGGCGGGCGCGCCGGCCCTCGGCGTCCGCCTGGCCCTCTCGGAGCCGACCGAGCACAGCGAGGGCGGCGAGGTGCTCGCCCGTGCGAACCAGGTGCTCGAGGGCTACTGGGAGCAGCCGGAGGAGTCCGCCCGCTGCCTCGAGGGCGGCTGGTTCCACACCGGCGACGGCGGCACCATCGGCCCCGACGGCTACCTCACCATCAGCGACCGCAAGAAGGACGTGATCATCACCGGCGGCGAGAACGTGTCCTCGATCGAGGTCGAGGACGCCCTGTTCAGCCACCCGGCCGTGGCCGAGGTGGCGGTGATCGGCGTGCCCAGCGAGAAGTGGGGCGAGACGATCAAGGCGCTCGTGGTGCTCGCCCCCGGAGAGGAAGCCACGGAGGCCGACCTCATCGCGTGGTGCAAGGACCGGCTCGCCGGCTACAAGTCGCCGACCAGCATCGAGTTCCGCCCCGAGCTGGCGCGCACCGCCACCGGCAAGCTGCAGAAGTTCAAGCTGCGCGCCCCCTACTGGGAGGGGCGCACCCGCCAGGTCAACTGACCCTGCTCCGCCGACACTGCTCGACTGCCCCCGCCGCCGAGTCGGCAGCAACGTGCTGCCGACTCGGCGCGAGGACGGGTGGGTCAGGGGCGGACGTCGAGCACGACGTCGAACTCGAGGAGCTCGGCGCCGGAGGAGACCGGCTTGCGCGGGGCCTCGCCCTCGGGGGCGGCGTGCGCGGCGCGGGCGTCGCCGTCGCGCCACGCGGCGAAGGACTCCTCGTCCTCCCAGTGGGTCACCACGAAGTAGCGGGTCTCCCCGCCGGTGGGGCGCAGCAGCTGGAAGCCGAGGAACCCGGGGGAGCCGTCGACGGAGTGGGCACGGGCGGCGAACCGCTTCTCGAGCTCCTCACCGGCGCCGGGCGGGACGGAGATGGCGTTGATCTTCACGACGGGCACGCCCTGAGCGTAGGCCCGTGGCGGTGGCTAGGGTCGGGCGCATGGCGGACAGCACACCGGCCCCCACGCTCCAGCAGGTCCAGTCCCTCGTGGACGGCTGGTACCCGCCGTCCACGGCGGAGTCGTGGGACAGGGTGGGCCGTACCTGGGGCGAGGACGACCAGCCGGTCCGCCGGGTCCTGCTCGCCGTGGACCCCGCTCCGGCAGTCGCGACCGAGGCGGAGGCCTGGGACGCCGACCTGCTCCTCACCCACCACCCGCTGTTCCTCAAGGGCGTGCACGGGTTCACGCCGGCCACGCCCAAGGGGCGGACCCTGACCACGCTGGTGCGCACCGGTTGCGCGCTGCTCACCGCGCACACCAACGCCGACCTGGCCCTCGGGGGTGTCTCGGAGTCGATGGCGCTCGCGCTCGGGCTCGCCGACGTCCGCCCCCTCGTCCCGGACGAGGCACGCGGCCCGGCGCTCGACAAGCTCAGCGTCTTCGTGCCGGTGGCGGAGGCCGACGGGATGCGGGCCGCGCTGGCCGAGGCCGGCGCCGGCCGGCTGGGCGACTACGAGCAGGCCTCGTTCACGACGGCCGGGGAGGGGCGGTTCCGGCCCGTCGCCGGCGCGCACCCGACGATCGGCACGGTCGGGGTGCCGGAGGTGGTCGAGGAGGTGCGGATCGAGGTCGTGCTCCCGCGGACGCGGCGGGCGGCCGTCGTCCGGGCGATGCTCGCCGCGCACCCCTACGAGGAGCCCGCCTACGACGTGCTCGAGATGGCCGACCCCGGCCTCGTCGAGCCGACCACCGGCACCGGACGCCTCGGCGTGCTGCCCGCGCCGATGACCCTGGCCGCGTTCACCCGGCACGTGGCCGCGAGCCTGCCCGGCACCACCGCCGGGGTGCGCGCCGGTGGGGACCCCGACCGCCTGGTGCGGTCGGTGGCGCTGTGCGGCGGCGCGGGCGACTTCCTGCTGGACACCGTGCGCGGGCTGGCCGCGCGGGGCGAGGCCGACGTGTACGTCACCTCGGACCTGCGCCACCACCCCGCCTCGGAGCTGCTGGAGCACGGCGCGCCGGCCCTCGTCGACGTCCCGCACTGGGCTGCGGAGTGGACCTGGCTGCCCGTGCTGGCCGATCGGCTGACCGCGACGCTGCCCATGCTGCCCGGGGGCGATACCGTGGAGGTCCGCGTCAGCACGACGTGCACGGACCCCTGGTCGCTGCGGGCCTGAACAGCAGGCACGCGCCCGGGTAGAGGAACAAGGAGACGACGCTGAAAGCCGACCCCGCCGCCCAGCTCCAGCTGCTGGAGGTGCAGGACCTCGACTCCCGCGCCGACCGCATCACCCACCAGCGGCGCACGCTGCCGGAGATCGCGCAGGTCGCCGAGCTGGAGAAGGAGCGCTCCGGCCTGGTCGACCAGGTGCGTGACGCCCAGATCCTGGTCGACGACCTGACCGTCGAGCAGAAGAAGGTCGACGCCGACGTGGAGGCCGTGAAGACGCGTCGCACCCGCGACCGCGACCGGATGGACTCCGGCGCCATCTCCAACCCCAAGGACCTCGAGCGGATGAGCGCGGAGCTGGTCTCCCTCGAGCGTCGCATCGGGACCCTGGAGGACGAGGAGCTCGAGGTCATGGAGCGGCTGGAGGCCGCGACCGCGATGCTCCAGCAGCTCTCCGACCAGGTCGCGGTCATCGAGGAGAAGCGCGACGAGCTCGAGAGCACCCGCGCGGCCAAGGACGCCGGCCTGGCCACCGAGCTCGCCGAGGTCCAGGGCGCCCGCGGGCCGGCGGCCGAGGGCCTGCCCGAGCCGCTGGTGAAGCTCTACGACCGGCTCCGTGCCGCCAAGGGCGGGGTCGCGGCGGCACCGCTGGTGCAGCGCCGCTGCACCGGCTGCCAGCTGGCGCTCGACCCGGGCGTGCTCGCCGAGTTCCGCGCCGCCACCACCGACGAGGTGCTGCGCTGCGAGGAGTGCGACCGGATCATCGTGCGCACGGCCGAATCCGGGCTGTGAGCCGGCCCCGGTCGACCACGGTCGTCGTCGAGGCCGACGGCGGCTCCCGCGGCAACCCCGGCCCGGCCGCCTACGGCGCCCTGGTGCGCGACGCCGCCTCCGGCGAGGTGCTCGCCGAGGACGGCACCACGATCGGTCGCGCCACGAACAACGTGGCCGAGTACTCCGGCCTGGTCGCCGGGCTGCGGCTGGCCGCCGAGGTGGCCCCGGGCGCCGCGATCGAGGTGCGGATGGACTCCAAGCTCGTCGTGGAGCAGATGAAGGGTGCCTGGAAGGTCAAGCACCCGGCGATGAGGCCGCTGCACGCGGAGGCGTCCGCGCTCGCCCCGGCCGGCACCACCTACACGTGGGTGCCGCGCGCCGAGAACGCCCACGCCGACCGCCTCGCCAACGAGGCCCTGGACGGCATTCGCGACGGGGTCTCCTACGCCCCCGAGGTGGAGAACGCCCCCACCGCGGCTGCGACCGAGCAGAAGCCCGCGCCCGCGCGCGGCTGGGCCGCGTCGGGCGGGCCCGCCACCACCCTGGTGCTGGTGCGGCACGGCGTCACCGTGCACACCGCCTCGAAGAAGTTCTCCGGGGGCCTGGGCGGCGACAACCCGCCGCTGTCGGCCGAGGGCCTGGCGCAGGTGCGGGCGACCGCCGACTGGCTGGCGCCGCTGGCCGAGACCGTCGGCGCCCTGGTCACCTCGCCGGTGCGGCGCACCGTCGAGACGGCGGCCGTGCTGGGCGACCGCCTGGGACGTGCCGCCGCGCCCGAGCCGGGCTTCGCCGAGATGGAGTTCGGTGACTGGGAGGGGCTGACCTTCCCCGAGGTGATGGAGCGCGACCCCGAGCACCTGATGAGCTGGATCGCCGACCCCCAGGTCTCGCCTCCGGGCGGGGAGTCGTTCGGGTCGGTGCGCGACCGGGTGCACGCAGGGCTGCGGCGAGTGGTCGAGGAGCACGCCGGGTCGACCGTGGTGGTGGCCTCGCACGTGACGCCGATCAAGACCCTGACGGCGGCGGCGCTCGGCGTCGACATCGCCGTCGTCCACCGGATGGAGCTGGCCCCGGCGTCCGTCACCGTCGTCTCCTTCTACCCCGACGACCGGGTCACCGACGGTCCGCTGCCGGGGCACCGCGGGTCCATGCGGCTGTTCAACGCCCGACCCCCGGGGGACGGCGGCAGCTTCGACGCCTCCCGTTGGTGAGGTGAAGCTCGTCAGAGCTCGGTGACGACCACGTCGAGCCGGGTGCCCTGGGCGCCCGGCTCGCCGACCTCCACGGCCCACCCCAGGTCGCGGAGCGCCTCGGCCAGCCGGGCCGGGGTGGTCGGGTCCGCGCCGTCCTCGAGCAGTGCCCGCACGATGCGGCCCTTCGTGGCCTTGTTGAAGTGGCTGACCACCTTCCGCTTGCCGCCCTGCTCGTGCAGCACCCGCACGGTCGCCACCCGGGTGCGCGGGTCCACGTCGCCGGCGTCCTTGCCGGGGCGCCAGAAGCCGGCGTAGACGCTGGAGCGCAGGTCGACCACCAGGCCGCGACCGACCTGCGCCGCGACGGCCTCGCCCAGCACGGGCCGCCAGGCCGACGCCACGGGCCCGAGGCCAGGCAGGCTCGTCTGGCCGGAGAGCCGGTAGGCGGGCACCCGGTCGCCGGGGCGGACCAGCCCGAACACGCTCGAGACCACCGCCAGCCGCGAGGACGCCCGCCGCTTGGCGGCCGCGCTGAGCCCGCCGGCGTCCAGGTGGTCGTAGAGGACGCCGGTGTAGATCGCGTCCGCGCGCCCGGTCGGCGCCTCGCGCAACCGGGCGTTGGCCGTCACCAGGTCGAGCTGGGTGGAGCCGACCTCCAGCACGGAGGCGGCGTGCTCGGCGTGCCCGGAGCAGAGCGTGACCAGGGTGTCGAGCACGCGCTCGCGGGTCGGGTTGAGCGCGGGGTGGGAGAGCGAGTCGAGGGCCAGCGGGGCGCCGCGTCGGGGAGCGGTCTTGCCCTCGCTGGGGGGCAGCAGGATCAGCATGGTGCTGGTTATCGTGCCTGGTATGAGCTCCCACCCCGTGGTCAGGGTCCGTGCCTACGACGAGGGGGTGTCGGCGCGCACGCTGGCGGCGGGGGTCCGTGAGGTGCAGGTCGAGCTCGGGGTCGACCCGGAGTTCCCCGCCGCGGTGCTGGCCGCGGCGCGCGCCGCGGCGGCGGCCCCGCGCATGCCCGAGGTCGACCGCACCGACCTGCCGCTGATCACCATCGACCCCGGGGGCTCGCGCGACCTCGACCAGGCGATGCACCTGGAACGGACGGAGGACGGCGGGTTCCTCGTCCACTACGCGATCGCGGACGTGGCGGCCTTCGTCACCGCCGGCGACCCGCTGGACGAGGAGGCGCACCGCCGCGGCCAGACCCTGTACGGCGCCGAGGCCACGGTGCCGCTGTACCCGCCGGTGCTCAGCGAGGGCGCTGCGTCGCTGCTGCCGGGGGAGGAGCGTCCGGCGCTGCTGTGGACGATCCGGATGACCGCGGACGGCGAGCGCGTCGACGCCGACCTCGAGCGGGTCCGGGTGCGGTCGCGCCAGCAGCTGTCCTACGAGGAGGCCCAGGCCCTGGTGGACGCCGGCGCCGGACCGTCCACGCTGGCGGTGCTGGCCGACCTCGGGCCCTTGCGGCTGGCGCGCGAGGCCGCCCGCGGTGGGATCAGCCTGCCCGTGCCGGAGCAGGAGGTGGACGTGGTGGGGGACCGGTGGCGGCTCGAGCACCGCACCCGCCTGCCGGTGGAGGAGTGGAACGCGCAGGTCTCCCTGCTGACCGGCTTCGCGGCCGCCGCGATGATGCTCTACGGCGAGGTGGGGATGCTGCGGACCCTGCCGGCGCGCGACCCGGGCGAGGAGCAGCGGCTGCACCGCGGTGCCCGTGCGCTGGGCCTGGACTGGCCCGCCGAGATGCTCTTCGCCGACTTCGTGCGGACGCTCGACCCGGACGAGCCGCGGCACGTGGCGATGCTGCTGGACGTGACCCGGGTGCTGCGGGGTGCCGGGTACGTGACGTTCGACGGTGACGTGCCGCCCTACGCCCGGCACGCCGGTCTGGCCACCGAGTACGCCCACGTCACGGCGCCGCTGCGGCGCCTGGGCGACCGGTACGCGCTGGAGGTGTGCCTGGCGCTCTGCTCGGGCGGGGACGTGCCGACCTGGGTGCGCACGGCGCTGCCCGGTCTGCCGGCCACGCTGGCGGCCTCCGGGCGGCGCGCGGTCGCCTACGAGCGGGCGGTGCTCGACCTCGTCGAGGCCGGGGTGCTGGCCGGCGCCGTGGGCGAGCAGTTCGACGCCTTCGTGGTGGACCGCGACGACGACGACCACACGCGCGGGCAGGTCGTGATCAGCAGCCCGGCGGTCGAGGCCCCGCTGGTGGCCGACCGGGAGCTGCCCCTGGGTGGGCAGGTCAGGCTCCGCCTCGAGGAGGTCGACGTCGCCGAGCGGCGGGTGCGGTTCTCGCTGGTGTGAGGTGCCCGGCTCACCGGGGGCGCACAGTTTCTTTACCTTTGCCGTTTGCTGGTGGGTCTCCGTGGGTACACACCCGGTGACCGGGTCGCTCGCGCACCCCCCTCGCGGGCGGCCCGGCCACATGCTCCTCGAGCCGTCCGCAGAACGAGCGAGGACCCCGCCCGAGTGGGATGGACGGGGCCCTCGGTGCGTCATCGGTGACCACTGAGGGAAATCACCGCCGCACTCGACAGGCGGCGAGCCTCCCCCCGGAGTTCGCCGCGTCGACGCCGCCACTCTAGGGGGCGCCGCGCGCGGAAAGCGAGACCCGGTACGGGGTTGATTGCCTGCTCGCGCCAGTCTTTGCCCGGGGCCGCTCGCCGCCGTCCGGTCACGGCTCCCGGCAGCCCGCGGGCCGTGCAAGGTCTGTGTCGGGACGGTGCGGTAGACATGGCTGTCCGTCCCTCGCCCGGCAGGAGGCAGCCCGTGCCCGACCCCTCTTCCGACACCGCGCCCGGGTCGGCGCATCCTGCCGACTCCCACGACACCATCCGGGTCGTCGGGGCCCGCGAGAACAACCTGCGCGACGTCGCGGTGGAGCTGCCCAAGCGACGGCTCACGGTGTTCACCGGAGTCTCCGGCTCGGGCAAGTCCTCGCTCGTCTTCGCCACCATCGCTGCCGAGTCGCAGCGGATGATCAACGAGACCTACTCCTCGTTCGTGCAGGGCTTCATGCCGTCCATGGCACGCCCCGACGTGGACGTGCTCGAGGGCCTGACCACCGCGATCATCGTGGACCAGGAGCGGCTGGGCGCCGACCCCCGGTCGACGGTGGGGACCGCGACGGACGCCAACGCGCTCCTGCGCATCCTGTTCTCCCGGCTCGGGGACCCCCACGTGGGCCCGCCTCAGGCCTACTCCTTCAACGTCGCCTCGGTCTCGGGGGCCGGCGCGGTGACGACCACCAAGGCGGGCCGCGAGGTCAAGGAACGCCGCGCCTTCTCGGTGACCGGCGGCCAGTGCCCCCGGTGCGAGGGACGCGGCAGCGTCTCCGACTTCGACCTGACCGCCCTGTACGACGAGAACCTCTCCATCAACGACGGCGCGCTCACCATCCCCGGGTACTCGATGGAGGGTTGGCAGGGCCGCATCCTGCGCGGCTGCGGCTACTTCGACTGCGACACCCCGATCAAGGACTTCACGAAGAAGCAGCTCGACGACCTGCTGCACCGCGAGGCCACCAAGCTGAAGATCGACGGCATCAACCTGACGTACGCGGGCCTGCTGCCGACGATCCGCAAGTCGATGCTCGCCAAGGACCGGGAGGCGATGCAGCCGCACATCCGTGCGTTCGTCGACCGCGCGATCGCCTTCACCACCTGCCCCGAGTGCGAGGGCACGCGGCTCACCGAGGCGGCCCGGGCCTCGAAGGTCGCCGGTCTCTCCATCGCCGAGGCGTGCGCCATGCAGATCACCGACCTCGCCGGCTGGGTCGCCGACCTGCGCGCCTCGGGCGAGGCGGCCGGGGCGGCCCCTCTGCTGGGGTCGCTGGCGCACCTCCTGGACAGCTTCGTGGCGATCGGCCTGGGCTATCTCTCCCTGGACCGGCCCTCGGGCACGCTGTCCGGCGGCGAGGCGCAGCGGACCAGGATGATCCGGCACCTGGGCAGCGCGCTCACCGACGTCACCTACGTCTTCGACGAGCCCAGCACGGGCCTGCACCCGCACGACATCGACCGGATGAACGACCTGCTGCAGCGGCTGCGCGACCTCGGCAACACCGTGCTCGTCGTCGAGCACAAGCCCGAGGTGATCGCCATCGCCGACCACGTCGTCGACCTCGGCCCGGGTGCGGGCTCGGCAGGTGGCGAGATCGTGTTCGAGGGCACGGCGGACGCGCTGCGCGACGCCGACACCCTCACGGGTCGCCACCTCGACGACCGCGCCTCGCTGAAGAGCACGGTGCGCACGCCGTCGTCCTGGCTCGAGGTGCGGGGCGCGAGCGCGAACAACCTGCGCGAGGTGGACGTGGACGTGCCGCTCGGCGTGCTCTGCGTGGTGACCGGCGTGGCGGGCTCGGGCAAGTCCTCGCTGATCCACGGCTCCGTGGCCAAGGCGCCCGGTCAGGACGTCGTCGTGGTCGACCAGTCGGCGATCAAGGGGTCGCGGCGCTCCAACCCCGCCACGTACACGGGCCTGCTGGAGCCGATCCGCAAGGCGTTCGCGAAGGCCAACGGCGTGAAGCCGGCCCTGTTCAGCGCCAACTCCGAGGGCGCCTGCCCCACCTGCAACGGTGCCGGGGTGATCGACAACGGGCTGCCGCTCGCGCAGGCCTCCTCGGTCACGTGCGAGACCTGCGATGGGCGCCGGTTCTCCGAGGACGTGCTGCAGTACACCCTCGGCGGCCGCACCATCGTGGACGTGCTGGCCATGCCCGTGGCGGAGGCCGCGGACTTCTTCTCGGCGGGCGAGGGCAAGGTGCCCGCCGCCGCCAAGATCCTGGCGCGCCTCGTGGACGTCGGCCTGCCCTACCTGACCCTGGGCCAGCCGCTGTCGACGCTGTCCGGCGGTGAGCGCCAGCGGGTGAAGCTGGCCGTGCAGATGGCGGACGACGGCGGCGTCTACGTCCTGGACGAGCCGACGGCCGGGCTGCACCTGGCGGACGTCGAGACCCTGCTGGGCCTGCTGGACCGGCTGGTGGACGCGGGCAAGTCCGTCGTCGTCATCGAGCACCACCAGGCGGTGATGGCGCACGCGGACTGGGTGATCGACCTGGGGCCCGGGGCCGGGCACGACGGCGGCCAGGTCGTCTTCACCGGCACCCCGGCGGACCTCGTCGCCGACGCCTCGACGCTGACCGGACGGCACCTGGCGGCCTACGTGGGGGCCTGAGCAGGGCCGCTGGGGTTCCGCTGGGGTTCCGCTGCGTCAGGTGCTGCTGTACGGTCGCTGACCTCGTCAACCACTCGGGAGGTGGACGCCGGTGACCAGCCGTGGCTGGGGTGCGCTGCTGCACGCCCGTCGGGAGCGCCGACGTCGTCGGGAGGCGGCGCTGGCCGCCCTGCAGGAGGACTACCTGACCGGACTGGAGGAGGGCGACCCGCACGTGCTGGAGTCGGCGCGCACCTACGGCGACGGCGACCACCGGAGCTGGGACGCGGAGGTCCGTGGCGCGCGCCTGATCCTGGTCGCCTGGGGCCTCCTCGCCCTCGCCGCGCTGGTCTACCTGCTGGTCGGGCTGCTGGTCTGAGCGGCGGTCAGGGCCACGGCCGGGCGCTGGAGCAGCCGCTTGGCCTCCCGCAGCCCGCTGATCATCGCGCCGTCGGCGTAACCGGCCCGCTCGGACTGGGTGGACTCGCCCGCGAAGCAGACCCGACCCACCGGCTCGCCGAGGCGGTCGAAGTCGCTGTCGTCCTGGCCAGGGTGGACGTGCCCGTAGGCGCCGCGGGCGTACGGGTCGTCGGCCCAGGTGGTGCTGGCGACGTCGGTGGGCTCGGCCGGCAGGTCGCCGCCCAGGAGCGCCGCCAGCTGGGCGGTGGCGAAGCCGCGGGGATCGGCTTGCATCGAGGCCACCGCACTGTCGGCCACGAGGAACATGAGGGTGGGGGAGAGCCCGAAGTCCCACGTCCAGGTGGCGGCCTCGCGGCGGTCGTCGGGATAGATCACCGAGTGCATGAGACCGGCGTCGACGTCGCGCCAGAAGGGCTCCGCGAAGGCGAGCACGACCTTCTCCATCGTGCCGAAGCCGGTGCGGTCGACCACGGCCTGCCGGTGGGCGGGCAGGGGCGGGGTGAACGCGATCGAACCGGCCTTGAGCACGCCGAGCGGCACGGTGACGACCACGTGGGTGCCGGACTCCGCCCACGCCTGGCCCTCGGTCGTGGTGCCCTCGACGCGGACGCCTTCCGGCGAGGTGACCACGCGGTCCACGGGCCGCCCCAGGTGCAGGACGCCTGCGTCGATCAGCGGCTGGGCCAGCGGAGCGAGCACCGCCCGGTAGCCGCCCACGGGCACGTGGTCGACGACGTCGCCCACGAACATCCCGCCGGTCAGCGCCCACCGGGCGGAGATGGCGGACAGCGGCCCCGCCCCGTCCTGCTCGACCATGGCGGCCATGAGCTGGCGGAGCCTGTCGCGCTCGGGGCTCGGGGCGTGGGTGGCCGCGAGGTGGGCGTCGATCGCCGCGGCGGCCGACACGTCGGGCTCGTCGGCGGCGATCGCGGCGCGGACCTCCGCCTCCAGCGGCTCGAACACGGCGTAGCCGGTGCCCTCCAGCTCGGCGGGGGTCAGGGTGCGGCCCTCTCCGAGGTCGGCGCCGGTGAAGCGCGTGCCGGTGGGGTCCACGATGCTCGGGACGCCGGCCAGCGCCAGCCAGTCGGTGAGCGGGTTGTCCTCGGGGTGGTGCACCCACGAGCCGCCCAGGTCGGCCGGGTGCCCGTCCACGTCGACGGTCCGCAGTCGGCCGCCGACCCTGTCGCGTGCCTCGACGAGGACGACGTCGACGCCGGCGGTCAGGAGGGCGTTGGCGCACGTGAGCCCGGCGATGCCGGCGCCGATGACGACGACCCGTCCCACGTCGCCGGCCACGGCCTCGGGGACGCTGTCGGTGCCGTCGTCGAACATCTGGGTGGGCATGGACGAAGATTGCCACGCCCGCCGTCCACGTTTCTCGGGAGACCTCGTGAAGATGCTGCTGACCTCCGGTGGCCTGACCACCGACGACATCACCGCTGCCCTGGAGGAGCTGCTCGACAAGCCGGTGTCCGAGGCCTCCGCGGTGCTGGTGCCGACCGCGCTCTACGCGATGGGCATCGGGGTCGACATGGCGGGCACGGTGATCCGTGCTCGCGGTGGCAACAGCCTGGCGGGCGCCGGCTGGGGCTCGCTCGGGGTGCTCGAGCTGACCGCGCTGCCCTCGCTGGAGCAGTCGGTGTGGCTCCCGGCCCTCGGGCGGGCGGACGCCGTGCTCGTGGAGGGCGGTGACCCGTTGTTCCTGCACCACTGGATGGTGGCCTCCGGCCTGGCGGACCTGCTGCCCGACCTGGACCTCGTCTACGTCGGGCTGAGCGCCGGGTCGATGGTCGTGACGCCGCGGATCGGTACCGAGTTCGTCGGGTGGACCCCTCCCGGGCACCCGGGCGCGGGGGAGCCCGGCCACGACACGACGCTCGGCCTGGTCGACTTCTCGATCTTCCCGCACCTGGACAACCCGGACCTGCCCGGGAACACGCTGGCCGCGGCCGAGGAGTGGGCCGGCGGCGTCGGCGGGCCGTCGTACCTGCTCGACGACCTCAGCGCTCTCGTCGTCACCGGGGAGCGGGGCGCGCAGGACGTGCGGGTCCTCTCCCAGGGGCAGTGGCACCAGCGTTGACGCCCCGCGGGCGTCGGGTGCCGCTCAGTCCTCGATGACGTCCCTGCCCTCGCTGCGCAGCTGCTCCAGACCCGCGAGCATCCCGGCGACGACGTCGGGGTCGTGCGTTGGCCAGCCGGGCACCTCCTCCAGCACGCGCAGCGGGTGCCGGGAGCGGAAGGAGCGGGTGGGGTTGCCGGGGAACTTCTTGTCCGTCACGTTGGGATCGTCCTCGAAGGGACCGGTCGGCTCGACCAGGTAGACGTGGCCGCGGCCGCCGCTGGTGAGCGCGGTCGCCAGCTCCGCGCCCCAGACCGCCGCCTCGATGTCGCCCGCGAAGTAGACGTGGTTCATCACTCGTGAGGACTGGTAGTTCGAGCGGTGGCCGGGCACGAGCTCGGCACCGGGTTCCAGGGCGGCGGCGGTGCCGTGCCAGAAGGGCCCGCCGAGGGTGCCGCAGCTCTCGAGGGTGACGGGGACGAGGCTGGCCTCGGAGAAGTCCATGCTCGGATCGTCGCGGTCCGGCCGCTCCCGCGTCCACCGGGCGTAGCCGTCGGACGGGCTCAGCGGGGCTCAGCGGGGCTCAGCCTCCACCACGTAGGCGTCGTGGTCGGAGAGCCGTCCGACCTCTCGCAACGTCGAGTGGTGCTCCACGGTGGTCGTCCAGGACGCCGGCACGGCGACGTGGTCGATGGAGAACAGCCCCTCGATCTGGTGCGGGGCCTGGGCTGTGGGCACCTGGAGCCCCAGACCCTCGATCGCGGAGAGGAGGTGCCGACGGCCCGCCAGGGAACCTGAGTACTCCCGGCCCAGGAAGGCGTGGTTGAGGTCCCCGCCCCAGACCGTGGGAGCGGCGTCGACGATCGCGTCGACGGCCTCGACCGTCCGCTCGTGCGTGCTGACGCCGATCCACGGCGCACGCCCGCCGCTGGCGCGCCACGGCAGGACGGTGGAGGCGACCCGCAGCCCGTCCACCTGCGCCAGGGCGGTCGCTCCGTGCGGGTCGGCCAAGGGGCTCAGCCTGTCGCGCGAGTAGACACCCGCCCATCGCCGCCGGCGCGCCATCGTGGCGGCCGTGGTGTGGGCGAAGAGCCCCGGGAGCCGGACCCGCTCGGAGACCTCGGTGAGGAGGAGGACGTCGCAGTCCAGGGACACGACGAAGGCGCGGTGGGCCTCCGACCACCGCCCCGCCAGGTTCCACGTGCCGATCCGCACCCGCGACATCGTGGCGGTGCCGGGGTGCGCGCGGAGCAGATCCCGCCAGCTTCCCCAGGGTGGGGGATCGGGGTGTCCGCCGACCGCGGGTGGGTCCGTGGGCTCAGCGTCACGCCGGTGGCAGTGCCTCGGCCAGGCGGCGGTGCAGCTCGTCCAGACGAGCGGCCAGCGGCCCGGGCGAGGGGAGCCGGTCGCACAGCCGTCGTGGCCACACCACGTCCACGCCGCGGACGGTGAACGAGCCGCCGATGAGTGGCCACTCGGCGTCGACGAAGCAGAGGACCCCCGTCACCGGGACGTCCTCGCCCACGACGCCGCGCACCACCTCGACCTGACGCTGCACGCCCTCGACCAGCGGCGTCCGGTCGCGGTTCCCGACGAGGAGCGACTCCACGCGAGGACGCAGGAGGCCGCCCTCCACCCGCAGCGACGGGCGCCGGCCCTGGTAGCGCTTGGCGTCGATCACCACGACCCCGGTCGGGGTCACAGCGACGTGGTCGATGTTCGCCCGGGTGCGCGGGACCCGTCGGTCGTGCAGCACCCGGACGGCTGCCGGGTCCAGGGCATCGAGGCGTGCCCCCAGCCTCTCCTCGCCGGCGGCTCCGATGCTCCAGGCCCGGGTGGACCCGGGCTCGCCGGCGACGGCGAGCAGGAAGCCCCCGATCCGGGGATGCCGCTCCCGGACACGGCGCTCGCGGTCGTCCCTACGACGCTCGTACTCGCGCCGCGCAGAGGCACCGGCCGTCCCGGGACGGACGGGCTCGGGAAGGGTCCCCTCCGTGGTGGTCGGTGCGCCCGGAGTCGCTGCCCCCGCCTCCGGGCAGGTCACGCACCGCACCGTCCGCCGTGCTCGCTCGTAGACGGCGTCGGCACCGGCGGCCAGCGGGTGGCCGCACAGCCGGCAGGAGCCGGCGTAGCGCAGCCGCATGCGCTTGTCGTCGCCGGCCGGTGCTCCTGGAGACGTGTCAGTCACGGCTGGACGGTAGCGGCCGGCGAGGGCGTGCGTCCGCCGGTCACGCAGACCGGTGAGCGTCTCGCCGGCTGCACGGGGCGCCGGGGCCGGTGAGGTGCGGACGGGCTGGTCTGTAGGCCGGGTTCTGTCCCTGGTGACCAGGGGGCGACCATCCATCTACGAGTGCCGTTGCCGACACCCTCCAGCGGTCTACCCGCACGCTCGGGCGGGCCGCCCTCGAACGCGTGCGCGCCACCCTGAGGTGGCTTCTTGACCTTGCTCCGGGTGGGGTTTGCCGAGCCGACCGAGTCACCTCGGCCGCTGGTGGGCTCTTACCCCACCGTTTCACCCTGACCGTGCCCGTGAGGGCCCGGCGGTCTGTTCTCTGTGGCACTTTCCCGCGGGTTGCCCCGGGTGGCTGTTAGCCACCACCCTGCCCTTCGGAGCCCGGACCTTCCTCGGTGCTCCCTCACGAGAGCAACGCGGTCGCCCGACCAGCCCGTCCGCAGCACGAGAGCGTACCGTCACGGCCGTGCAGAGCAGCATCGCGCCAGGAACCAGCGTCCACGTGCAGGGCCTCGTCCTGCGGCCCACCACCCTCGAGGACGCCCCCAGGCTCGCCGAGGCCTACACCCACAACCGCGACCACCTCGCGCCGTGGGACCCGGTGCGTCCCGCGGCCTTCTACACCGAGGCCGGGCAGGCCGAGAACCTCGCCGGTGCCGCTCGCCAGTGGGAGCTGGGACTCGTCGACCCCTGGCTGCTGCTGGACGGCGACCGGGTCGTCGGGCGGATGAACCTCAACAACATCGTCCGCGGGGTCTTCGCCTCCTCCAGCGTCGGCTACTGGGTCGACCGCGACCACCTGCGGCGCGGGCTCGCCACCACGCTCGTCGAGCACGCCGTCGTCCGGGCGCGAGAGATCGGCCTGCACCGGCTCGAGGCCGGAACCATGACCGCCAATACCGGGTCACAGGCCGTGCTGCGCGCCGCCGGGTTCAGCCAGTTCGGCACGGCCGAGAAGTACCTGTTCATCGCCGGGGCGTGGCAGGACCACCACCTGTTCCAGCGCATCCTGCACGACCAGCCGGTGGGGTAGAGGTCTCGCGGCGGTTCCTGCGCAACCTCCTCGACCTCCGGTAGGCGCGCAGACCTCAGGACAGGCGGGTGATCTGCACGTCCACGGTCATGGTGGAGGAGCCGGAGCCCGAGTAGATGCCGGAGAGCGGCTTCACGTCCGTGTAGTCGCGGCCGACGGCCACGGTCACGTACCGCTCGTCCATCGCGGCGTCCTGGCTCGGGTCGACCGCGCGCCAGGCGCCGTCCCACCACTCGATCCACGCGTGGGACTGACCGGTGACCTGGAGCCCCACGACCGGGTCGGGAGCGGGGTGCAGGTAGCCGGAGACGTAGCGCGCCGGGATGCCGAGCGAGCGCAGGCCACCGATGGTCAGGTGCGCCATGTCCTGGCAGACGCCGGCCCGCTGGGCCCAGACCTCGGCGGCGGTGGAGTGCACGCCGGTGGAGCCCGGCAGGTACTCGACCTCGCCGCGCACCAGCGCGGCCACCGCGGCCACGGCGTCCGCAGGGGACGCAGCGGCGCCGCCGGCGTCCTTGACCCGGGTCGCGAAGTCCTCCGACGGCGCCACGAGGTCCGGCAGGAACAGGAACTCGGCCCACCGGTCGGAGACGTCCCAGGCGGCCATGTCGGCCCACGAGAGGTGGTGGTCGAGGTGGTGGTGCGGCTCGGTCTGCACGGTCGAGGTCGCCGTCACCGTGAGCTGGTCGTGCGGCTCCATGATCTCGAACGAGGTCACCGCGTTGCCGTAGTAGTCGCGGTACTCGTAGGTGTACGGCGCCGGGTGCACCTCGATGCGGGAGTGCACCAGGATCTGCTCGGGCGAGGTGACGGGGGTCAGGCGCGCCTGGTTGACCGAGGCGCTGGCCTTGCCGTCGTACTCGAACGTCGTCGTGTGGACGATCCTCAGCTGCATCAGACGCTCACCCCGGTCCAGCTCGTCGCTTCCGCGCCGGCGAAGTAGCGGCGCGTCACCGCCTCGGTGGCGGCGGCGCAGGTGCGCTGGAGCCGCTCCATCTCGGTCGGCAGGTCGGTCATCAGCTCCGTGGGGGAGCGGTACTCGAGCTCGGCGCGCATCCGGCCGAGGAGGCGCTGGGCCTCGTTCTGGAAGCCGGCGCGCGGGTCGGCGGACTCGAGGTTCTGCAGGCACTGCTCGGCGCGCTGGAGGGAGTACACCACGGAACGGGGGAAGAGCCGGTCGAGCAGCAGGAACTCGGCGGCCGCGCGCTCGGTCTCCACGCCCCGGTACGTCCGTAGGAAGGCGTCGTAGGACCCGGACGCCCGCAGCGTCGTCGTCCACGGGGTCTCCGAGCCGGACGCCAACGACGCGCTGGCCACCAGGCGGCTCGTCATGTCGGCCCGCTCGACGCTGCGGCCGAGCACCATGAACTGCCAGGACTCGTCGCGCGTCATCGTGCCGTCGGCGATGCCGTTGACCAGGGAGACACGGTCGCGCACCCAGGAGAAGACGCCGGGTGCACGCATGCGGCCGAAGTGCCCCGACGGGATCGCGCGGTACGTGGTGTTGATGGCCTCCCACATCGCGACCGAGAGGGTCTCCCTGGCCCGACGGGCCGACTCGCGGGCAGCCTCGAGGCTGGCCGCGATCGAGCTGGGGTTGCCGGAGTCGTAGCAGAGCATGTGGAGGGCAGCTCCCAGGCCGAGTGGGCCCTCGTGCTCGCCCAGCTCCGCCCCCATGATGTTGAGCAGGTCGCGGCAGGTGGCGTTCTCGTCGAGCGTCGCGTCCTCCAGCAGCAGCTGGCTCTGCACGTCCAGGAGCTGGGCGGTGTCCTCGGCCCGCTCGACGTAGCGGCCGATCCAGAACATCGACTCGGCGATGCGGCTGAGCATCAGGCGTCCCCACCCTTCTCGGTCGCAGCGCCCGTCTGCGACTGCGACTGCTGGTGCCTCTGCTGCGCGAAGGCCGCGGCCATCTCGGCCTCGACCTCCGGGGTGATCGCGGGCATCACGCCGGTGACCGGGGCCGGGGGCGACGTGGGCTGGGTGTCCAGCTCGTCCGCCGGGTCGACCTCGTGGGAGAGGTCGAGGTCGTCGTCCTCCTCGTAGCCGTCGGGCGCCGTGGACGGGCCCGCCAGCACCCAGGTGTCCTTGGAGCCGCCGCCGCGGGACGAGTTCACGATCAGCTCGCCCTTGGCCAGCGCGACGCGGGTGAGGCCGCCGGGCAGCACCCACACGCGGTGGCCGTCGTTGACGGCGAACGGGCGCAGGTCCACGTGGCGCGGGCCCAGCTCGCCGTCGACGAACGTCGGCACGGTCGAGAGCTGGACGACGGGCTGCGCGATCCAGTCGCGCGGGGAGTCGATGACCTTCTGCCGCAGCTCGTCGAGCTCCGCCTTCGACGCGCGCGGGCCGATCACGATGCCCTTGCCGCCGGAGCCGTCGACCGGCTTGAGCACGAGCTCGTCGAGCCGGTCCAGCACCTCCTCGCGGGCCTCGGCGTCGCCGCAGCGCCACGTGTCGACGTTGCGGATCGCCGGCTCCTCGTCGAGGTAGTACCGGATGATGTCGGGCATGTAGGTGTAGACGAGCTTGTCGTCGGCGACGCCGTTGCCCACCGCGTTGGCCAGCGTCACGTTGCCGGCCCGCGAGGCGTCGATGAGCCCGGGGGCGCCGAGCACGGAGTCCTTGCGGAAGTGCGCCGGGTCGAGGAACTCGTCGTCGATGCGGCGGTAGATGACGTGCACGGGTGCCAGGCCCTTGGTGGTGCGCATGAAGACGCGGCCACGCTGCACGACCAGGTCGCGACCCTCGACCAGCTCCACGCCCATCGTGCGGGCCAGCAGCGCGTGCTCGAAGTACGCGCCGTTGTAGACGCCCGGGGTGAGGACGACGACGGTCGGGTCGCTCACACCCGCCGGTGCGGCGGCGCGCAGCGCGGCAAGCAGCCGCTGCGGGTAGCCGGCCACCGGCCGGATGCGGTGCTGCGCGACCGTCTCGGGCAGGGCGGCGGTGATCGCGCGCCGGTTCGTCATCACGTAGGAGACGCCGGACGGGACGCGGCAGTTGTCCTCGAGCACCCGGAACTCGCCCGCGTTGTCGCGGATGAGGTCGATGCCCGAGACGTGCACGCGGACGCCGTTGGGCGGCCGGACGCTCGCCGCCTCCCGGTGGAAGTGCGAGGAGGTCATGATGACGCGGCGGGGGATGACGCCGTCGTCGAAGACCTGGCCCGTGTCGTAGACGTCCGCGAGGAAGGCCTCCAGGGCCTTCACCCGCTGCTGCACGCCCTTCTCGATCGTGGACCAGGTGTCCATCTCGATCACCCGCGGCAGGATGTCGAGCGGGAACGCCCGCTCCTCGCCGCCGATGTCGAAGGTCACCCCCTGGTCCAGGTACCCGGCCTGGAGCGCCTCGACGCGCTGCACCAGCTCCGGCGTCGTCAGGGCCCGCAGCGAGTGGCGGAGCCGTCGGTACGGCGGCCGCAGCCGCTGCCCGTCGAACATCTCGTCATAGGCCGGGCCGCTCGACCCGTAGCCCTCGAACATGGCCGTCATGAGCCGGACCCTACCCACGTGAGTGTTTCTGGAACGTAAGAACGCGCGGTGTCCCGGCCTGTGACCTGTGCAGCGCTCTCGACGCCTGGCGCGGGGCACGAAACGCAACCCCCAGGGGGATGAAGCGGGTGGGGTTCGCCGAGGACTCCGCCCGGTTCAGGCCGGAGTCAGGCCCGGGTCAGACCCGGGTCAGGCCCGAGTCAGGCCAGGGTCAAGCCCGGCTCAGGGCTGGGTGAGGATCTCGGCGCCGTCCGGCGTCACGAGGAGGGTGTGCTCGAACTGGGCGGAGGGTCGGCGGTCCGCGGTCACGGCGGTCCACCCGTCGTCCCACATCTCCCACTCGTGGGTGCCCAGGTTGAGCATCGGCTCGATCGTGAACGTCATGCCGACCTCGATCAGGTCGTCGTGCTCGGGGTCGTCGTAGTGGGGGACGATCAGACCGGAGTGGAACGACGTGCCGATGCCGTGGCCGGTGAACTCGCGCACGACCCCGTAGCCGAAGCGCGCCGCGTAGGCCTCGATCACGCGACCGACGACGTTGATCCGGCGCCCGGGCTTGACCGCGCGGATGCCACGCAGGGTCGCCTCGTGTGTCCGCTCCACCAGCAGGCGGGTCTCCTCGGCGACGTCCCCGACCAGGAACGTGGCGTTGGTGTCACCGTGCACGCCGTCGAGGTAGCCGGTGATGTCGATGTTGACGATGTCGCCGTCCTCGAGCCGGCGCGCGTCGGGGATGCCGTGGCACACGACCTCGTTGACGCTGCTGCACAGCGACTTGGGGAACCCGCGGTAGCCGAGCGTGGACGGGTAGGCGCCGTGGTCGCAGAGGAACTCGTGGCCGACCCGGTCCAGCTCGTCGGTGGTGACGCCGGGCGCGACGTGCCGGCCGACCTCCTCGCGGGCCTGGGCGGCCACACGGCACGCCACGCGCATCTTCTCGATCGTCTCGGCGTCCTTCACCTCGCTGCCGTGGAACGGCAGCGGCGCGGCCTGGCCGACGTACTCGGGCCGCTCGATGTCAGCGGGGACGGGGCGGCGCGCCGAGATCGGCGCCGGGGCGACGGGGGTCGGGGACACGGCTCGAGGCTAGTCGTGGGTGGTGCAGGCCGAGGCATCCGCGCGCTAGCGTCGGGCCCATGGACGGCGGCAACCCCGACGAGTACTGGTTCTGCGTGAAGCACCACCGGGTGGAGACGCCCGAGGACATGTGCCCCGCCCGTCACCGCCTCGGCCCCTACTCGACGAGGGCCGAGGCCGAGCACGCCCTCGAGCGCGCCGAGGAGCGCAACGAGGAGTGGGACGCCGCCGACGGGGAGGACTGAGCCATCTCGCTGTTCACCCGCCCGCCCGGGCAGCGCCGCACCGACGTCTCGCCGTGGCCGTTCGTCGGCTTCGTGCTGCACGCGGCCATGCTGTTCCTCCTGCTGGCCAGCACCCCCTTCCTCTCCTGGTGGGCGCTGGTGCCGTTGCTCCTGCTGTGGGCGATCGGCCTGGAGCGTGGCTACCGATGGTGGACGACGCACCCGCTGCGGGTGCTCGCCGTGCCGCTGGTGCTCGCCGCCCTGTGGGCAGGCGCGGTCGCCGTCGGGGCCTGACGGCTCAGGCCGGCTGCCGTGCCTGGGTCGCCCGGGCTCGTGCGGCGGTGCCGGCGGCCGCCGCCAGCACCAGGACGACGTCGAGCCCGGCGTAGGCGGCGACCGTGGTGCGCAGGCCCCACCCGTCGACCGCGAGCCCGGCGACGAGGGCCGGCACGCTGAAGGCGAGGTAGGAGGCGACGTACATGGTCGCGAAGACCTCGCCCCGCTGCGCGGCGGGTGCCGCGGCGCCCAGCTCGCTGACCACGCCGCGGAAGGTCGCGCCGAAGCCCAGGCCGGCCAGCGCGGAGCCGGCGACGTAGACGCCGAGCAGCCCGCTCTCGATCGCGACGATCGTCGCCAGCAGACCGATCAGCAGCGTGCCGTAGCCGAGCACCGCGCGAGGAGCGGGCGGGAGCGCGATCGACCCCACCGTGCCGAGCGCCCCGGCCAGGAAGAATGCGCCGAGCACCACGCCCACGCCGAAGTGGTCGCCGACGCCGAGCAGCCGGCCCAGCACCGAGGATCCCAGGGACAGGTAGAGCCCGCCGAGCGCCCAGGTGGCGGCCATCGCCGGCAGCAGCGCGAGGAACACGCCCCGCGTGGCGGGCGGCAGCCCGACCCGGGGCAGGAGCGAGCGGACGAGCGAGCCCGACACGGGTGCTCGGCGCGGCTCCGGGATCGTCCACACCAGCGCCGCGAGGACGAGGTACGCCGCAGCCAGCACCCAGAAGACGAGCTGCCGGGGGAACGGCGCGTGCTCGACCAGGGCGCCGGAGAGGACGGAGCCGACCGCGATGCCGAGCAGCGGCGCGGAGCTGCTGACCACCGCGCCGGCGGTGGGCGACCCGGACACCTCCACGATCAGGGCGGTCGTCGTGCCTGCCGCGGCACCGACGGCCAGGCCCTGGACGATCCGGGCGGTGACCAACCAGGACGTGCCGTCCGCGAGGGCGAAGAGGGCCATGCCGACCGCCAGCAGGAGCAGCGCGCCGCAGGCCACGGGCCGGCGGCCGACCCGGTCCGAGAGCGACCCGACCGTGAGGAGCGCGAGCAGCAGCGCGAGCACGTACACCGCGAACACCAGCGTCAGCACGAACGAGGAGAACCCCCACAGCTGCTGGTAGACGGGGTAGAGCGGGGACGGCGCCGACGCGGCGGTGAGCGTGGCGGCGCCGATGACGCCGGCGAGGGCGAACGACGCGGGTCGGCTGAGCACGAGAGCCTCCTAAAGCAATGAACCTTGCGTTAGGACGCTACGTGCCCGGTACCTCTTAACGCAAACTTCTTTGCGCTAATGTGGTGCACATGACCGATGCTCATGCCGGCTCCCGCCCCGGCGGTCGCAGCAGCCGGGTCCGTGAGGCGGTGCACGCCGCCGTCGCCGACCTCGTGGCCGAGGGCGCGGACCGGATCACGTTCCCCGTCGTCGCGGAGCGGGCAGGCGTCAACCCGACCACGCTGTACCGGCGTTGGTCGGACGTCGACACCCTCCTCGAGGAGGTCACGGTGGCCACGCTGACCCGGGACGGGGAGACCCTGCCCGCGCTGGGGTCCCTGGCCGCCGACCTGACCGCCTGGGCCGAGGCGATCGCCGCCGACATCAGCAGGCCGGCGCGCACGCGCTACCTGCGTGCCATGGTGGGCGCGCGCGACGGGCTGGTCGGCTCCTGCCCGGTCAGCGAGGTGCGCGCGGAGCAGGCCGCGCGGCTCCTCGCGACCGCCTCCGCGAGGGGTGAGTCCGTGCCCAGCGTCGAGCAGGTGCTCGACCACGTGGTGGCGCCGCTCTACTACCGGGTCGTCTTCGGCCTCGCGGTCGATCGCGACCACGTGGACCGCCTGGCGGACGACGTGCTGCTTATGGCGCGCTAGTCGGAGCCGACTGCCGGCTCACCGGGCGCCGTCTCCTCCGGTGCCGGCGCCGCGTGGACGAGCCGCAGCCGGGTGATCCGCCGGCCGTCCACCTCGCTCACCACCAGCTCGCCGACCTGGACGCCCTCGCCCTCGGCGTCCGCGCCGTCCGGGAGCACCTCGGGCACGGGCACGCGATCGCCGACCTCGGCGAGCCGGCCGAGGCGGTGCAGCACGTACCCGGCGGCGGTCTCGTAGGGGCCGTCCGGCAGCGGCACGCCGGTGCGGTTCGCGAAGTCCTCGATCGAGAGCCCGGCCTCGACCTCGTCGCTCGTGCCGGGCACGGGCAGCGGGTGGTCGTGCTCGTCCACGATCTCGCCGACGAGCTCCTCGACGAGGTCCTCGAGGGTCACGATGCCGTCGGTGCCGCCGTACTCGTCGACGACCACGGCGATGTGCGGGCCGGTCTGGCGCATCCGGGTCAGCGTCGGCAGCACCCGGTTGGTGCCCGGCAGGAACGCGATCTCGCGCAGCACGTCCGCGACGGGGGCGTCCGGCGAGACCCCCAGCAGGTCGCGCACGTGCACGAAGCCGCGGACGTCGTCGGCATTCTCCCCGTGCACCGGGTAGCGCGACCAGGGGTGCTCGGCGACGGTCGCCAGCACGTCGGACACCGACGCGCCCAGCGGCACCATGACCACGTCCCCGCGCGGCTGCATGACCTCGCGCAGGCTGCGGTCGGCCGCGTCGAAGACGTCGACCAGGATGCGTCGCTCGCCGTCGTCCAGGCCCTCGTGCTCGGCGACGAGGTAGCGCAGCTCCGCGTCCGTCATCTCCTCGCCGGTGGCCTCGGGATCACCGCCGAAGACGCGGACGACGGCGTTGGTGCTGCGCGAGAGCAGCCACACGACCGGCCGGACGGCGGTGGCGAACCGGTCCAGCGGGGGGCCGACGACGAGGGCGACGCCGGCCGCGCGCTGGAGCGCGATGCGCTTCGGCACCAGCTCGCCGAGCACCAGCGAGAGGTAGGCGATCAGCAGCGTGAGCAGCACGAGCGCGACCGTGTCCGCCGCCGCGTCCGGGAGGCCGATGCCCGTCAGCAGGGGAGCGAGGTCCGGGGCGAGGGTCGAGGCGCCGTAGGCGGCGGAGAAGAAGCCGGCCACGGTGACGCCGATCTGGACGGCGGCCAGGAACCGGTTCGGGTCACGCGCGACCTTCGCGACCCGGGCGCCGCGCGAGCCGCGACGCTCGAGGGCGTCCAGCTGGCCCTCGCGCAGCGAGACGAGGGCGATCTCGGTGCCGGCGAACACACCCCCGACGAGGACGAAGAGAAGGACGAGAGCGAGGTTGAGCAGCGTCTGGCTGTCCACGGGGGCGTTCGGGCTCCTGAGGTAGGTGGAGCATCATCCTGCCGGAAGCGTCCAAGGGGCGGCCGGAGGTCTCGACGGGTGCTCCTCAGGCGCCGGGGCGGATGCGCAGCATCTCGTCGTCGCCGTCACCGTTGCTGGTGAGGGCGACGAGGCTGCCGCCGGGCAGCTGCACGACGGTGCGCAGGCGGCCGTGCTGCTTCAGCGCTCGCGGTGCCCGGACGCGGGTGAGGCGGTTGTCGGAGTCGAAGCGCAGGAACAGCATCTGCGAGCCCTTCAATGCCGCCACGGCCATGGTGCCCCTCAACGGACCCCACTCCCGTCCGTCGACGAAGGTGCCGCCGCTGGGCGCGATGGTGGGCTCGCCGGAGCGCCAGCGGGCCGAGCGCTGCCGACCGGGGAGCGAGTGGTCGGTCATCGGCACCGACTCGTCGTAGCCGGGGCCAGGGTCCCAGCCGTAGTTGCCGCCCTTGCGCAGCAGGTTGACCTCGTCGTCGCGGTAGGAGCCGTGCTCGATCGACCACAGCGTGCCGTTGCGCCGCTGCATCACGCCCTGCACGTTGCGGTGGCCGTAGGTGAGCACGTAGCGGCGCTTCTTGCTGCGGGCGTCCGGCCAGGGATTGGTGGGCCAGGGGCGTCCGGTGGCCCGGTTCAGCCGCAGCGTCTTGCCGCCCAGGGAGGTCGTGTCCTGCGGGTTCGAGGAGGTCGCGGCGTCCCCGGTGCCGACCAGCAGCGCCCCGTTGCTGGTGACGGTGAGGCGGCAGCCCCCGTGCCGGCCGCTGGTGGCGGGGATGCCCTTGAGCAGGACCTCGGGTCGGCCGGCGCGCGTGGCGTCCTTGCTGAGCCGCCACGCGATCACGCGCACGTCGTGGGCGCCGCCGGAGCGGGTGGCACCCTGGCAGGTGTAGAAGCGGCGGTTGCGCTGGAACCGCGGGTCGACCTCGAGGCCCATGAGGCCGGTCTCCCCGGAGACCCAGACCTGCCGGGACGGGAAGCGGACCCGGCGCACGACGCCCCGGCGCCACGTGTGCAGCGTGGCCGTGTCGCGCTGGGTGAGGAGCAGGGTGCGGCCGCCGATCGACCGGACGTCCCAGGGCACGTCCAGGCCGGAGGCCATCACCGAGACGCGGACGAGGCGGCCGCGGGCCGAGGCCTGGCGGGACGAGGCGGACGTGGCCGTCTCCTCCGCCGACCCTGACGACTCCACCGACGCTGGCGACTCCGACGACTCCGACGACTCCGCCGACTCCGCCGCTGTCGGGGCCGGCGCGCCGAGCACGGCGGCGGCCAGCAGACCGGCGGTCAGGGCGCGCAGTCGGGGCCGAGACCGGTGGGAGGGGGAGACGTCCAGCGGGGCGGGGGGAGGTGTGAGGGGGGTCACTCGCCCACCGTAGAGGGTGTCCGCGTCCGGGACACCCCTCGCGGCGGTCGTCCGGGGCTCAGCCCTCGAAGGTGTGCTCGGGTCCGGGGAAGGTGCCGCCCTTGACGTCGTCGCCGTAGGAGCGGGCGCCCTCGAGCAGCACCGAGCGCAGGTCGGCGTACTGCTTGACGAAGCGCGGCATCCGTCCGGTGCGCAGGCCGAAGGCGTCCTGCCAGACGAGCACCTGGCCGTCGCAGCCGGCGCCGGCGCCGATGCCGACCGTGGGGATGGTCAGCTCCGCGGAGATCTCGGCCGCGAGGTCGCCGGGCACCATCTCCATGACGACGGCGAACGCGCCGGCGTCCTGGACCGCCTTCGCGTCGCGCCGCAGCCGCTCGGCCGTCTCCCCGCGCCCCTGGACGCGGTAGCCGCCGAGGGCGTGCTCGGACTGCGGGGTGAAGCCGATGTGCGCGCAGACGGGGATGCCGCCGGCGGTCAGCTTCTCGATCACGGGCACCATCTCGACGCCGCCCTCGAGCTTGACCGCGTGCGCGCCGCCCTCCTTCAGGAACCGGACCGCGGTCAGGTACGCCTGCTCGGGGGAGGCCTGGTAGCTGCCGAACGGCAGGTCGCCCAGGACCATCGCGCGGCGCGCGGAGCGGGCCACGGCGCGGGTCAGCGGCAGCAGCTCCTCCACCGTGACGGGGATCGAGGTCTCGTTGCCGAGGACGTTGTTGGAGGCCGAGTCGCCGACCAGCAGGATGTCGATGCCTGCCTCGTCGAAGACCTCGGCGGTGAACATGTCGTAGGCGGTGAGCATGGTGATCTTCTCGCCGCGCTGCTTCATGGCGGCCAGGTGGTGGGTGCGGATCCGGCGCACGGGTGCTGCCGGTGCCTGCCCAGCCGGGGTGGCCTGGTTCGCGGGGCCGCTGCCGTACGGAGCGGTCTCCTCGTTGCTCATCGTCGAGCTCCTTCACGTGACATCTCGCGGCTCCCCGATGGAGTCCACGGACTGCTCGCCAGGCTAACCAGTCACGGCTTGCGCCCGCGTCCCGCCACCCGGTCATCCCGCCCGGTCATCCCGCCCGGTCAGCCCGCCCGGTCAGCCCACACCGCCGGCCGCGGCGTCCGCCGCGGCCTCCAGGTCGGCGACGACGATCCGCCGCATGCCGAGCATCGCCCGGGTCGCCGCCTGGGCGCGGGCCGGGTCCGGGTCCCCGAGCAGCTCCCCGAGACGGGTGGGCGTGACCTGCCACGAGAGCCCGAAGCGGTCCTTGAGCCAGCCGCACTGCGACTCCTCGCCGCCGTCGGCCAGCAGGCCGAACCAGTAGTGGTCGACCTCGGCCTGGTCGGCGCACTCGACCACGAAGGACACGGCCTCGGTGAAGTGGAACATCGGGCCGCCGTTGATGGCGCGGAAGCGGAGGCCGTCCAGCACGAACTCACCGGCCATGACCGTGCCGGCCTCGCCCGGCCCGGCCTCGCCGTAGCGGGCCGTCCACGTGACCTCGCTGCGCGGGAACAGCGCGCAGTAGAACGCGGCCGCCTCCTCGAGCTGGTCGTCGAACCACAGGGACGGGATCAGGGAGGTGTGCACGCTCATGTGCCGCATCTTCGGGTCGTGGCCACGGTAAAGCCAGGGGCCGGCCCGAACTCCGCTACCGTCTGGCGCCATGCGCGTGCTTGTCTCCGGCGGTGCCGGCTACATCGGGTCCCACACGGTCGTCTCGCTCGTCGAGGCCGGCCACGACGTCGTCGTCGTCGACGACTTCTCCAACGCCAAGCCCACGGTGGTGGGACGCCTGGAGTCGCTGACCGGCACCCACGTGCCCGTCCACGCCTTCGACCTCAAGGACGCGGACAAGACCGCGCAGCTGTTCTCCATGGAGGAGATCGACGCCGTCATCCACTTCGCCGGGTACAAGGCCGTCGGCGAGAGCGTCGAGAAGCCGCTGGAGTACTACCGCAACAACCTCGACTCCACGATGTCGCTGCTGGAGGCCATGCGCCGCCACGACGTGAAGAAGCTCGTCTTCTCCTCCTCGGCGACCGTCTACGGCGAGGAGGCGCCCGTGCCCTACGAGGAGGGCTGGCGCCACCTGGAGTCCACCAAC
This sequence comes from Nocardioides bruguierae, assembly GCF_023554635.1. Taxonomy (NCBI): domain Bacteria; kingdom Bacillati; phylum Actinomycetota; class Actinomycetes; order Propionibacteriales; family Nocardioidaceae; genus Nocardioides; species Nocardioides bruguierae. Next base: position 110,071 of record NZ_JAMJPH010000024.1, read on the forward strand.
CCCTACGGCCGCACCAAGGCGATGATCGAGACGATCCTCACCGACGTCGCCGCCGCCACCGACGGCATGAAGGTCGCCCTCCTGCGCTACTTCAACCCGGTCGGTGCGCACCCGTCGGGCACCATCGGCGAGGACCCCCAGGGCATCCCCAACAACCTGATGCCGTTCATCGCGCAGGTCGCGGTCGGCCGCCGCAGCCACCTCAACGTCTTCGGCGACGACTACCCGACCGCCGACGGCACCTGCGAGCGCGACTACCTGCACGTGATGGACCTGGCCGAGGGCCATGTCGCCGCCCTCGAGCACCTCGAGAAGATGGACGAGGCGTGCCGGCCGTTCAACCTCGGCACCGGCACCGGCACCTCCGTGCTGGCCATGCTCAAGGCGTTCGAGAAGGCCGTGGGCCGCGAGCTGCCCTACGAGATCGCCCCGCGCCGCGCCGGCGACCTCACTGCCTTCTGGGCCGACCCGACCCGCGCCGAGGCCGAGCTCGGCTGGCGCGCCACCCGCACCATCGAGGACATGTGCGCCGACACCTGGCGCTGGCAGTCGCAGAACCCGCACGGCTACCCGGACGGGTCCGCCCCCGTCGCCTGAGACACCCCTGCGCCGATAGTGCGCGACGAAAAGCACCCGATTCGCTTCGCGGGTGGTGCCTTTCGTCGCGCACTATCGGCTTCCGGCGGGTGGCCGGAGGGCCGGGGGAACCGGCGGCGTCCCTAGACTCGCGACGTGGACTTCTACAACGCCTACGACCAGGGCTTTGCCCGCGTCGCGGCGTGCACGGTGCCGGTGACCCTCGCCGACCCGGCCGCCAACGTCGCTGCCGTCCTCGACCAGGCCCGCGCCTGCCACGAGGACGGCGTGGCGGTGGCCGTGTTCGGTGAGCTCTGCCTCTCCGGCTACTCCGTGGAGGACCTGTTCCTCGCCGACGTCCTGCTCGACGCGGTGGACGAGGCGGTCGCGACGCTGCTGGAGGGCACCCGGGCGCTGACCCCAGTGCTGGTCGTCGGGGCGCCGCTGCGGGTCGGCCACCGGCTGCTGAACTGCGCGCTCGTCGTGCACCGCGGTCGCGTGCTCGGCGTCTCGCCGAAGTCCTACCTGCCGAACTACCGCGAGTTCTACGAGAAGCGGCACTTCGCCGCCGGGGACGACAGGCGGGGGCAGTCCGGTGCGGACGGCGGCCCGGCGACCGTCACGGTGGCCGGGCACGAGGTGCCGTTCGGGGTCGACCTGCTCTTCGAGGTCACCGACGTGCCCGGCCTCGTGCTGCACGCCGAGATCTGCGAGGACATGTGGGTCCCGGTCCCGCCGCACGCCGAGGCCGCGCTCGCCGGCGCCACCGTGCTGGCCAACCTCTCCGGCAGCCCGATCACCGTGGCGCGCGCCGAGGACCGGCGCCTGCTGGTCCGCTCGGCCAGCGCCCGCTGCCTGGCGGCGTCGGTCTACGCGGCGGCCGGGCCGGGGGAGTCGTCCACCGACCTCTCCTGGGACGGGCAGACGATGATCTACGAGTGCGGTGACCTGCTGGCCGACGGCGAGCGGTTCCCCGACGCGGTCGTGCGCACGGTGGCCGACGTCGACCTCGACCGGCTGCGCCAGGAGCGACAGCGCCAGGGCAGCTTCGACGACAACCGGCGCGCCCTGGGCGAGCGGGTCGAGGGCTGGCGCACCGTCCGGTTCGAGCTGGGGGCGCCGACCGGCGACCTCGGTCTGCAGCGCGAGGTCGCGCGCTTCCCCTTCGTGCCCGCGGACGCCGAGCGGCTCGCGCTGGACTGCTACGAGGCCTACAACATCCAGGTCTTCGGGCTGGAGCAGCGGATGGCCGCGATGAGCACCGACACCTGGCAGCCTGCCGCGGTCATCGGCGTCTCCGGTGGCCTCGACTCCACCCACGCCCTCATCGTCGCGGCCCGCGCCATGGACCGCCTCGGGCGTCCCCGCAGCGACATCCTCGCCTTCACCATGCCCGGGTTCGCGACCGGCGAGACGTCGCGCTCGCTGGCGCACCGCCTCGGCGCCGCCCTCGGCGTGACGTTCGAGGAGCTCGACATCCGCCCCGCCGCCACGCAGATGCTCGCCGACCTGGGCCACCCGTTCGCCGGTGGCGAGCCGGTCTACGACGTCACCTTCGAGAACGTGCAGGCCGGGCTGCGCTACGACTACCTGTTCCGCCTCGCCAACCAGCGCGGTGGGCTGGTGGTCGGCACCGGCGACCTCTCCGAGCTGGCGCTCGGCTGGTGCACCTACGGCGTCGGCGACCAGATGTCGCACTACAACGTCAACGCCGGCGTGCCGAAGACCCTCATCCAGCACCTCATCCGCTGGGTCGCCGACTCCGGCCAGTTCGACGAGACCACCGGCGAGATCCTGCGCGAGATCCTCGACCAGGAGATCAGCCCCGAGCTGGTGCCGGCCGACGAGGGCGGACGACCGCAGGCCACCGAGGACTTCGTCGGGCCCTACGCGCTCCAGGACTTCACGCTTCACCACGTGCTGCGCCTGGGCTACAAGCCGTCCAAGATCGCCTTCCTCGCCTGGCACGCCTGGCGCGACGCGGCCGAGGGGGCCTGGCCGCCGGGCTTCCCGGAGGCCTCGCGCCAGACCTACGACCTGGCCACGATCAGGCACTGGCTCACCGTCTTCCACCGCCGCTTCTTCACCAGCCAGTTCAAGCGCTCGGCCCTGCCCAACGGTCCCAAGGTCTCCGCCGGCGGCACGATGAGCCCCCGCGGTGACTGGCGGATGCCCTCGGACGCGGCACCCACTGCGTGGCTGGCCGAGCTCGAGGCGCACGTGCCGCAGGACTGAGCAGCCCAGGACGGCGCCGCCCGGAAGTTTCTCGGCGGACGGCCGAACCATCGGGACGGCCGACCTCGTCAGTAGGTGTGCAAGGCAACCAACTGACGTGGAGGAATCCCGTGCACACCCGCCAGACCACCCGCACCGTCACCCGCTCCCGCATCCTGGGCCGAACTCTGGGCCGCGCAGGGGTGGCCGTCACCGCCCTGTTGGCGCTGGCCGCGCCGCTGACCCCGGCCGGCGCCGCCGGCACCACCGACGCCCGGGCCTCCGACCAGTCGCACACGCGCGTCGTCGTCCACCTGCCCGGCTGCGAGGGGTGTGCGGTCGCCCTGGCCAGCGACACCGACGAGGCCGCGCACGCCTGGAGCAAGCCCGCCAAGACGGTCGCCGACGGCACGGTCGCCTTCTGGGCCCCGACGTGGCGCACCCGCGGCCTCAGCGTCAGCGTCACCGAGCCCGACGCCTCCGATGCCGACACCGACGACGCCGCACCCGGCACCACCCTCGTGGCGATGCGCTACGGGCAGGAGCGGGTCGGTGGCCTCGTCGGCCGCCGCGCCGCTGCCGGCAAGCACCGTGCGACGGCCTGCTTCGCCGGGACGGCGGCGGGCCGGCTGGACCTCCGCGTCCGCTCGTCCCACCTCCGGGTGCCGTCGGCCGACGGTGACGGTCGGGTGCGGGTCCTGCGGGCGTGGTCGGCCCGGACCCAGCCCTGGACCGGAGCGATGCAGCACGCTCGTCGGGGCTACCTGGCGAGCCAGGCCGTGCCCGAGTGCGGCTGACCCTCGCGCCGCCGCCCCACCCCGGTGAGGGTGTGGGCGGCGCCCCAGCGGGTACCAGGACGATGCCGGGCCCTGCCGGTCCGGTACCTGCACCCGACCCGACCACCCCCCCCGACCACGGAGCCACTCGTGACCTCCCTGCTCGACCGCCGTCCCGTCCGCACCGCCGTCCTCGTGGTCGCGCTGGCCGCCCTCGTCGGCGTCCTCCTCGCGACCCAGGGGCGTGAGGGTGCGGCCGCCAGCCAGACCTCGTCCCTCGACCGCAGGAGCACCACCACGCTGACGATCGCCACCGGCTGCGGCAGCTGCCGCCTGGCCCTGGCCTCGGACACCGACCGCAGCGACACCACGTGGAGCACCCGGTACCGCGCGGTCGAGGACGGCGAGGTGCAGTTCTCCGTGCCCACCTGGCGCACGGTCGGGCTGACGATCATGGTGCGGGCACCGTGGGTCGACCAGACCTCGTTCCAGACCGTCACCGCCGTCCGCTACGCCCACGAGGCTGCCGGCAGCCTCGTCGACGCGTCCGAGGCGCGGCAGAAGAAGCGGGCGAGCGGGTGCTGGGCGGGCACCGGCCAGGACACGGCCCGGCTGCGGGTGGTCGTGCGCAAGCAGGAGGTCGAGACGCCGGACGGCACCGCCACCGCCGCGCTCGCGTGGACGCGTCGGACCCAGGCGTGGCTGGACCCGCGCTACGGCACCACGCACGGCGTCCTGGGCACCCAGTCGGTGATGGAGTGCGAGGCGCCCGTCGCCACCTGAGCGAACGGTCCGCGCGACGCGGTGTCCGGCGCAGCGGCCCGGCTGACGTCCAGGGCCACGCGGAGCACTAGGCTCACCACCATGGGCAAGCAGGAAGACTTCGTGCTCCGGGCGCTCGAGGAGCGCGACGTCCGCTTCGTGCGGCTGTGGTTCACCGACGTGCTGGGGGCGTTGAAGTCCGTGGCCGTCGCGCCGGCCGAGCTGGAGGGCGCGTTCGAGGAGGGCATCGGGTTCGACGGCTCGGCGATCGAGGGCTTCGCCCGCGTCTTCGAGTCCGACATGCTGCTGAAGCCGGACGCCTCGACGTTCCAGATCCTGCCGTGGCGCAGCGGCGAGGGCCCCGCCACCGGTCGCATGTTCTGCGACATCGAGATGCCGGACAACAGCCCGTCCTACGCGGATCCCCGCCACGTCCTCAAGCGGACGCTCTCGCGCGCCGCCGACCAGGGCTACACCTTCTACACCCACCCCGAGATCGAGTTCTACCTGTTCAAGGAGCTGCCGAGCCCCGGCCGCAAGCCCGTGCCGGTCGACCGCAGCGGGTTCTTCGACCACACCGCCCAGTCCCAGGGCGCCGACTTCCGCCGCGAGGCGATCGGCATGCTCGAGGCGATGGGCATCTCGGTGGAGTTCAGCCACCACGAGGGCGGCCCCGGCCAGCAGGAGATCGACCTGCGCTACGCCGACGCGCTCTCCACGGCCGACAACATCATGACCTTCCGCACCGTCATCCGGGAGGTGGCGCTGAGCCAGGGCATCTGGGCCTCGTTCATGCCCAAGCCGTTCACCGACCAGCCCGGCTCCGGCATGCACACCCACGTCAGCCTCTTCGACGGCGACGAGAACGCCTTCTTCGAGGCCGGCTCCGAGTACTCGCTCAGCCCGGCGGCGCGGCACTTCATCGCCGGCGTCCTGGCGCACGCCCCCGAGATCTCCGTGGTCACCAACCAGTGGGTGAACTCCTACAAGCGGATGATGGTCGGCTCCGAGGCGCCGTCCTACGTCTGCTGGGGCCACAACAACCGCTCCGCGATGATCCGCGTGCCGATGTACAAGCCGAACAAGGGCCAGTCGACCCGCGTCGAGCTGCGGTCCCTGGACGCGGCGTGCAACCCCTACCTCGCCTACGCCGCCGTGCTCGCGGCCGGCCTCAAGGGCATCGAGGGCGAGTACAGGCTGCCCCGCGAGGCCGAGGACGACGTGTGGGCGCTCTCCGAGCGCGAGCGCACCGCCCTGGGCATCAAGCCGCTGCCGAAGAGCCTCAACGAGGCCATCGCCGTCGCCGAGGAGTCCGAGCTGCTGGCCGAGACCCTCGGCGAGCAGGTCTTCGAGTTCCTGCTCAAGAACAAGCGCGCCGAGTGGGACGAGTACCGCGGCCAGGTCTCGGCGTTCGAGCGCGACCGGATGCTCCCGGTCATCTGATGACGCCCGACCCAGCGGTCGACCCCGCCGCCGATCCCGGGGCAGACCGGCCCCTCGTCCTCCTCGTCCGCCCGGACGAGGACGACCCGCCGGGCCTGCTCGGGGCCTGGCTGCTGGCCGGCGGCTGCGTGCTCGACGAGCGACGCATGTTCGCCGGCGACCCGCTGCCCGCCGACCTCGACGGCCACGACGCCCTCGTGGTGCTGGGCGGCGAGATGGGCGCGGGGGACGAGGCGGAGCACCCCTGGCTGGTCGGGCTCAAGGCCCTCGTGCGGACCGCCGTGGCCGACGGGGTGCCCACGCTCGGCGTCTGCCTGGGGCACCAGGTGATCGCCGCCGCGCTGGGCGGCGAGGTCGGGGTCAACCCCCGCGGCCGCACACTCGGCCTGACCCCGGTCGGCTGGACCGACGCGGCCGAGGGCGACGCGCTGCTGGGCGGGCTCGGCACCGCGCGGGCGATGCACTGGAACAACGACGTGGTCCTCGCGCTGCCCGACGCGGCCGTGCGGCTGGCCAGCTCGCCGCTGGGCGACGTCCAGGCCGCCCGCTACGCGCCGGCGGCGTGGGGCGTGCAGTGCCACCCCGAGGTCGACGACGCGATCGTGGCCGGCTGGCCGGACACCGAGGAGGCCGTGCCGCAGGTCCGTGCCGCCGCCGACGAGCTCGCCGCCACGTGGGGCCCGGCCGGGGCCCGGTTCGCTGCGCTGGCGACCGCGCGTCGCCGGGCGCGCGCCGCCCTGCGCGACACCGAGCCCCAGCGGACCGGGGCGCCCCTGTCGGAGGTGTGAGCATGTCGCGACCGCTCTCCTCCCGCACGGCCCTGCTGGGGCACGGCTTCACCGACGTCGACGTGGCCGAGGCGAACCTCGCGCTGCTCGGCGAGGGCGCCGACCCGCTGCTGTGGATCCTCGCGGGCACGGCCGACCCCGACCTCGCGCTGGCGGGCCTCGTCCGCCTGCTCGAGGCGATCGACGAGGACCCCGCCGGCCCCGGGCGCGCCCGCCTGCTCGCCACCCTCGTCGACGAGGACGGCACCGCCATGCGGCTGCTCTCGGTGCTCGGCACCAGCCTGGCGCTCACCGACCACCTGGTGCGTCATCCCGAGCAGTGGGAGGACCTGCGCCACCCGCTCCTGGGCTCCACCCGGCCGCCGGCGTTCTGGCTGCGGGCCTGCCTGCTCGGTGCCGTCGGCGCGGACCCGAGCGACCCCGCGCCCGTGGCGACGCTGCCCGACGCCCAGGCGATGCTCGCCATGCGGGTGGAGTACCGACGGCACCTGCTGCTCCTCACCTCCCGCGACCTGGCGCACGGCGTCGGGGTCGACGACGTCGCCGCGGAGCTCTCCGACCTGGCGGCCGCCACGCTGGAGGCCGGCCTGGCCGTGGCCCGGCAGCGGGTCGGCGCCGCCGCCGCCGACGTCCGCCTGGCCGTCATCGCGATGGGCAAGTGCGGCGCCCGCGAGCTCAACTACGTCTCCGACGTGGACGTCGTCTTCGTGCACGAGCCGGTGGTGCCCGAGGACCCCGACACCCCGGCACCGGACCCCGAGCGGGTGCGGCGCACCGCCACCCAGCTGGCCAGCCACCTCATCCGGGTGTGCTCGGACCCCACGCGCGAGGGAGAGATCTGGGAGGTCGACGCGGCGCTGCGGCCCGAGGGCAAGGCGGGGCCGCTGACCCGGACGCTGGACGGCTTCCTCGGCTACTACGAGCGCTGGGCCAGCACCTGGGAGTTCCAGGCGCTGCTCAAGCGCCGCCCGGTCGCGGGCGACCTGGCCCTGGGCCGGGAGTGGTCGGAGATGCTCGACCCCCTGGTGTGGACGGCGGCGGAGCGAGACGGCTTCGTGGAGCAGACCCAGGCGATGCGACGCCGCGTCGTGGAGCACCTCAGCGGCAAGGACGCTGACCGCCAGCTGAAGCTCGGCGAGGGCGGCCTGCGCGACGTCGAGTTCGCCGTCCAGATGCTCCAGCTGGTGCACGGGCGGGCCGACGAGACGATCCGCTGCACCGCCACCCTCTCGGCGCTGCACCACCTCACCGAGGGCGGCTACCTGGGCCGCGAGGACGGCGAGGACCTCAGCCGCGCCTACGAGTTCCTGCGCCGCCTCGAGCACCGCATCCAGCTCTTCCGGCTGCGGCGCACGCACGTGGTGCCCGACGACGAGGCGTCGCTGCGGCGCCTGGGCCGGTCGCTGGGCCTGATGAAGGAGCCGGCGGCCGCGCTGGAGGCCGAGTGGGGGCGGGTGCGCCGCGAGGTCAGCCGCCTGCACCAGAAGGTGTTCTACCGACCGCTGCTCACCGCCGTCGCCGCCATCCCCGGGCCGGACGCCCGCCTGACGCCCGCGGCGGCCGCCACCCGTCTGGCGGCCCTGGGCTACCGCGAGCCGACCGCCGCCCTGCGGCACCTGGAGGCGCTCACCGCCGGCGTGGGCCGGGCGGCCGCCATCCAACGCACGCTGCTGCCCGCGATGCTCCAGTGGTTCGCCGACTGCGGCGACCCCGACGGCGGGCTCTTCGGCTTCCGCCGCATCAGCGAGTCGCTCGGGCAGACGCCCTGGTACCTGGCTCTGCTGCGGGACGAGGGGCAGGTGGCCGAGCGGCTGGCCCGGGTGCTGGCGACCTCGAAGTACGCCACCTCGCTGCTCGAGCACGAGCCCCAGGGCCTGCGCGTCCTGGCCGACACCGACCTGGGCCCGCGCCCCCTGGAGCCGATGCTCGAGGAGATGCGGGCGGCCGCGGCGCGCCGCGAGGAGCCCGAGGCCGCGGTGCGGGCGCTGCGCGCGGTGCGTCGCCGCGAGCTGTTCCGGCTGGCGGCCGCGGACAGCCTGGGCCTGGTCGACGTCGAGCAGGTCGGGGCCGCGCTGTCCCGACTCACCGACGCCACGCTCGAGACGGCGCTGACGGTGGTCGAGCGGGCCGTGCTCGCCGCGCGGGGCCTGGAGACGGCACCCACCCGGTTCGCCGTGATCGCCATGGGTCGCTACGGCGGGTTCGAGCTGTCCTACGGCAGCGACGCCGACGTCCTCTTCGTGCACGAGCCCGTGGAGGGCGCGGACCACCAGGAGGCGGCCGCCTACGCGCAGGCGCTGGCGCACGAGCTGCGCCGGCTGCTCGGCCTGCCCGGTGGCGACCCGCCCCTGGTGATCGACGCCGACCTGCGCCCCGAGGGACGCAGCGGGCCGCTCGTGCGCACGCTGGAGTCCTACGCGGCCTACTACGAGCGCTGGTCGATGGTGTGGGAGGCGCAGGCGCTGCTGCGCGCCGACGCCGTCGTCGGCGACCCCGACCTGCGCGCCGCCTTCACCGCGCTCGTGGACCCCCTGCGCTTCCCCGAGGCCGGACTCACCGAGGACGACGTCCTGGAGGTGCGGCGGATCAAGGGTCGGGTCGACAAGGAGCGGCTGCCGCGCGGGGCCGACCCCGCCACCCACCTCAAGCTCGGACGCGGCGGCCTGGCGGACGTGGAGTGGACGGTCCAGCTGATCCAGATGCGCCACGGCCACGAGGTCGAGGGCCTGCGGCGGTGCCGCACCCTGCCGGCCCTGGCCGCCGCTGCCGAGGCCGGCCTGGTGGACGGGCACGACGCCGAGGTGCTGGCCGACACGTGGCGCTGGGTCAGCCGGGTGCGCAACGCGGTGACCCTGGTGCGCGGCAAGCCCAGCGACCAGCTGCCCAAGGACGCCCACGACCGGCACGCCGTGGCGGCGCTGCTCGGCTACGAGGACGGCTCCTCCGAGGAGCTGATCGAGGACCACCTGCGGCGCACGCGCACCGCCCGGCAGGTCGTCGACCGGGTGTTCTGGGAGGACTGAGCCGGTGACCGCCGAGCCCGTCCCCGCGCCGATCCCGGTCCCACCGCCGCTGCGGCGCCACCAGCGGCTCGCGCTGGACGCGCTGGCGGTGCGCTGGGCGGCCGGGGCGACCCGGGCCTGGGTGGTGCTGCCGCCGGGCGCCGGCAAGACGCGCGTGGGGCTGGAGACGGCGCTGGCGGCCGTGGCGGAGGGGCACCGCGCCGTCGTCCTGGGGCCGAACACGGCGATCCAGGCGCAGTGGCTGGCCCAGGCGCGGGCGATGGGCCTGGACGCCTCCGACGACCGGGACCTGGGCGCTGCGCTGACGGCGCTGACGTACCAGTCGGTCGCGGTCTTCGACGCCGACGCGGAGCCCGTCGAGGGGGTGGACGAGCCCGAGCCCGAGAGCCGCGACGAGGCCCTGCTCGAGCGGCTGCACCCGCACGGCCGCGCGCTGGTCGAGGCGCTGCGCGAGGCGGGCCCGCTGCTGCTGGTCCTCGACGAGTGCCACCACCTGCTGGAGGTGTGGGGCCGGCTGCTCGCCGAGCTGCTGGCGCTGCTGCCCCGGGCGCGCGTGCTGGGGCTGACGGCGACGCCGCCGGAGACCTTGACCCGCGACCAGGCGGACCTCGTGGCCGACCTGTTCGGGGACATCGCCTACGCCACCTCGATCCCGGCCGTGGTGCGCGAGGGCGACCTGGCGCCGTTCGCCGAGCTCGTGCAGCTCGTGCAGCCCACCGCGGCGGAGCGGGACTGGCTGGCCGGGGACGCGCTGCGCTTCACCGAGCTGACCACCGCCCTGGTCGATCCCACGCTCGGCACGGTGCCGTTCCTGACGTGGCTCGACCGGCGCCTGGTCACGCGCGAGGACGCCGACGGACGTCCCGGCCCGGCGTGGCCGGCGCTGGCCCGCCGCGAGCCCGACCTCGCCCGTGCCGGGCTGCGCCTGCACCACGCCGGGCTGCTGGCGCTGCCCGAGGGCGCCCGGCCGGGGGAGGAGCACCGCCGCGAGCCGGCGGCCGAGGACTGGGTGGTGCTGCTCGACGACTGGGTGCGCGGCCACCTGCGCCGCAGCGACGCCGCGGAGGACGCCGCCCTGCTGGACCGCATCCGCGCCGCCCTGCCCGCGGTCGGCCACACCCTCACCCGGCACGGCGTGCGCCGCGGCCGCACCCCGGTGGACCGCGTCCTGGCCCGCTCGGAGGCCAAGACCACCGCCTGCGTCACCATCGCCCGGCACGAGAGGGCGAACCTCGGCGACGACGCCCGGGTGCTGGTGCTGTGCGACCACGAGCGCGCCAGCGCGACGCTGCCGGCCGACCTCGAGGGCGTGCTCGACCAGCAGTCCGGCTCGGCGTGGGCGGTGCTCGAGGCACTGCTGGCCGACCCGGCGACCGAGGACGTGCTGCTGGTCTCCGGGTCCGCGGTGGCCGGGGCCCCGGCGACGCTCACCGCGTTGGCGGAGCACGCGGCCGCGCAGGACCTCCGTCTGGCCGGCGCCCTCGAGGTCGTGCCGGCCGTGGCGGGCGGGGGCCGTGCCGCGAGCCTGGAGGGTCGCTGGAGCAGCCGCCGCTGGGTCCGGCACGTCACCACCTTCCTGGAGGCCGGCGGCACCCACGTCCTCGTCGGCACGCGCGGCCTGCTGGGGGAGGGCTGGGACGCCCGCTGCCTCACGACGCTGGTCGACCTCACCGCCGTCACGACCACGACGGCCGTGGTGCAGACGCGCGGCCGGGCGCTGCGCACCGACCCGCAGCGTCCCGAGAAGGTGGCGCTGACCTGGACGGTCGTCTGCGTCGACCCCGAGCACCCCCGCGGCGACGCGGACTGGCAGCGCCTCGTGCGCAAGCACACCGGCTTCTTCGGCGTCGACGCGGAGGGCGAGGTCGTGGACGGCGTCGCGCACCTCGACCCCGTCTTCAGCCCGTTCGCGCCGCCACCGGTCGCCGAGCACGAGGCCGTCAACGCGCGGATGCTCGTGGCCGCGGAGGGTCGGGCCGACGTCCGGGAGCGCTGGCGGGTCGGGGAGCCCTACGCCGACCGGGTCGGCAGGACGCTGCGCGTGCTGCCCGGCCGCACCGTCGTCCGGTCGGCGGAGCAGGACGACCTCGACCGCCACGGGCGGCCCCAGCCGGCCGCGGTGGCGGTGCGTGCGGGGCGGCTGGAGCCGAGGTCCGCGCGCGTGCAGGCCGAGGCCAGACGGGCCACGACGAGGTTCGGGCAGGCGCTCGGCGGCGGGCTGTCGGCCGGCACGGCCGCGACGGTGGGGCTCACCGCGGCCGCGTCGGCCGCCGGTGCTCCCAGTGGGCTCGCTCCCGTGATCGTGTCGCTGGCGGCGGCTGCAGGAGTCACGGGCGCCGGTGTCGGTCTCCGCACCCACCGCCGTCGGCGGGGTGCCGCGCTCCTCGGTGCCGTCGACGGCACCGCCTCCACCGTGCCCCGGGTGGCCGCCGCCGTGGCGGACGCCCTGGGGAGCACGGGGCTCGTGCCCGGTGCTTCGGCCGAGCGGGTGAGCGCCGACGTGGACCCGGACGGCACCTACCGGTGCGTGCTCGGCGGGGCCGACGAGGCCGGGAGCGAGGTGTTCACACGCGCGCTCGCCGACGCTCTCGGCCCGGTCTCCGGGCACCGCTACGCGCTGCGGCGCCACGTGCTCGCGCCGGGCTCGCCGGACGCGGACGAGGCGGTCGCGGAGCGCTCGGCCGGACGACGCGGGCACCCCGTCCCCACCGGGACGGTGTGGCACCCGGTGCCCACCGACCTCGGCGTCCGCGGAGAGCTCGCCCGGGCCTACGGGGACGCCCTCGAGCGCTGGGTCGGCTGCGAGCCGCCCGTCTTCCTCGCCCGCGCCGACCCGGCCGTGCACGGCGAGCTGGCCGCCCAGGGCGGCGCCGACCCGTTCGACGTGACCACCGTCGTCCGCCGCCGCTGGGAGTGACCCGGCCCAGGGAAGGTCGACCAGGGTGCTTGACTGCGGCCATGGACGAGAAGCCGCAGACCCCTGATCCCGTCGCCGAGGCCATGGCCGCGTGCGAGGTGGTCGGCGGTCGTCGCCGGGTCACCCCGGCGGAGCACCTCGCGGGGCTCGCGCGTGCCGCCGACGAGCTGGGCCTGGACGCGTGGGACTCCTGGGACACCTACGGCGCGAAGGGCGCCGTGCAGCGCGCGGAGGAGGAGGTCGCCGGGCTGCTGGGCACCGAGGGCGCCGTCCTGCTGCCCTCGGGGACGATGGGGCAGCAGGCCGCCCTGCGGACCTGGTGCGACCGGGCAGGCTCCCAGCGGGTCGCCATGCCCGACCTCTCCCACCTGCTCACGCACGAGGACGACGCCCTGCGGGTGCTGCACGGCGTCCGTGTGGAGCACCTGACCGTGGGCCGGCGCACGCCGACGGCCGCCGACCTGCGGGCGCTGCCGGACCCCGCGAGCCTGGGCGCGGTGCTGGTCGAGCTGCCGCTGCGCGACGCGGGCTGCACCCTGCCGTCCTGGGAGGACCTGGAGGGGCTCTCGGCGGCGGCGCGGGACCTCGGCGTCGCCCTGCACGCCGACGGCGCGCGGCTCTGGGAGAGCCAGCCGTTCTACGACCGGCCGCTGCCCGAGGTGGTGGGTCTCGTGGACTCCGTCTACGTCTCCTTCTACAAGGCCCTCGGCGCGACCTCCGGCGCCGCGGTCGCGGCCTCCGAGAACGTGGCGGAGGAGCTGCGGGTCTGGCGGCACCGGCTCGGCGGGACCCTCTACCGGCTGACCCCGGTCGCGCTCGAGGCCCTCGTGGGCCTGCGCGACCGGCTGCCCCTGGTGCCGCAGTGCGTCGCGTGGGCCCGCGCGGTCGGCGAGGAGCTGGAGGCACGGGGCCTGCGGGTCGCCCCACGACCGGTGCAGACCGCGGCCTTCCAGGTCTTCGCCCCTGCCGAGGACGTCGAGGTCGCCCGGGCCGGCTGGGCCCGGGTCGCGGCCCGGGAGCGGGTCGCGCTGTGCTGGCCCTGGGGCGCGGCGGACGTGCCTGGCTGGGTCGTCTCGGAGGTGACGGCGGGAGAGGCGCTGCTGGAGGTGGAGCCGGCGCGGGCCGCCGGGTGGCTCGCGGAGAGCGTGGGTCTCTGAGGCACGCCCCGACGGGCCGGCACGCCCCCGGGACGCGGACCGGCCCGACCCCGCGAGGCGGACGTGTCCTACCTCTCATCTCCGGCGCCGCGGCGGCGTAAACCAGGATCGGGCTCCGCTCCCGCGCGTCGCTGACCTGCGGTGACAGGAGCGACAGGGCACGATGCCGGAGGGGCTGACCTGCGTCGACGTGCCGTGGTGGTGCTCGCCGGGGCGGAGGCTGAAACCATCGTCCGGCCGTGAAACATGGCTGACATACGAGCCACCTAAGGTCGCACCGCTGTCCCACCCCTGCGGGGGTCGACGCGATCCTGTCCTCCTGCCCTGGCGCGCCCTGGGGAGTGGTGATCGGCGCTGTCGGACGGCGCCCTGCCCGGCCAGGTCACGAAGAGTGACCTGGCCGTGATCGTTTCGTGACCTTCGTGATCGTTCCGATATCTGGCGTGTGGGGCGGCACCGGGATCGCACAGGTCCGGCACAGGCCTCCTGGTCGCAGCGCTCAGGTGGGCGCACGACAGTGGGCGCGTCCCCGATCAAGGAGAGCGCCGTGACCAACCCTGCCGACCCCGACGAGACCCGCCCGCTGTCCAGCGGCTCCCGCTGGGAGCCTGCGGCCCCGGCCGGCGCCTCGCACGAGCCGGAGCAGCCGGCTGTGGAGCCCACCGTGGACGAGCCGGTCGCCGAGCAGGACCAGCCCGTGGCGGCTGCCCCCGCCACCGAGCAGCCCACCACCGTCCAGCCCGTCACCTGGGCCGGCCCCGTGACCGGCACCGCGGCGGGTGCGGCCGCCGGCGCTGCGGCGTCCGAGGCGTCGACCGAGGAGCACGCGTCCCGCTCGGCGGGCCTGCGCGGGCGCCTCGGTGCCGGCCGAGCACGCCTCGGGGCGGGGCGCGACCGCGTCCGCACGGGCTGGTCGAACCGTGGCCCCCGCACCCGTAGGGCGGCCCTGGCCGGCGGCGCAGCGGCGGTCGTCCTCGCCTCCGGTGGCGTCGGCTTCGCGATCGGTCACGAGACCGCCGAGGACTCCGGCGTCGTCCCGAGCAGCGACTGGGGCCAGCGCCCGACGGGTGAGCGTGGTGACCGCGGCGAGCCCGGCGAGCGGCCGGACTTCTCCGACGGCGAGGGCTACCCCGGCGGCGACGCCGGCGGCTCCTTCGGTGGCTCCGACGGCAGCACCGAGGACGGCTCGGACACGTGAGCCTCGCCCCCGCCCCCCAGCGACCAGTCGAGGAGACCCCTCGGCTGGTCGTCCCTCCCGGCAGCCGCGCCCGCCTCGACGAGGCGGTGCGGCTCGCCGGCGTGGCCGCCCTGTGGCTGAGCCTGCTGCTCGTCACCTACTGGTGGGTGGCGGGGGGCGGGGTCTCCGACCTGGCCGAGCCGACGCAGGCCCTGGTCTCGCTCGGCCGGGAGACCGGTCTCGTGGCCAGCGTCCTCCTGCTCGCCCAGGTCGTGCTCATGGCCCGCGTGCCGTGGCTCGAGCACGCCTACGGGCAGGACCGGCTGGCGCGCATCCACCGCGTCGTCGGGTTCACGTCCTTCACGCTGATGCTCGCCCACGTCGTCCTCATCACCTGGGGCTACGCGCTGGGCGACCTGCTGGCCACCCCGCTGATGCTGTGGGACCTCACGGTCGACTACCCAGGCATCCTGCTGGCCGACGCCGGCACGCTCGCGCTGGTCATGGTCGTGGTCACGAGCATGCGGTTCGCCCGTCGGCGCCTGCGCTACGAGTCGTGGCACCTGCTGCACCTCTACGCCTACCTCGGCGCGGGCCTCGCGCTGCCGCACCAGCTGTGGACCGGGCAGGAGCTGCTCGCGTCGACCGGTCGCCAGGTCTTCTTCTGGGGCTGGTGGATCGCCGGCGCCGCCGCCGTCCTGGTGTGGCGCCTCGGGCTGCCCGCCTACCGCACCCTGCGGCACCGGCTGGTGGTCACCTCGGTGGTCCGCGAGCCCGCAGGGGCGGGGGAGTGGCTGGTCTCGCTCTACCTGACCGGGCGCCGGATGGACCGGCTGCCCGTCGAGGCCGGCCAGTTCCTGAGCCTGCGTCTGCTCACCGGCCGCGGCTGGAGCCGCACCCACCCCTACTCCCTCTCGGCCGCCCCCGACGGCCGCAGCCTGCGCTTCACCGTGAAGGTCGAGGGGGACGGCGGCCGGGCGATCGCCTCTGCCCGCCCCGGGACCCGCGTCATGGTCGAGGGGCCCTACGGCCGGCTCACCGCTCGCCCGCGGACGAGGCGCAAGGTGCTGCTGATGGGTGCAGGCGTCGGCATCACGCCGCTGCGGGCGCTCGCCGAGGGGCTGTCGTACGCCCCCGGCGAGGCGATGCTCGTGCAGCGCTGCACCCAGGCACCGCTGTTCGCCGCCGAGCTGGACGTGCTCTCCCGCGAGCGCGGGCTCCAGGTGCTGACGCTCGCCGGGCGTCGCCGCGACGACGACTCCTGGCTGCCCGTCGGGGTCGGCGCGGTGGACGACGTCACCGCGCTGCTCTCGTGGGTGCCCGACCTGCTGGAGCGAGACCTGTACCTCTGCGGCCCCGACGCCTGGGTGGGCCGCGTCCGGGAGGTGGCCGAGCAGGCCGGCCTCCCGGCGTCCCAGATCCATCTCGAGACCTTCCGGTGGTGACCTCGATGCGCCGCATCGTCCTGACCCTGCTGTCCACGCTGACCGTGGTGGTGCTGCTCTTCGGCTACCGCACCTCCACCGCCGGCTCGCTGAGCGCGTCCTCCGACGCCGCGACCATCAGCGGTGGCACCTCCAGCACCGACCCGGGGGTCTCGTCGGACTCCTCCGGCGCCCCGCCCTCCGACGACTCCTCCGACGACTCCACCGACGACTCCACCGAACCGTCGGAGTCCACCGACACCGGCTCCGACACCGGCTCCGACACCGGCTCAGGCTCGTCCGTCTCCGGAACCTTCACCGGTGAGGCGACCATGACCCGCTACGGCTACGTGCAGGTCGAGATCACCGTGGAGAGCGGCGAGATCACCGAGGTGTCGGTGCCGCAGTACCCGGCCGGTGACCACCACGACGTCGAGATCAACAGCTACGCACTGCCCATCCTCATCCAGGAGACCGTCGACGCGCAGAGCGCCGACATCGACATGGTCTCCGGAGCCACCGTGACCTCCCAGGGCTACATCGGCTCCCTCCAGTCCGCGATCGACGAGGCCAACCTGTGACCACCACCCCCGCTCCCCAGCACTCCCACCAGCCCTTCGCCCAGCCCGCCCCGGCCGCCCCCGCCGGCCCGCCCACCTGGCGCGCCAACGAGCAGGTGATGGGCATGCCGATCTCACTGGCGCTGCGCGGCCGCGAGGCCGGCACCGAGGCCGGCCACCAGGCCTGGCGCGAGGCCGTCCACGAGCTGCGCTGGGCCGACCAGGTCTTCTCCACGTGGAAGGCGGACTCCTGGATCAGCAGGCTCGACCGACGCGAGGTCACCCTCGCGGAGTGCCCGGCCGAGGTCGCCGACGTGCTCGACCTCGGCGAGCGGGCGCGCGTCTCCACCGGGGGACGCTTCGACGTCCAGCGCTTCGGCCGGCTCGACCCGACCGGTGTCGTGAAGGGCTGGGCGGTGGAGCGGGCCGTGCGGCCCCTGCTCGAGCTCGCCGACACCGACCTGTGCCTGTCGGCCGGCGGGGACATGGTCTGCCGGGTCCGCGACCCCCAGCGCCCCGGCTGGCGCATCGGCATCGAGGACCCGGCGGACCCGAGCCGCGTGAAGGTCGTGCTCACGCTGCGCGACGGCGCCCTGGCCACGTCGGGGCTCTCCCGGCGCGGTGCCCACCTCGTCGACCCCCGCACCGGCGCGGTACCGGCCTCGCTCGGCTCCGTGACCGTGGTGGCCGAGAGCCTCACCTGGGCCGACATCGACGCCACGGCGGGCTTCGTCGCCGACGCCGCCGCTCCCGCCTGGCTCACCGAACGTGCCCGCCGGGGCGTCGTGATCTGGCGCGACGGCACCGTGGAGCCCTACGGCTGCTGACCCCACCGGCCCGACCAGCAGGGGCCGCGACCAGCAGGGTGGGGAGGGGCGAAGGTCCCGAGGCCGACCGTCCTGGGCCGGGTCCTCCGGCGACCTGCGACCCCGTGCCGCAGGACCCGTCGAGGAGCAGACTGGCCGTGGACGAGCAGACGCAGCGACCACGGAGGAGCAGGCGCATGGGCAAGCACGTGCTGGTGGAGATGGACGCCGAGGAGTGCTGGAGGCTGATCGAGGGCACACAGGTCGGACGCCTGGCCTGGAACGCCCCGGACGGCCCGACCGTGCTGCCGGTCAACATCGCCGTCGACGGCACCTCGATCACCTTCCGCACGGCCTCCACCTCCTCGCTGACCGCCCAGGTGGACGACAGCCCGGTGGCCCTCGAGGTCGACGCGATCGACGAGGGCTACCGGACGGGGTGGAGCGTGCTGGTGCGCGGCACGGCCAGCGCGTCCTTCGACGCCGGCGCCGTCACGTCCGCCGAGCCGTGGCTGGAGGGGGCGCGCCCCGTCACCGTGACGGTGCGTCCGCGCTCGATCACCGGACGGTTCCTCGGCGTCACCGACCAGCCCGGCTGAGCCGGACGACGCCCACCGGACGCTCCACGAACGGCGGACGCCCCACGAACGGCGGACGCCGGGCCGGCCTGGGCGTCAGGCCGACCCGGCGTCCGGGTGCTGCGGGCGGTGCTGTCGATCAGAGCGGCACGTTGCGGTACGCGCCGTCCGAGGCCGCGGTGGTCATCGACGCGTAGGCGCGCAGCGCGGCGGAGACGTAGCGCTCGCGGTTCTCCGGCGTGAACGGCCGGTCGCGCTTCTCCTGGGCGATGCGGCGCTCGTCGAGCACGTCGTCGTCGACAGCCAGGTTGATCGTCCGCTCGGGGATGTTGATCTCGATCGGGTCGCCGGTCTCCACCAGCGCGATGAGCCCGCCGCCGGCCGCCTCGGGCGAGACGTGCCCGATCGACAGGCCGCTGGTACCGCCGGAGAAGCGTCCGTCGGTGATCAGCGCGCACTTCTGGCCGAGGCCGCGGCCCTTGAGGAAGGACGTCGGGTACAGCATCTCCTGCATGCCCGGGCCGCCCTTGGGGCCCTCGTAGCGGATGACGACGACGTCGCCCTCGACGACCTCCTTGGCGAGGATGCCCGCCACGGCGTCGTCCTGGGACTCGTAGACGCGCGCGGTGCCGTGGAAGACGAGGCAGTTGTCGGGCACGCCGGCGGTCTTGACGACGCAGCCGTCCACGGCGAGGTTGCCGTGCAGGACGGCCAGGCCGCCGTCGGCGGAGTAGGCGTGCTCCATGTCGCGGATGCAGCCCTCGGCGGCGTCGGTGTCGAGGCTCGCCCAGACGTTCTCGGTGGAGAACGCCTCGGTGGTGCGGACCCCGCCCGGCGCGGCGTGGAAGAGCTTCTCGGCCTTCTCCGAGGCCTTGCCGCCGCGCACGTCCCACGCGTCCAGCCACGACTCGAGGTCGGGGGAGTGGACCGAGCGGACGTCGGTCTTGAGCACGCCGCCGCGGTTCAGCTCGCCCAGCAGCGCGGGGATGCCGCCGGCGCGGTGGACGTCCTCCATGTGGAACTTCGGGCTGTTGGGCGCCACCTTGGACAGGCACGGCACCCGGCGGGAGATCGCGTCGATGTCGGAGACGGTGAAGTCCAGCTCGGCCTCGCGGGCGGCGGCCAGCAGGTGCAGCACCGTGTTGGTCGAGCCGCCCATCGCCACGTCGAGGGCCACGGCGTTCTCGAACGCGGGGCGCGAGGCGATGGCGCGGGGCAGGACGCTCTCGTCGTCGTCCTCGTAGTAGCTCTTGGCCAGGTCGACCACGAGTCGGCCGGCCTCCAGGAACAGGTCGCGGCGGGCGGCGTGGGTGGCCAGCGTGGAGCCGTTGCCGGGCAGCGAGAGGCCGATGGCCTCGGTCAGGCAGTTCATCGAGTTGGCGGTGAACATGCCCGAGCAGGAGCCGCAGGTCGGGCAGGCCGACCGCTCGATGGTGTCCAGGGTCTTGTCGTCGACGGCGTCGTTCGCCGAGGCGACCATCGCGTCGACGAGGTCCAGCTTCTCGTGGACGACGCCCTCGATCGCGGTCGTCTTGCCGGCCTCCATGGGGCCGCCGGAGACGAAGACGGTCGGGATGTTCAGGCGCAGGGCCGCCAGCAGCATGCCGGGGGTGATCTTGTCGCAGTTGGAGATGCACACCAGGGCGTCGGCGCAGTGCGCCTGCACCATGTACTCGACCGCGTCGGCGATGAGTTCGCGGCTCGGCAGGCTGTAGAGCATGCCGCCGTGGCCCATCGCGATGCCGTCGTCCACGGCGATGGTGTTGAACTCCTTGGCGACGCCACCGGCCTCCTCGACCGCACCGGCGACGAGGGCGCCCATGTTGCGGAGGTGGACGTGCCCGGGCACGAACTCGGTGAACGAGTTGGCTACCGCGACGATCGGCTTGCCGAAGTCGCCGTCGGTCATGCCGGTCGCGCGCCAGAGGGCGCGGGCACCGGCCATGTTGCGGCCCATGGTGGACGTGGCGGAGCGCAGGGGACGTGCCATGAGACCCAGTCTCCGCCTCCGGTCAAGGTCTGGCCACCCGTGGTCGCATCGCGGACGTGCGGGGCGCCGCCGTGACACGCCTCGTGCGGCCCGGCGAGTGGTGTGCGCGGCTTGACGTGGTGGCGCACAATGGGACCTGATGGGGGGATGGGCATGACCTGCCCTGGCCCGAGGAAACGCCAGATCGAAGAGGAACCGCCATGCAGCTCGACCCGGTGGAGATCGTCCCGGTGCTGAACCGGGTCAAGCGAGCCCACGGTCACCTGGCCAAGGTCGTCTCCATGATGGAGGAGGGCCGCGACTGCGAGGACATCGTCACGCAGTACGCCGCGGTGCTGAAGGCGCTGGAGCGAGCGGGCTTCGCCCTGGTCGCCACGGGCATGCGCCAGTGCATGGCCGCCGAGGCCAACGGCGAGGAGCCGGAGATGGACGCGGCGAAGATGGAGAAGCTCTTCCTCTCGCTCACCTGAGGCCCCGGCCCGTCCGAGGAGCCCTCACCCGCGCGAGGACACCCGCGCGGACCTGCGGCGTGCCCCGACGTCGTGCCTAGCGTTGCGGTCATGACCACCCGTATCGCGTTCCTGACCGCCAACGAGGGCATCGAGTCCGTCGAGCTGACCGACCCGTGGAAGGCCGCCGCCGACGCCGGCCACGCCCCCGAGCTGCTGGCGCCCGAGGCCGGCACCGTCTCCTTGTTCGAGCACCTCGACCGATCGAGCGAGCAGACCGTCGACCGCACCGTCTCGCAGGCGTCCGTCGACGACTACGCGGCCCTCGTCCTGCCTGGCGGCGTCGCCAACCCCGACGCCCTGCGCCTCGACACCGCGGCAGTCGACTTCATCCGCGACTTCGTCGCCTCGGGCAAGCCCGTCGCCGCCATCTGCCACGCCCCCTGGACCCTCGTGGAGGCCGGCGTCCTGGAGGGTCGGACCCTCACGTCCTTCCCTAGCCTGGCCACCGACGTCCGCAACGCCGGCGGCACCTGGACCGACGAGAAGGTCGTCACCGACGGCAACCTCATCACCAGCCGCAACCCCGATGACCTGCCGGCGTTCATCAACGCCCTGCTCGAGGCCGTCGCGCACGGGGCCGGCAGCACGGGCGCCTGATCCCCGATCCTCGGACGCCCCCGGCACTCACGTGGTGCCGGGGGCGTCGTCGCGAGAGGCCTACATGGCCTCCTTGATCCCGCGCCGGATCAGCAGGACGTTGGCCGGCCAGGCGGTGGCGAAGCCGATGAGCATGGCGACCTGCATGCTCGCCCAGTAGACCGGGGAGTCGGGGCGCAGGTCCCAGCCCGGCACGAGCACGAAGTGGACGAGGGCCATCCAGGCGATCATCCCCACCTCGAACGCCGTCAGGCTGAGCACGTCCGCCTTGGCCGCGGCCACGAGGCCGTCCTTCACGCCCAACCCCTGCATGGGCGCGATGGCCCGGTACTGGAACCAGATGCCGGCGGCGAGCGCCAGGACGAAGCTGGCGATCCACTCGGCGAAGATCTCCTGCCCGGCGACGCTGAGGCCCAGGGCGAAGACGGCGACGATGGCCACCCCGTCACCCAGGGTGCACCCGGCGCCGCAGTGGCTCACCCCGGTCAGGACGCTCGCCCAGAAGGGTTTCTCCGGTGGGCCGTCGACGCCGTGCTCGTGCTGCCAGCGCATCGACGTCGGTCGGCCCCAGCGTGCGTAGGCGAGCACGGCGAGCGGACCGGCGTACAGGCCGGTGATCGGCCAGACCAGCTCCATGATCGCCATGTGCTGCCGATAGCCCCGCGCGACGTCGGCCGCGATCGCCGCCGCCGAGACGACACCGCCGGCCAGCAGGACCCAGGCGACGGCCTCGAGCCAGGTGGGGGCGCCCACCTCAGAAGCCGGTGGGGAGGCGCGGGGTGTAGTGCTCCTCGAGCAGGGCGACCTCGTCGTCGGTGAGGTCGATGTCCAGGGCGGCCGCGGCGTCGGCGAGGTGGTGGGGCTTGGTGGCGCCCACGATCGGGGCGTCCACGACGGGGTTGCGCAGCACCCAGGCGAGGGCGACCTGCGCCATCGGCACGCCGCGACCCTCGGCGACCTTCTCGACGGCACCGACGATGCGGGCGTCGTCCTCGGCGTAGAGGGTCTTGCCGAACGCGTCGCTCTCCGACCGGGAGGTCTGCTCGCCCCAGGGGCGGGTCAGGTGTCCGCGGGCCAGGGGTGACCAGGGGAGCGAGCCCATGCCGGTGTCGGCGAGGTAGCCGAACATCTCGCGCTCCTCCTCGCGCATGAGCAGGGAGTACTGGTCCTGCATGGTGACGAAGGGCGTCCAGCCGCCGAGCAGCGCGGCGGTCTGGAGCTTGGCGAGCTGCCACGTCCACATGGAGGAGGCGCCGAGGTAGCGGACCTTGCCGGCCTTCACGACGTCGTGGAGGGCCTCCATCGTCTCCTCGACCGGCGTGAGCGGGTCGAAGCGGTGGATCTGGTAGAGGTCGACGTAGTCGGTGCCCAGCCGGGTGAGCGAGGCGTCCACCTGCTCCATCACGGCCTTGCGGGAGAGGCCGGAGCCGCCGGGGCCCTCGTGCATCCTGCCGTGCAGCTTCGTGGCCAGGACGACGTCCTCGCGCCGCGAGTACTCGCGGATCGCGCGACCCACGAACTCCTCCGACGAGCCGGCCGAGTACACGTTCGCGGTGTCCCAGAAGGTGATGCCGAGCTCGACGGCCTGGCGGAAGTACTCGCCGGCCGCGACCTCGTCGAGCACCCACGGATGCCCGCCGCGCGAGCTGTCGCCGAAGCTCATGCAGCCGAGCGCCAGCCGGCTGATCCGCAGGCCGGTGCTGCCGAGGTGGGTGGTCTCCACGATGTCTCCTCACAGGTGACGAACGGTTGTCCTCGTCATCCTGCTACGCGGGAGAGGCGACCGTTCACCCGGCCGGAGGGTCACTTCAGCATCGAGCGCATGAGCCTCGCCACGAGACCGACCGCGGTGGCCGGTGCCACCCGACCGAGCAGGTCGACCAGCGCGGCGTCCTTGCCGATCGTCACGCGGGGCCGCTCGTGGGTGATCGCCCCGACGATCCTCGCCGCGGCCGCCTCGGGGGAGGTCAGGTAGCGCGCTGCGCGGCTGTCGGCCGCGTCCGCCGTCGGGCCGCTGGTGACCCCCGAGTTCGTGGTGATGTCGGTGGCCGTGCCGCCGGGGAGCACGACGGCCACGTGGAGGCCGGTGCCCTGGTGCTCGGCACGCACGCCCTCCGTGAACAGCCGCACGGCCGCCTTGCTCGCGCCGTACGCGGTCTGCCCGGGGAAGGGCACCAGCCCACCGAGGGAGGCCACGTTGACCAGGGCGGCGGCCGGCCGCGACTCCAGCACCGGCAGGAAGGCCTTGGTGGTGTTCACGGTGCCCCAGTAGTTCACGTCCATCACCCGTTCCATCGCCTCGAAGGAGAGATCGGCGACGGGGGTGAAGTCGTGCACGACACCGGCGACGTTGACCAGGGCGTCCGCGGGGCCGAGCGCGTCGGCCACCTGCTCCGGCAGGGCGAGGACGGCGGCGCGGTCGGTCACGTCCACGACGTGCGTGCTGAGCCGGTCACCGACCCCGAGGTCCGTCTCCAGCCGCGCGAGGCCGTCGGCGCCGCGGTCCACCGCGGCCACCCGTGCCCCGCCCTCCAGCAGCGCCTCGACGACGCGGCGGCCGATGCCGTCCGCACCGCCGGTCACCACGACGGTCGCTCCCACGATGTCCATGACGTTGCTCCTCACCGGTGCCGGACCGACGGCTCCTCGCAGGCGAGCGTGCCCCCTGCGGGCTCAGACCGGCTGCAGCTCTTCCACGGTGGGCGTGGCGGTGGGCGTGGCGGTGGGCGTGGCGGTGGGCGTGGCGGTGGGCAGCGCGGCCTCGTCCGCGGCGGCGACCGCGGCGGTCGCGTCGGCGGCGGTCGCGTCGGTGCGGGGCGTCTGGCTCGTGTACACGCGGGTCGCGACGGCGAGGTACGCGCCCATCAGCCCGAAGGTCCCCAGGGCGACGACCAGGAGGTAGACGGCCCACCAGGTCGAGGAGTGGGCGAGGACGTGGTCGTACATGCCGAGGGCGCCGGCGCTCTCCATGGTGTGCTCCTGCTCGTCGAGGGTGGTCCGTCGGCCGCCTCCTGGCGGCCGGCTCACTGCAGCCACCCTCGCGCCGGGTCGGCCCCTGCGGGGAGGGCCGGCGGGCCCCGCCGCGTCCGCCGCGAGTCCCGTCCGTGCAGGTCACGCGACCCTGGCCGATGGTCCAGGACCCCCACCCCGGTTCACGCGGGTCAGGTGACGGCCAGGCGGGTTTCGCCCGGGACGAGGGGTGCTGGGATGCTGGGCCGCTGATCGGCCGGGCGCAGGGCCCGGCGGCGGCTCGACAGGGCGGCCCGGCAGGGGAGGAGCGCGGATGAGCGACGTGGCGTCGGAGCTGGCACGGGTCCAGCACGCGTTCGCGCAGCCCACGCTGACGCTCCTGCACCAGCGGCAGGCCCCCGTCGTGATCACGCTCTTCCGTGAGGCGTTCGGACGCCAGAACCGGCCGGTCGAGACCGCGCGGCTGCACACGCAGGTCGAGGAGCACCTGGCCGCGGTCCGCACCGCCCTCGGCGACGACCTCGCCGCCGAGCTGCTGCCGCCGGGCTCGGGCCGAGAGCTGTGCCAGCGCTGGATGCGCGGCCGCTGGCTGGTGCGTGCCCTCGACGAGCGGGGCCGCGAGGTCTACACGCTCACCAGCCACGCCCAGCAGGCCCTCGAGCTGGTCACCACCCTGACCCGCGACCGGGCCACGCTCAGCGAGCACCGGATCGCCACCATCCTGTCGACCACGCGCCGATTCAACTCCGAGGCGAACCCCGACCGGGGCGCCCGC
The DNA here is from genome assembly GCF_023554635.1 of Nocardioides bruguierae. Lineage (NCBI taxonomy): Bacteria > Bacillati > Actinomycetota > Actinomycetes > Propionibacteriales > Nocardioidaceae > Nocardioides > Nocardioides bruguierae. Next base: position 135,116 of record NZ_JAMJPH010000024.1, read on the forward strand.
GTGGGGCTGCTCAACGAGGAGATCGCGCGGCTCACCGCCGAGCGCGACCGGCTCGTGGACGGCGGCGACCTGGCCGGCGCCGACGGCGACTACATGTCGGAGGGGTTCACCGAGCTCCTGAGCCTGGTCTCGGCGCTGCCGTCCGACTTCGCCCGGGTCGAGGAGCGCTTCGCCACGATCCGCACCGAGATCCTGGCCGCCTTCCGCGCCGAGGAGCGCCCCGCGGGCGAGGTGATCGACGACTACCTGACCCGGGCCGACGCCCTCATGACCGCCACCCACGAGGGGCGTGCGTTCGAGGGCGCCTTCGCGCTGCTGCGCGACGACCAGACCGTCTCCCAGCTGCGCGAGGACATCGCCGCGCTGCTCGAGCACCCGCTGGCCCACGGCATCCTCGGCGACGCCGAGCGCGCGGAGCTGCGCGGCACCGTCCGCCTCGTGCGCGACGGCCTCGACCGGGTGCTGGCCCAGCGCTCGCGGGTCACCGCGACGCTGAAGGAGTACATCGTCAGCCACGACGCCGAGCGCGACCGCGAGCTCGAGCAGACGCTGCGGCACCTCGAGGCCGAGCTGACGACCTGGATGGGCGCCACCGGCCCCCGGGCCACCCACGAGGTGCCGCTCCTGCCCTCCCGGGTCGGCGTCGAGCACCTGCGCGAGCGGTTCTTCGACCCCGCCGACGACGTGGCTCCCGAGCGCCTGGTCGCGCAGGACGCCGACACCGAGCCGGTGACCATGGCCGAGCTCGTCGCCCAGGGCGGCCCCCGCATCGCCGGCCTGCGCGAGCGCCTCGACGCCGTGATGAGCGGCCTGACCCCGGCCGGCACGCTCGGCGAGGTCTTCGCCGGCCTCGAGGAGGACCTGCGTCGTCCGGTGGAGATCTTCGGCCTGCTGCACCTGGCCGCCGAGCACGACTGGGAGCCCGAGCGGCCCCCGTCGCTGCCGCCGGGCGCAGGAAGCGACGGCGGCGTCGACGAGCCGCCGGTGCCGGTACCGGTGCAGGTCGAGCGCTACGCCGCCGTCCGGCCGGACGGGACGGCCCGCACCTTCGAGGTGCCGCTGCTGGACCTGCCCGACCCCGACCTGGGCCACCACCACGACGCACCCGACCAGCCCGACCAGCCCCACCAGCCCGGCCAGCCCGAGGAGGCCCGATGACCAGCACGGAGACCGACGTGGTCGGCGCGGAGGCCTGGGACGACGCCGAGCCGGAGGCCGAGCGGGACACGGCGTCGGTGTCGCTGTGGGAGGGCGACGAGGGCGGGCTGGAGTACGCCCAGCGGCACTGCCTGGTGGCGCTGCTGAAGAACCGCTTCGTCTCGGCGCGCACCCACGCCCGCGACTGGCCGGTGCTGGTGGAGAACGAGCAGGTCATCCGCGGTCGTCTGGCCGACCTCTTCCTGGAGCTGGCCATCGACCGCGACCGCGAGGTCGCCTGGAAGCGGCAGGCGGTCTCCGAGACCGGCAGCCGGTTCCCCACGCTGCTGCACGACGCCGCCTGGACGCGGGAGGAGACCCTCGTCCTCGTCCACCTGCGGGACCGGCTGCGCGCCGGCACCACCGGCGGCGAGGCCCGCGTGTACGTCGACCGCGAGGACCTGCTGCGCTACGTGGCGGGCTTCCGGCCCGCCCACGCCACCGACGTGGCCGGCGACGAGCGCCGTGCCCGCAACGCGGTGCTGGCCGTGGCCAAGGCCGGGCTCTTGATCCCCACCGGCTCGGACGAGCGGTTCGAGGTCAGCGAGGCCGTCGAGCCGTTGCTCCCGCTCGACCTGCTGCGTGACCTGCTCGACGCGCTGCGCGAGGCCAACGGCACCCAGCTCGAGACGCCGGAGGACGTCGACCTCTTCGAGGAGCCGGCCGCCGAGGAGCAGTCCGACGAGGTCCCGGCGGACGCCGGGGAGAGCCGGGAGACCGGCGAGACCACCCAGGACGGGGAGGAGCAGGCGTGACCCGCGAGACCATCGAGGAGCGCACGGCCGAGGAGTCGCTCGACGACACCGCGCCGGGCACGGCCCCCGCCGAGCCCGCGCTCAGCGAGCCCCTGGATGCCGGCGAGGGCGACCCGCCGCCCACCGACGGCCTCTTCGACTCCCAGGTGGTGCTGGCGCCCAGCGACGACACCGCCCAGTGGCGCGCCGAGGAGCTCCAGCTGGTCAACTGGGGCGGCTTCACCGGCCTGACCCGGGTGCCGCTGGGCGCGGCGGCGACGATGATCTCCGGCGCCTCCGGCGTCGGCAAGAGCACCATCCTCGACGCCTACACGGCGCTGATGATGCCCTCGGACACGAAGTTCAACGGGGCCTCCAACGACGCGGTCTCCGGCCGCGCCCGCGGCGTCGGCCAGCGCAACCTGCTCTCCTACCTGCGCGGCGCCGTCGACGTGGTCGACGACCCGCGCACCGGCAAGCCGGTCGAGCGGCTGCTGCGCGGCCAGGGCGTGGACACCTGGGGCGCGGTGGCGATGACGTTCCGCAACGACTCCGGCGGCCGCTTCACCGTGGCCCGCACCTACTACGTCGGTCGCCGCGCGACCCGCTCGGCCGACGTGTCCATGCAGCTGCTGACCCTCGAGGCGCCGCTCTCGCTGGCCACGCTCGAGCACGCGGTGGGCGACCGCTTCCACGCCAACAGCCTCAAGAAGCTCTACCCCGGCGTCCGGGTGCACCGCACCTACGCGGAGTTCTCCGCTGTCCTGCACGCCCGCCTCGGCATCGGCGCGAGCGGGGACGGCGCCAAGGCGCTGCGGCTGCTCGCCCGCATCCAGGCCGGCAACCAGGTGCGCAGCGTCGACGAGCTGTACAAGGACATGGTCCTGGAGCGGCCCGCGACCTACGCGGCCGCCGACCGGGCCGTCGCCCACTTCGACGACCTCGACGCCGCCTACGACGCGATGCGCACCGAGGAGGCCAAGCTCGAGCTGCTGGGCCCCATCACCGAGCTGGAGTCGCGCCGCAAGGCAGCCACCAGCCGCCGCGCCGACCTCGACGCCTACGGCGTCACCGCCACCGGCGACAGCCCGCTGCGGCTGTGGCTGCTGCGCACGCACGCCCGTCTGCTGGACGCCGGCGTGGCGGCCAACCGCGAGGCCCGCACCCGGGTCGCCGACGAGCTCGCCACGGCGGGCTCGGCCGAGGCCACGCTGGCCGCCGACCTCGAGGCCGCCAAGGAGGCCCACACCGGGGCAGGCGGCGGGACGCTGCAGCAGCTGGCCGGCGCGCTCGAGCAGGAGCAGGCCGTGCTCGCCACCCGCGAGACCCGGCGCGACGCCCTGGCCGAGCGGCTGCGCCCGCTGGCCACCGAGGCGCTGGAGACCGGCTCCGGGGAGGACCCCCTGGCCGCCCTGGACGACGCCGCGGCCTTCGCCCGGCTCCAGTCCGACGCCCGCGCCCGCCTCGCCGGCGCCGAGCAGGAGTCCGAGGCGCTGCGCGTCGAGCGCGACGCCGTCCGCGACCGCCGCTACCCCCTCCAGGCGCGGCAGTCCGAGCTGCGCGCCGAGCGTGCCTCGCTGGAGGTGCGCGGCGGACGCGTGCCCGCCCGCATGCACGAGATGCGTGACGAGGTGGCGGCCGCCTGCGGGCTCGACCCGAGCGACCTGCCCTACGTCGCGGAGCTGCTCGACGTCGCCCCCGAGCACAGCCGCTGGCGCACCGCCGTGGAGACGGTGCTCGGCGGCACGGCCCGGATGATGCTCGTCCCGCTGGAGCGGCTCTCGGACTTCTCCCGCGCCATCGACGGGCTGCACCTGCGCGGCCGCCTGGTCTTCGAGGGCGCCGAGCTCGACCTGCCCGTGCCGGGCGAGGCCGACCCCGACCGCGTGGCCGGCAAGGTCGTGCTCGCCGACACCCCGTTCGCGGGCTGGGTGGCACGGCACGTGCGCGAGCCGAGCCGCAACGCCCTGTGCGTCGAGCAGGCCTCCGGCCTCGCCGGCTCCGGCCTGCGGGTGACGCTGGCGGGGCAGACCCGCAGCGGTCGCCGCGGCACCCACGGGCGCAGCGACCCGCGCCCGATCATCGGCTTCTCCAACGGTGACGCCCTCGGTGACCTCGACGCCGAGCTGACCTCGCTGGAGGCGCAGCTGCGCGACGTCGACGCCGACGTCGAGCTCATCGACCGCCGGGCCGCCCGCACCGAGCAGCGCCGGGCCGCGTCCGACGCCCTCGTGGCCGCCCGCTTCGACGACCTGGACGTGGCGTCGTCGGCGCGTCGCATCGCCGAGCTGGAGCAGCGCCGCGCCGACATCCTCGGCTCCGACGACGACCTCCAGGTGCGCCAGGCGCAGGTGGGGGAGCTCGAGCAGCGGCTCGACGAGGCCCGCCAGCACCGCTTCGCCCTCGAGCAGCGCCGCCGGGCGCTGGCCGAGGAGCACGCCGAGCTGGTCGACGCGCAGGACCTGGTGGCCGACCGGCTGGAGGCGACCGAGCGCTCGGGTCGCATCGTGCTCACGGGGGAGCAGGACGCGGCGCTGCGCGAGGAGATGACCGCGGCGGTGGCCCCGGCCGACCCCGACGACCTCGCGCGCTTCACCGAGAACAGCCAGCGCCTGGCCGCCCGGCTGCGCGACGCCGTGGCCGAGGCGGAGACGGAGATGTCGCGGGCCGAGGACGAGCTCGCGGCGGTGTTCCGCCTCTACCAGGCCCGCTGGCCCAGCCCGAACCTCGGCTCCGGCGCCGCCTCGTACGCCGACTACGCCCGCATCCTCGAGCAGGTGCGTGGCACCGGTCTCGCCGAGCGCCGCGCCGAGTGGCGTCGTCGCCTCACCGAGTGGTCCGGCCAGGACCTCGTGCCGCTCCTGGGGGCCATGAGCTCCTCGGTCGAGGACATCGAGGACCGGCTCGAGCCGATCAACACGATCCTGCGGCGGCTGGAGTTCGGCGGCGCGGGCGACCGCCTGCGCATCCGCCTGCGCCGGCTATCCCCGGCCCACGTGGGGGCCTTCCTCAAGGACCTGCGGGCCCTGGCCGCCGGAGACCCCGGCCAGCTGGACGAGGCGGGCCTGGAGAAGCGGTTCACCGACCTCGCGCGGTTCATGACCCAGCTGCGGCCCTCCGCGGTGCCGGGGGAGACCAGCGACCGCGACCGGCTGCTCGACGTGCGTCGGCACGTGGAGATCTCCGCGGAGCGGTTCGACGCGGCCACCGGCGAGCTGCGCGCGACGTACCGGACGCTGGGGGAGAAGTCCGGCGGCGAGAGCCAGGAGCTGGTGGCGTTCATCGTCGGCTCGGCCCTGCGCTTCCGGCTGGGCGACGAGCTGCGCTCGCGGCCCCGCTTCGCCCCGGTGTTCCTCGACGAGGGCTTCGTGAAGGCCGACTCGGAGTTCGCCGGCCGCGCCGTGCGGGCCTGGAAGGGTCTCGGCTTCCAGCTCGTCATCGGCGTCCCGCTGGACAAGGTGACGGGCCTGGAGCCGCACATGGACGAGCTGCTGGCGATCACCAAGAACCCCACCACGCACCGCTCCTGGATCACCCCGGTCTCGCCCGGCACGGACTGAGGCGGACCGGAGCCCGGCCGGCCGCGGCCGAGAGCAGGAAGCCTCGGTCCAGCGGCAGGCCCAGGGGCAGGGTCCAGCGGCAGGGCCCAGCGGCAGGGCCCAGCGGCAGGGCCCAGCGGCAGGGTCTTCCCGCGGACCGCCGGTGGCTGAAATGGGGGCCGGGGTATGCGCCCGCGTCCTTTACCTTCCTGCCCAGGAGGGGTCCGTGGTGCCATCGCCCCCGCGGTGCACCGGCCCCGGAACGGGGGCCTGCATGACGTCGGTGGCGGAGCGGACGGTGACCGGGGCCGTCGACCTGGGCTGGACGGTGCCGCGCCCGCGGCTGGAGGCGCGCGTCGACGTGCTGCTGGCCGGTGGGGCGTCCTGGGCCACCCGGTGCCGCGCGCTGCACGTCACCGCGCCCCAGGGCAGCGGCAAGTCGGTGCTGGCCCGCGCGTGGGCCGCCCGCGCCCGTCGCGCCGGGTGGAGCGTCGCGCTGCTCGACCTGGGTGCCGCCCAGGGGGAGACCTCGCTGCTGGCCAGACGGCTCCTCGTCGCGGTCGCCGAGGCCGGGCCCGCCTACCGGGCCGCCGTCACCGACCTCGGCCTGCCCACCGGCGAGGACGACACCGCCTGGGTGGTGGGGCTCGTCGGGGCCCTGGAGCGGGCGCACGCCGTGACCATCGGCAGCGTCACCGGTACCGATCTGGGCGAGGCCGACGGCGCGGAGGACCCCCTCACCGCCCCCGGGCTGCTCCTCGTCCTCGACGGCCTGCACCGGCTGGCCTGCGACGGGGCGACCCGGCAGGTCGACCTCCTGCTGCGACTGGCACCCCGCTCGGTGCGCTTCGTGCTGCTGGGCCGCCGCCCGGCCGACCTGCCCGCGGTGCTCGACCTGGCGGTCGCCGGTCGGTTGCAGCAGCTCTCGGCGCACGACCTGGCGTTCACGCCCGAGGAGCTCGCGGCCGTCTGCCCGACGCTGGGGCCCGAGCAGGTCGACGAGGTCCTCGCGGAGACCCAGGGCTGGCCGGTGCTCGCGCGCACCGAGGCGGCCGCCCGCAGCCTGCCGGAGCCGACGGGCGACGCCTGGCGGCTGCTCGGGCGCGACGTGGTGACCGCGTCGCTGGCGGACTGGCTCGGGCCCGAGCCGCTGGCGGAGCCGGTGCGCGACGTCCTGCGCGCCGCGGCCGTGGACGAGGAGGTGCCGCTCGCGCTGCTCGTCGCGGTCTCGGGCCGGGCCGACGCCGGCGCGCTGCTCGACCGGCTGAGCGCGCACTGCTGCCTGGTCTCCCGTGGCGTGGGCTCGATGCCGCGGTACCGCCTGCACGCCGCGGTCCGGTCGCACGTGGAGGCCGAGCACGCCTGCGCCGACCTCGCGGACCTGCGCCGTCGGCACGCGGTCGCGGCCCGGTGGTTCGCCGACGGCCCCGACGGCGCGGACGGTGTCGCGGGCCCCGCCGACCCCGGTGCCGGCCTCGCGGCGCTGCGGCACGCGGTCCGCTCCGGCGAGCACGACCTGGTGGGCGAGGTGCTGCGGGAGATCGGCCCGCGGCTGGTCAACGAGGGGCGCTCCGAGGACCTGCTGACCGTGCTGCCGGCGGAGACGCCGGGGCCGCTGGCCCACTGCGTGCGGGCGCGTGCCCTGCTCGAGGAGGGGCACGCCGCCGAGGCCCGGGTGCTGCTCGACGGCCTCGACCTCGCGGACGTCGGTGACGACCACGACCTCGCGGTGCTCACCGAGGCGCTGCGCACCGACCTCGAGCGCGTCGTCGGCGTCCGCGTGAGCGCGCCGGCGGTGGCGCCGCTGGGCTCGCGACCCGACGTCCGGCTCCAGCACGACCTGGCCCGCGTCAACGCGCTGCTGCGCGCCGGGCGGCTCGACGAGGCGGAGCGGGCGCTGGTGGGCGTGCGCCGTCAGGCCCTGGGCCTCGACCGGGCCGGGGCCCGGGTGGCGGCCGAGGAGACCATCGCGCTGCTGGCCGCGGCCCGCTCGGATGCGCGGGGCGCCGCCGCGGCGGCGCGGGAGGGGCTGACCGTGGCGTCCCGGCACGGCTGGTCCCGGCACCGGCGCACCGCCCACCTGCACCTGCTGGCCGGGTGGGCCGCCCGTTCGCGCCTCGACGAGGACGCGGCGCGGGTGCACGCCGGGCTGGCCGTGGAGATGCTGGACGACGGGCACGACGCCACCGTGCGGCTCTGCGTCGCGGCGCTGGCGGCCGTCACGGGCCTGGACGGCGACGCCGGGGGGCCCGTGGACGCCGAGCGGCTGCACCGCGTGTGGGAGTCGCTGCTCGACGAGGTGGTCGCCCCCGAGGCGGTGGTCTACGTCGCCATGGCGTCGGTCTACGTCTCGCTGGCCACCAACCGCCCCGAGCGCGTCCGCGAGGCGATCGGGGTGCTGCGCGACCGCCTCGGCGACGTGGGGGAGGTGGACGTCGCGGTGGCGGCCGCCGACCTGCTGCGCGGCCAGCGTCGCCGCGCCCACGCGGCGCTGGGCCCGGTGGCCGGCGGCACCCGGGCGTGCGCGGTGCCCGGCACCCAGGTCGAGGCCGCCGCGCTGCTGGTCCGGCTGGAGCTCGAGGACGACAACCACGCCCGAGCCCGGGAACGCTGCCGGGCGCTGCTCGAGGTCGCCGACCGCCTCGGCCTGCCGCGTCCGCTGCTCGACCTCGGGGGCCCGCTGCTCCTGGGGCTGCTCCGCGAGGGCCGTGGCGGCTGGGGTGCCCGCGAGGGCTTCGTCGGGAGCCTGCTCGCCCGCTCCGGCCCGCTGGTGGGGCCGGTGGTGCCCCTCACCGAGCGCGAGCTGGACGTCCTGCGCGAGCTGCCCACCCTCGCCACCGTGGAGGAGATGGCCGACGCGCTGGTGGTCTCGGTCAACACCGTGAAGACCCACCTGCGCGGCGTCTACCGCAAGCTGGGGGTGTCCTCGCGGCGCGACGCGGTGCAGGAGGCGCGTCGGGCCGGTCTGCTCTGAGCGCGCGGGCACACGGTTCACCCGCGGCGGGTGAGTCCACCCGCGGGCGCCGCTCACGAAGGTGAGTCGTGTCGGACGAGCCACCGTGGCCACCGACAGGAGGAGTAGAGACCATGTCGTTCCTGGACGTCCTCTGGGCCATGTTCATCGCATTCGGCCTCGTCGCCTACCTGATGGTGATGTTCTCGATCATCACCGACCTGTTCCGTGACCGGCAGACCAAGGGCTGGGTGAAGGCGGTGTGGGTCGTCTGCCTGATCCTGTTCCCGCTGATCACCTCGCTGGTCTACCTCATCTCCCGCGGATCGGGGATGGCGGAGCGCACCGTCACCGCCTCCCGCGCGGCCCAGGAGGAGGCCGAGACCTACATCCGCAGCGTCGCGGGCACGGGCGGCGCGGCCGACGAGATCGCGCAGGCCCACCGCCTGCTGGAGTCGGGCGCCATCGACCAGTCGGAGTTCGACGCGCTCAAGGCGCGCGTGCTGGCAGCCTGACCGCGCCGCCGACGGGCACACCACCGACCGGCACACCACCGACCGGCACACCACCGACCGGCCCGGGGACCGACCCCCTCCGTCCCCCTTCGGATACCGATCCCCGGGCCACCTGCCACACCGCCCCCGGAGCCGAGCAACGACACTCGCGCCCGGGGGCGGTGTCGTGTCCCGTCCGGCGGGGTCAGCGCAGGGCAGCGTCGGGGTCCGGGTAGCGGCCGAGCAGGCCGTGACCGTGCCCGGCGCCCAGCGCCGTGTCGCGGACCTGCCCGAGGTCGCCGGCGATCCGCAGACCGACACCGGTCCGCGTCAGGTCCTCCGCCAGTCGGTCGAGCATGGCGGCGGCGGTGACGTCGATCGTGGCCACGGACCGGGCGTCGAGCACCACGAGGGGTGGGTCTCCTCGCTGCTCGCTCAGCGCGCGCACGCCGTCCCGCACGTGCGCGGCGTTGGCGAAGGAGAGGGGGCCCTCCACCCGGAGCACCAGGGCTCCGACCGGCTCCTCGAGCGAGGGGTGGCGTCCCGCGTCCGCCCAGGTGCCGCCCGGCAGACGTACGAGGGGGACCAGATGAGGGCGGGAGGCGCGGGAGAGGAGCAGGACGAGCGAGACCCCGACCCCGACGAGCAGCCCCGGGAGGGTGTCCAGCAGCAGCACGCCCACCAGCGCGGCGGCGGCACCCGCGAAGTCGGCACGTGCTGCGGTGGCCGTGCTGGCTGCGCCGGCGGCCCACAGCCGCCTGAGAGCAGCGACGTCGACGAGGTCGACGACGGCGGTGATCACCACCGCGGCGAGCACCGCCTCCGGCAGAGGCTCGAACAGCGGGGTCAGCGCCAGCAGCGTGACGATGGTCAGCACGGCCGCGGTCACGCCGGAGCGCTGGCTCCGGGCTCCCGCCGCAGCGTTCACCGCCGTCTTGGACAGGCTGCCGTTGACGACCATGCCGCCCAGCAGCCCCGCACCGAGGTTGGCGCCGCCCAGCGCGGTCAGCTCCCGGTCGGGGTCGACCCGGTAGCCGTCCCTGGCGGCGTAGGTCGAGCCCGCGGCCAGACCCTCGACGAAGCCGACGAGCAGGACGCCGGCGGCGGGGCCGAGCAGGTCCAGGTAGTCGCGGGGGTCCGTGCTCGGCAGCGCCGGCCCGGGCAGTCCTGGCTCGATCGCCCCGACCACGGCCACGCCGTGGTCCTCCAGCGCGAGCAGCAGGGCGGCGGCGACGCCCAGCACCACCACGACCAGCGAGCTCGGGACCCGCGGCGCCGTGCGGCGCAGCACCAGGACCACCGCGAGGGCGCTGAGCCCCACCACCGCGGTGGCGGCGTCCAGGTCACCGAGCGAGCGTGCCAGGCCGGCGACGCGGGCGAGGAACCCACCGTCCGCCTTCTCCACGCCCACCAGGGCCGGCACCTGGCCGACGAGGATGGTCAGCGCGAGGCCGACGACGAACCCCTTGAGCACGGGCTCGGAGATGAACGCCGCCAGGAAGCCCAGCCGGCACGCCCCCGCCACGAAGCCCAGGGCGCCCGTCACGAGCGCCAGCGTGAGGGCCACCGCGAGGGTGCCGGCCGCGGTGCCGTCGCCGTGCGTCAGCGCGATGCCGGCGCTGAGCGCGGCGGTGGCGGACATGGGGCCCACGACCAGGTGCCGGGACGTGCCCAGCAGGGCGTAGACCAGCAGCGCCGGGACGGCCGCGTAGAGGCCCACCACCGGGGGGAGGCCGGCGATCGTGGCGTAGGCCAGCGACTCGGGCACGAGCACCGCCCACACCGTCAGGCCGGCCAGTAGGTCGGGGCGCCAGGCACCGCCCGCCATGCCGGGCGCACGGAGGCGCCGAGTCGGTGTGCGGCCGGCGCCGGCTGTCCGGCTCACCAGGCGACCGCCAGGGCGCGGAGGCCGTCACCCACGAGCTGGGCGCCGAGCACGAGGAACAGCACCAGCATGACCACCCAACCGTGCGCGTCCAGCCACGCCTGCAGCGCGCGGAGGGCGGGCTGCGCGGCCTCACCGGTCACCACCAGCGCGGTGACCGGCACCAGGACGGTCAGGGACCCCACCAGCACGAACACGCCGGTCCCGAGGACCGCACCCGCCCCACCGGGCCCGGCGGGGGGAGCGAGCGCGTCGGCCAGGCCGAGTCCGGCCGAGATCGTCAGCCCCAGGTTCTTCGGGTTCACGGTCCCGAGGACCGCCGCCACCAGCGCCACCCGTGGCGGGGGCAGGGAGGCCAGGCCGCGCAGGGCCGCGGGCAGCTCCGCCGGGTGCCCCGGCCGGGGGCGGTGCTGCAGCTGCCGGGCGGCGAGGACCCAGAAGAGCACGCCGACCACGGTCGTGACCAGGCCCACGGCCACCCCGGGCCCGCTGCCGTCCACGCCGGCACCAGCACCGGAACCAGGACCGGGATCGAACCAGCCGCTCCCCGCGACGACGACGAGACTCATCAGCGCCGCCAGGCCCGCGGCCCAGCCGACGGCGAAGGCCACCCCACCCGCGCGGGCGCCGGGCGAGCCGAGCACCAGCAGCAGCCCCAGCAGCGGCAGCGGGCTCAGCGCGACCCCCGTGGCCGGGGCGAGCACCGCGCCGAGGACCTCCAGGGCGGTGCTCACTGTCGGCGGTACCGCGCGCGCACGACCATCTCCTCGTCGTGCTCGGCGCCGGGGTCGATGTCGAGCACGACCTGGTGGACGGTCCCGGTGAACCGTCCCTGGGGCGTGGGGTAGCCCGCCACGACCGGGTCGAGGCTGTCGAGGCCGACGTCCAGGCCCTCGTCGAAGGAGAACAGGGCGGGGACGGTCCGCTCGACCCGGCCGCTGCCCAGGACCGGGGCGTCCTCGCCGGACCCGAGCCGGAACGTGGCGGTGCCGCCGCGGCCCGCCCCGCCGCCGTCGTAGACGAAGTCGAGGACGAGGGTCTGCTCGCCCGCCGGGAGGGCGGACGTGCCGCGCACGGTGAAGAGCTCCAGGCCCACGAAGTTGTGGACGTAGACCGGGACCCCGGCGTCCAGGTAGATCACCCAGCCGCCGAACCCGCCGCCTTGGGCGAGGACGACGCCCGAGGCCGGGGCGTCCTCGGGCAGGGTGAGCGAGGCCGTGGCCCGGAAGCTGGTGTTCTTGACGTTGAGCACCGTGTTCTCGTTCAGGCGGGTCATCCCGGGTCGCAGCACCATGCGGGTGCGGTCGCCCACCAGGTCCTGGCGGCCGGCGACCCGGGGGTCGAACCGCTCGCGCTGACGGTCGTCGAGCGGGAGGACGTGGTAGCGCGCCGCCTCGACCAGGAACCGGTCCTGCAGCTCGCGCAGCTTCTCGGGCATCTCGGCCGCGACGTCGTGGGCCTGGGTCCAGTCACCCGGGGCGTACAGCTCCCAGGTGTCACCGTCGAACGCCGGGACCGGGTAGGTGCGGTCCGGCCAGGGCAGCAGGTGCTGGGTCACCGCGGTCCAGCCGTCGTGGTAGATCCCTCGGTTGCCGGCGATCTCGAAGTACTGGGTGCGGTGCCGCTCGGCCGCGTCCGCGTCGTCCAGCGCGTACAGGAACGAGGTGCCCTCCAGCGGTGCCTGGTCGATGCCGTTGACCGAGGTGGGCACCGGCAGCCCGGCGAGCTCCAGGATGGTGGGCACCACGTCGATGACGTGCGTGAACTGGTGGCGCACCTCGCCGGCCGGGACACGGCCGGGCAGCCGGGCGATCATGCCGGTGCGGGTGCCGCCCCAGTGCGAGGCGACGATCTTGCTCCACTGGTAGGGGGTGTTCATCGCGTGCGCCCAGCCCGCCGGGACGTGGTTGAAGGCCGTGGGGCCGCCGACCTCGTCCAGGCGTTCCTGGATCTGGGCGGTGGTCATGGCCACGTCGTTCTGGTAGGCCATCTCGTTGAAGGTGCCGTAGGCGCCGGCCTCCGCGGAGGCGCCGTTGTCGCCGAGGACGTAGAGCACGAGCGTGTCGTCGAGGACGCCCTGCTCCTCCAGCGCCCGCAGGAGCCGGTCGACCTGGTCGTCGGTGTGGGTGGCCATGGCGGCGTAGGCCTCGAAGAGCCGGTTCCCGACGCGCCTGCTGTCCTCGTCGAGGTCGGCGTAGAGGGGGATGTGGGGGTTGGGCGCGGTGAGCTCGGCGTCCGGCCCGACCACCCCCAGCTCCTGCTGCCGGGCGAAGGTCCGCGCCCGCTGCTCGTCGTAGCCGTGGTCGAACGCGCCGCGGTAGGAGTCGAGGTAGGACTGCGGGGCGTGGTGCGGGGCGTGCGTGGCGCCGAAGGCGAGGTAGGCGAACCACGGCTTGTCCGGGGTGAGCGCGCCCAGCGTCGAGGTCCACCCGATCACCTGGTCCACCAGGTCCTCGCTGAGGTGGTAGCCCTCCTCCGGCGTCCTGGGCGGCTCGATGGGCGTCGTGCCGTCCACCAGCGCCGGGGTGAACTGGTGCGTGTCGCCACCGAGGAACCCGTAGAACCGGTCGAAGCCCTCGCCGGTCGGCCAGCGGTCGAACGGGCCGGCGGGGCTGGTCTCCCAGGGCGGGGTCTGGTGCATCTTCCCGAACGCCCCGGTGCTGTACCCGTTCATGCGCAGCACCTGCGCCAGCGTCGCGCAGTCGTCGGGTCGGACCCCGGTGTAGCCACGGGCCGCGGTCGCCACCTCGGCGATGACGCCCATGTTCACCGTGTGGTGGTTGCGGCCGGTCAGCAGCGCCTGGCGGGTGGGCGAGCAGAGGGCGGTGGTGTGGAAGCGGGTGAACCGGACCCCCTGCTCCGCCATCCGCTCGGCCGTCGGCATCTCGCAGGGACCGCCGAAGGCGCTGCTGGCGCCGAACCCCATGTCGTCGATGAGCACGACGAGCACGTTCGGCGCCCCTGCGGGCGGACGCAGCGGGGCCTCCGGCCGGGGCGGCGTGCTGTGCCGGACGTCCACCGGCAGGTCCGCGGGGGATGCGTCGACCCGGCGGGCCCGGCGGAGGGGCAGGTGCGTGCGGTCGGCGTCGGACGGCTGGTTCATCTCGTCTCCCGAGGTGCGAGGACGCCGGGTGGCGGACCTCGTCCACGCGCGAGCCCGGCGCTCCCGGTGCATGCTCGTGCGCCCGCGGGAGCAGGGCGTCACCCGGTGCGGGTGAGGCCGTTCGCGCCCGACGCGTGCCCAGGTGTCTGCCCAGGTGTCTGCCCAGGTGTCTGCCCAGGTGTCTGCCTAGGTCTCCAGCAGGCTCACCGAGGCGCGGCGGGCCAGCAGCCCCACGACCACGAACAGGGCACCCCAGGCGACGAGCGCCAGGCCGATCAGCATGGTCAGACCGGTGGTCGCGCGGCCCGGGTCGAGGATCAGCAGGAACCCGGCGGCGGCCACCGCCGCCGCGGTGAGCAGCCCGAGCAGGCTGGGCCGCAGGGCGGTCAGCACGAGCTGGAGCAGGCCGAGGACCAGCAGCCAGGCACCCAGCATCCACGCCAGCGCCGCCGCGGTCTCGAAGGGGCGGACGACGGCGATGGCGCCGATCACCACGGCCAGCAGCCCGCCCAGGGCCAGCACGGCCCGCTCGCCGCGTCCGCTGCCCTCGTGCCGTGCGCCCGCGATCGTCAGCACGCCGTCCACCGCGGTCCACAGGCCCACGAGGACCAGCACGACCGAGATCGAGGCGCGCGGCCAGGCCAGCAGCAGGACACCCGCGACGACGCCGACGGCGCCGCGCGCGGCCAGCAGGCCCCACGGCAGGGGGAAGGTCCGGGTGCCGACGACCTCGCCGATGATGATGTCGGGGCTGTCCCCGTGCTGCGGGTGGCTCATGGCGGCGACGCTAGGGAGGCCGCCGTGGGAGCGGGATCGCCCGCTACGGGTGAGGCGCCCGTCCGGCCCGGGTGAGGTTGCCCCGACGCGCACGGGATCGCCCACCCGCGACGCACCGCTGGCCCTAGGCTCGCCGCGAGCCGGGGCGGACCCGGCCGGACGCGCAGGAGGCACCCATGGACGGCTCACCGGCACCCGCGACCAGTCAGCGGACGGGCGCGGGCGGCCTGCCCCGCGGGGTCCTCATCCTCGTGGGGGCGGCTGCCGCCGTGATCACCATCGCCGGCGTCCGCAGCATCAGCGGGATCGCCGGCCCGGCCTTCCTCGCCGTCGTCCTGGCCATCGCCGCCAGCCCCGTGCGGACGGGGCTCGCCAAGATCGGCGTCCCGCGGTGGCTCGGCACGCTGCTCTCGATCCTCGCGGTCTACGTGCTCATCGTGGTGCTGGCCGGGTCGATGCTCCTGGCGGCCGCCGAGTTCGCCCAGCTGGTGCCCGGCTACCAGGCGCAGTTCGCCGAGCTGGTCGGGGACGGCGCGGACCTGCTGCGGCGCTTCGGCGTCGACAACCTCCAGGTCAGCGCGATCGTCTCCTCCTTCGACCTGGGTCGCGTGGTCGACATCGTCACCGTGGTGCTCTCGGGCACCGTCTCCCTGGCCACGAACCTGGTCTTCGTCGTGACGCTGGTGCTCTTCGTGTGCCTGGACGCGGGCTCGTTCGGCGAGCAGCTCCAGCGGCTGCACGGGGACCGCCCCGAGTTCGTCGAGGCGCTGGACTCCTTCGCCCGCCTGACCCGCACCTACCTGGTGGTCTCCACGATCTTCGGCCTGGTGGTCGCGGTCATCGACATCGGCGTCCTCTACGCCTTCGGCATCCCCGGCGCGCTGCTGTGGGGCCTGCTGGCCTTCATCACCAACTACATCCCGAACATCGGCTTCGTGCTCGGCCTGGTGCCGCCGGCCATCCTCGGCCTGCTCGAGGGCGGCCCCGGGCTGATGCTGGGCGTGATCGTGGCCTACTCGGTGATCAACGTCGTGATCCAGTCGGTCATCCAGCCCAAGCTCGTCGGCGACGCCGTCGGTCTCTCCGCCAGCATCACCTTCCTCTCCCTCGTCGTGTGGGCGTGGATCCTCGGGCCGGTGGGCGCCGTGCTCGCCGTGCCGCTCACGCTGCTGGTCCGCTGCCTGTTCGTCGACGTCGACCCCGGGGCACGCTGGTTCGGCGGTCTCATCGGCGTGCCGGCGTCCGTGCCCTCGGCGGGGGCGGCCGTCGCCGACTCCGCGCAGGCCCTGGTCGACCCGGACGAGGAGACGGGCCCGGCCGCCGGGGCGGCCCGTCGCGACGAGCAGGCCTGAGCCGTGCGGGTCCCGGGGATCACGCCGCTCACCGACGCCGACGTCCACCGGATCACCGGGTCGTTCTTCCTGGAGGGCCCCGACCGCGGGCGCGTCCTCTCCGCCTTCTGGGTGCTGCTGGTCCTCTCCGCGGTGATCGCGGCCGCCGGCGTCATCGCGGACTCCGTGGCGACCGTCATCGGCGCCATGATCGTGGCGCCCCTGATGCGGCCGATCCTGGGCACCGCCTGCGCCGTGGTGCTGGCGCGGCACCGGCAGATCGTGCTCAACGTGCTGCTCGTGGTGGCCGGTGCGGCCAGCGTGGTGCTGGTGGGCTACCTCCTGGGCGCCCTCGTGCAGCTGCCCGTCACCGCCGACACCAACAGCCAGGTCGCGGGCCGGGTGAGCCCCCGGCTGATCGACCTGGTCGCGGCCCTGGCCACCGGCGTGGTCGGTGCGTACGCGCTGACGAGGGCCGACGTCGCCGACAGCCTGCCCGGCGTGGCGATCGCGATCTCGCTGGTGCCGCCGCTGGCCGTCGTGGGGCTCACGCTGGAGTCCGGCGAGCCCGGGCAGGCAGCGGGTGCCCTGCTGCTCTTCGGCACCAACGTCGCCGCGATCATCGCGACCGGCACCCTCGTGCTGCTGGTGGCCAGGTTCCGGCACGCGGCCCAGGAGGCCGGGGTGCCCGTCCGACGACTGGCCGGGCGCTCGCTGGTCATCGTGATCGCCTCCGTGCTGGTGGTCTCCGTGCCGCTGGCGGTGGGCAGCCGCACGGTGCTGCGCGAGCAGCTGGTCGTGGCCGACGCCGAGCCCGTCGCGCGTGCGTGGGCCGACGGCCAGGGCTGGGAGCTCACCGACGTGGAGCTGCGCAACGGCACGCTCGTCGTCGTCGTGATCGGCCCGGAGGCCCGGCCCGACCTCGCGGGGCTCCGCCCCCTGCTGGACGAGGCGGGGCTGGCCGACGTCGACCTCGACGTCACCTTCCTCGCCGGCGACTCGGTGCTGCAGCCGGCCACGACCTGACCACCACGTCCTGACCCACCCGCTCGCCACGTCCCACCCCGCCACCAGGAGGAACCGTGCCCCGCAAGCCCCGCCCGACCCTGTGGGTCGGCCCCATCGCCTTCGCCGCCGTGATGATCGCCGTGGCCGGCCTGTTCAACGTGCTCACCGGGCTCACCGCGATCGCCACCGACGACGTGTACGTGACGGGCTCGCGGGCCCTCCTCGTCCTGGACGTCACCGCGTGGGGCTGGGTGCACCTGGTCACCGGCGTGCTCCTGCTGGCGACCGGCGTGATGACGCTGGCCGGGCGGCTCTGGGCGCGGCTGGCCGCGCTGGCGCTGGTGGTGCTGAACCTGCTCACGCAGCTGGTGCTGCTCCCGGCGACCCCGTACGCCTCGATGGTGACCATCGCGCTCGAGGTGGTCGTCGTGTGGGCGATCCTGGTCCACGGCGAGGAGCTGGAGAACCTCTGAGCCTGGCGGCCCGGGACCCGGGAACATCCGGGGCCGCCGGCGCGGTTGTGCCGAGGACCCCACGTTCCTGCGACCTCCGGTGTGCCCATGCCTCTCTCCCGACTCCGCGCCGCGCTCGGCCTCCCGTCCGAGGCGGGGGCCGTCACCGACGGGCGCCGGGACGCCGCGAGCGAGCGGGAGCAGGACGAGCCGGCGTGCGTGGCGCTGGTGCGTGCCCACCGGGCGTGCGCCCAGGACGCTCTCACCGAGGCGTTGGGCGGGCAGTCGCTGTGCCACCTGGCCCGCTCCGGCCACCCGTTGCCCGCGGCGAAGTTCCACGAGGGCGCGGTGACCGTGCTCGGCCTCGTGCTGCGCGAGCAGCGTCGTCGTCTCGCGGCACCGGCCGAGGACACGACGCTGCTGGTGGTCGTCGAGCAGGTGCGGGACGCCTGGTGGGCAGAGCAGGCGCCGCTGGCGGCCCGTGGCCCGGCGTGGGACGCCTACGCCACCGGTGGCGACGAGGCCCTCAAGGACCTCCTCGAGGAGCTGGCGGCCGGCACGAGCGAGCCGTCCCGCTGACGTCGCGGCACCGGCCGGTAGGTTGCCCGCAGGGCGCGTCCGGCGTCCCTCGGAGGTGAGCGGAGTGTCCTGCTGTTCCCCGGGTGCGCGCGGTGCCGGTGGGACCGCCGTCCCCGGTGCGTCGTCGCCGGTGGCACCGCAGGCTCCTCCCGCGTCGCCGTCCTCGGCCCCGGCGGGCGCCTGGTGCCCGGTCGGGGCGGGCCCGTTCCGCATGGGCACCGACGACCCCGGCTACCCCGCGGACGGCGAGTCACCGGCTCACGAGGTGGTGCTCGGTGCGTACCGCATCGCGGCGCACACGGTCACCAACCAGCAGTTCGCCGCCTTCGTCGCCGCCACCGGGCACGTGACCACCGCCGAGGAGATCGGCACCTCGTTCGTGTTCGCGGGCCTCCTGCCCGACGACTTCCCGCCCACCCGGGGCGTGGCCGCCGCACCCTGGTGGCGCGAGGTCCCCGGAGCCTCCTGGCAGCAGCCCGAGGGCGCAGGCAGCCACGTGCGCGACCGCGGTCGCCACCCCGTCGTCCACGTGAGCTGGCTCGACGCCGTGGCGTTCGCCGCCTGGAGCGGGACCCGGCTGCCGACCGAGGCGGAGTGGGAGCGCGCGGCCCGCGGCGGGCGCGACGGCGACCACTTCCCCTGGGGGCAGGAGCGGGAACCTGCGGGGGAGCACCGGATGAACGTCTTCCAGGGCACCTTCCCGCAGCACGACACGGGAGCGGACGGGTGGGTGGGCACCTGCCCGGTCGGCTCCTACCCGGCCAACGGGCTGGGGCTGCACGAGGTCACGGGCAACGTCTGGGAGTGGTGCGCGGACTGGTTCGCCGACGACACCTACCGCCGTCGGGCCGCGGCAGCCGTGCGCGACCCGCGCGGCCCGGCGACGGGGGAGGCCCGGGTGCTGCGGGGCGGCTCCTACCTCTGCCACGACAGCTACTGCCGCCGGTACCGCGTCGACGCCCGCAGCTCGAGCACCCCGGACTCCAGTGCGGGCAACGTCGGGTTCCGGGTCGTCGCCCTGGACGCGGGTTCCTCGGAGGCCCCGCCCGGATGACCCGGATGACCCGGATGAGCCGGGTGAACCGGGTGAACCGGGTGTGACGCAGGTGTGACGCAGGGCACGGGCGGGCATGCTCCACCGGTGCTCGTGACGCCCGCCCCCACCTTCCTCGACCTGCTGGTCGACGGAGCGCCCCTGTCCCGCTTCGACGAGCTGCTGGGCACCGACCCCGACCCCGAGACCCGCCGCCGACGCGACCTCGCCCTCACCCTGCGCGACCTCATGGCCCGTCGTGGCGCGCGCGAGGCGGAGCTGCTGGCGCTGTACGAGACGGCCGGCGACCTCACGGCCATCCGCGACGTCGACACCATCCTGGCCGCGATCGTGCGACGGGCCCGCCAGCTGCTGCACGCCGACATGACGTACCTGTCCCTCAACGAGGCCGACGAGGGCGGCGGAGCCTCCTACATGAAGGTCACCGACGGAGCGCTGACCGCCGAGTTCCGGCGGCTGCGGCTCCCGCTCGGCACCGGGTTGCTGGGCCTCGTCGCGCAGACGGGACAGCCGTACTTCACCAGCGACTACCAGCACGACGAGCGGTTCGTGCACCGCCGCGAGATCGACGACGCGGTCGGCGGGGAGCAGATCCGCGCCATCCTCGGCGTCCCGCTGCTCGTCGACGGCCGCGTCATCGGCACGCTGCTCGCGACCCACCGCACGGTGCGACGCTTCCCGCCCGAGGAGGTCTCGCTGCTGACCTCCTTCGCCGCGCACGCGGCGGTGGCGCTGGAGAACGCGCGGCTCTTCGTCGAGCTGGACGAGGCCCACCACCGTCTCCGCGAGCACGCCCGCGGGGTCGAGCAGGCGGCCCGCGCCCACGACCGGCTCACGCGCGTGCTGCTGCACGGCGGCGACCTGGCCGACGTGGTCACCACGCTCGCCGAGGCGCTCGACGGCCGCCTCACCATCCTGGACGACGGCGGGGCACTGCTCGCCGGGTCCGGCCCCGTCCCGGCGGACTGGCCCTCGGCCGACCTCGTCGCCCGCGCCGGCCAGGCCGGCCGTGCCGTCGTCGTGCCCGCGCCGGCCGTCGTGGTGGCGCCCGCGATGGCGGGCCCCGACCACCTGGCCACCCTCGTGCTGGAGGTGTCGGAGCAGCTCACCGAGGCCGGCACACGCACGCTCGAGCGCGGCGCGATGGCCGCGGCGCTCGTGCTGCTCGGCGACCGGGCGGCCGAGGCCGCCGAGGAACGCCTGGGCTGGGCGCTGCTGGCCGACGTGCTCGCCGGCCCCGGCCTGGACCCTCCCGCCACCGGTGGGTCCGGTGCTGCCGCGCCCGAGGAGCACGACGGTGACCGGGCCCGCCGCCGTCAGCGGGCCCGACGGCACCGGGTTCTGCTGGACCAGGGCTGCGTGGTCGCGGTGGCCGACGTCGAGGGTCTCGACCGTGCCGCGACGGCCCGGGTCGCCGGCCGGGTCGCCCGCGACCTGCACGGCCTGGTCGGCGAGCAGCACGGCCGCCTCGTCCTGCTCGCCACCGGGCCCGGGCTCGAACCGCTGCGGGTGGGGGAGCGGCTGCGCGAGGCGCTGGCCTCGGCCCTGACCGACCCGGAGGGCAGCGTCACCGTGGGGGTCGTCGAGGGGCCGGCCGACCCGGTGGGGCCCGGGGTCGCCGAGGCGGTCGCCGAGGCGGACGGCTGCCTGCGCGCCCAGCTGGCCCTGGGGCGCACCGGGACGGTGGTCGACCCGGCGGGCCTCGGCGTGGTGCGGCTCCTGCTGGGGCGCAGCGGCCCCGAGGAGCTCGACGCGTTCGTGAGCCGGGTGCTGGGCCCCGTCCTCGACCACGACGAAGCCCGCGGCAGCGACCTGCGCACGACCCTCGAGGCGTGGTTCGCGGCCGGCGGCCGGGCACCCGCCGCAGCCCGCAGCCTGCACGTGCACGCCAACACCGTGGCCCAGCGGCTGGCCCGGGTCGATGCGCTCCTGGGGGAGCGGTGGCGCGAGCCGGAGCACGCCCTGGACCTGCAGCTCGCCCTGCGGGTGCGGCGGCTGCGCACCTGACCGACGCCCTCCCGGCGAGGTGTGTCGTCGGCACACCGAGCGGTGCGAACGGTGTGCCGGCCACACCTCGCCCCGGGGGCAACGGCGTTCCTACCGTGGCTGGCTGTGACCGACGCCACGTGCGCCGGTCGAGACAGAGCGATGAGAGGAACCCCATGAGCAGCGACGTGACCACGGCGCAGACCGGCACCCGACCCCCAGGCGACGAGGGCGGCTCCCGCACCCCCATCGTCAAGGTGGTGTTCGCGTCCCTCGTCGGCACCGCGGTGGAGTGGTACGACTTCTTCCTCTACGGCTCGGCGGCCGCCCTCGTCTTCGGCACCCTGTTCTTCCCCTCCTCCGACCCGGTCACCGGCACCCTTCTCGCGTTCGGCACCTACGCGCTGGGCTTCGTCGCCCGGCCGCTGGGCGGCGTGGTGTTCGGGCACTTCGGTGACCGCGTCGGTCGCAAGAAGATGCTCGTGGTCGCCCTGCTGATGATGGGCGCCTCGACCTTCGCGATCGGCCTGCTGCCGACCTACGCCTCGATCGGCCTGGGGGCGCCGATCCTGCTGCTCGCCTGTCGGCTGCTCCAGGGCTTCGCCGTCGGCGGCGAGTGGGGCGGTGCCGTGCTGATGGCCGCCGAGCACGGCGACCCCGCGCGTCGCGGGTTCTGGTCCTCGTGGCCGCAGGCCGGCGTGCCGCTGGGCAACCTGCTGGCCACGGCGGTGCTGTTCATCCTCGCGGCCGTGCAGAGCGACGAGACCTTCGAGGCGTGGGGCTGGCGCGTCCCGTTCCTGCTCTCGGCCGTGCTGGTCATCATCGGGCTGTGGGTGCGCCTGCAGCTGGAGGAGTCGAAGGTCTACAGCGACGCGAAGGCCGAGATGGAGGCGCGCACCGAGAAGGCGCCCTCCCTGCCCATCGTCCAGGTGCTGCGTCAGTACCCCCGTGAGGTCCTGGTCGCCATGGGCATGCGGATGGCGGAGAACATCTCCTACTACATCTTCACCGTCGTGGTCCTGACCTACGCCAAGGACTTCGCGGACGTCGGCACCGACCTCATCCTCCAGATGCTCCTCATCGGTGCTGCCGGGCAGTTCTTCCTGATCCCCGCGGTCGGTGCCCTCTCCGACCGCGTCGGCCGGCGCCCGCTCTACCTGATCGGGGCCGTGGGCGTCGCGGTGTGGGCCTTCCCGTTCCTGCACCTGGCGACCTCCGGCGAGCCCGGCAAGGTGCTGCTGGCCGTGGCGGTCGGCCTGTTCTTCCACTCGCTGATGTACTCGCCGCAGGCGGCGTTCTTCTCCGAGCTGTTCGGCACCACCGTGCGCTACACCGGCGCCTCCGTCGGCTACCAGCTGGCCTCGATCGTGGCCGGCGCCCTCGCGCCGATCATCGCGGTGCAGCTGCTCACCACCGGCGACGGGGACAACACCACCGCGGTGGCCCTCTACGTGGTCGCCGCCTCCGTCATCACCGTGGTCGCGGTGCTCGCGGCCAAGGAGACGGCGAAGACGTCGCTGGCGCACGACCGCGCGCTGGACTGACCCCTGTCGCGCCGGGTCGGTCAGGCCTGCACCGTCACCACCACCGTCGTCCCCCAGGGATCGGTGGTGGTGACGGTGTCGCCGTCGCGCTCGGCGGCCACGCCGGCCTCCTCCAGCCGCGTCGCCAGGGCGTCGACCTCGCCGGTGTCCGGCACCACGAGGCGGACGACGCGCAGCCCGAGGCTGTCGGGCCGGTCCCCGGCGCCGGCGGCCGTCCAGGTGTTCACCCCGAGGTGGTGGTGGTACCCACCGGCCGAGAGGAAGATCGCGCCGTCGGTCCGGGCGGTGAGGGCGAGCCCGAGCGCGTCCTCGTAGAAGGCGCGCGCCACCTCGAGGTCGCCGGCGCGCAGGTGGAGGTGACCGAGCGTCACGCCGTCGGGGGTCGCGGTGAGGTCGGCCTCGTCGAGGTTCTCGCCGATGAACGCGTTCGGGTCCAGCGGTGCGCTGCCCATCGTCACCCCCTCCTCGGTCCACTCCCAGCCCTCGGCCGGGCGGTCCAGGTACAGCTCCACGCCGTTGCCGTCGGGGTCGCCGAGGTAGAACGCCAGGCTGACGGTGTGGTCGGCCGAGCCCTGGTAGGCCGCCCCGGCGACCTGGGAGGAGCGCAGCAGCGCCGCCGCCAGCTCCGAGGCCTCGTCGTAGAGGAAGGCCGAGTGGTAGAGCCCGGCCTCCGACGGGTCGTCGGCCGGGGCGTCGTCGACCACCAGTCGCAGCAGCCCGGTGCCGTCGCTGCCGAGCAGCGTCGCCTCGTCCGTGCGCTCGAGGACCTCCAGGCCGACCCCGCGCGTGTAGAAGCGCCGCAGCCCCGGCTCGTCGGCGGTGGTGATCTCCACCGCGCCCAGGTGGGTGCCGGCGGCCAGGGCGGACGTCGGCGGGGTGCCGTCGGCCGAGACGGCCCGGTCGCCGGTGCCGTCCTCGCCGCACGCGGCGAGCAGGGCGAGGGTGGCCGCGGCGGCGGTCGTGGTGGCGGCGCGGCGAAGCTGGCGGGTGGTCACGCCCCGACGATACAAGATTCAACTAACGCGCGGGCGGGGTGCGCCAGGGCCTGGCGCGCCAGGCTGCTCCCGTGGCAGGCAGAGCGGCGGAACCGACCGACGACGGGCGCTGGATCGTGGTCGACGGGCGTCGCTGGCGCGCGACCGACCCCGACGTCCCCGAGGCGCGTCGTGACGAGCTGACCAAGATCCTCATGGCCTGGCGCCGCGAGGTCCGGCGGACGCGCGGGACGGACGAGGAGCGAGCCGCGCGCGACGGCGTCCAGGCCGCCAAGGTGGCGCTGGGGGAGCGCGGCACGCCCTGGTGGGAGCAGAGCCCGGCCGAGCGGGAGACGCGGTGGTCCGCCGATGTCCCCGACCCTCGCTGAGGGTGCTGCTGCGTCAGTGCTTGCCGGCGCCCGTGTTCAGGCGGAACGGGGCGTAGAGCGGGCAGAAGCCCACGGCGGACGTCGCCGCCATCACGGCCGCGAGGACGTACAGAATGATCGACGCGACGCCCACCGGACCGACGAGCACGCCGGTCACGAGCAGGAGCGGAGCGATCACGAAGCCGCGGACGCGGCGGTCGAGCAGACCCATGTTGCGCATGTGGAGCACCTTTCGCGGGTGCCGGCGGGGTGCCGACGGAGTGCTGGTGACGGATCAGGCTGACGCGGTGAGCCCGAGCTCGCCGGCGCGGTCGTAGTCGTCGTCGACCAGGACGACGTCTCGGCCGGCGCGGTCGAGCAGGCTGGCCGCGATCGAGGCGCGGAAGCCGGACTGGCAGTGGACCCAGACCTGGCCGGCGGGCACGTCGTCGAGGCGGTCGAGCAGCTCGTGCAGCGGCACGTGCACCGAGCCGGGGATCTCGGAGGCCAGGTGCTCGGAGTCCATCCGCACGTCGAGCACGAGCGGGGCCTCGCCGTCCTTGATCCGGGTGGCCAGGGCCTCGAAGTCGACCGTCTCGTAGGAGGCGGCATCGCCCGCGGTCAGGTCGGCAATGGCGCCGACGGCCGCACCGGCCGGACGCTCGATGCCGATGCGCACGAGCTGGCGCTGGGCGGCGGCCACGTCCTCGGCCGTCTCGGCGATCAGGGTCAGCGGGGTGCCCCAGGGGAGGATCCAGCCGAGGTAGGTGGAGAAGGCGCCGGAGATGTCGACCGAGATCGACCCGGGCACGTGCGCGGCGGGGTAGAGCTTCCGGTCCCGCAGGTCGACGACCCAGTGGCCGGCCTCGACGGCGGCGCGCAGGCCGGCGGCGTCCACGCTCTCGGGGGCGCTGAGGTCCGGCTCGGCCGGGCCCTCGAGGTTCCGCGGGGCCATGTGGGCGTAGTAGGCGGGGTAGGCCGCCAGTGCCGCGACGAGGCCGTCGACGAAGCTCTGCTCGTCGGGTGTGGTCAGGGCGTCGTTGCGCGCCTTCTCGGTGCCGATCGTCGAGCCGTCGCCGCCGGTCGCGGAGCCGGCCGAGCAGAAGCTGCCGAAGCCGTGCGTGGGGTAGAGCGGGGCCTCGTCGGGCAGCATCTCGGCCAGCTTGTGCGCGGTGCGGTACTGGGCGCGGGCGAGGGTGTCGGTGTAGTCGGGGCCGAGCAGGTCCGGGCGGCCCACCGAGCCGTAGAGCAGCGAGCCGCCGGTGAACGCCGCCGGGTTCTCCGTGCCCGGGGTGGCGATCACGAAGCCCAGGTGGGTGTGGGTGTGGCCGGGCGTGGACACGACCGTCACCTCGAGGTCGCCGTAGGTGCGGACGTCCCCGTCGCTGACGCCGACGCGCTCGAAGGCGACCGGGTCCTCGGCGTTGACCAGGTAGTCGGCACCGGTCTCCTGCGCCAGGTGGTAGCCGCCGGTGACGTAGTCGTTGTGGATGTGCGTCTCGGCCACCGCGACGACGCGGACGCCGATCTCGGCGGCGCGGGCGGTGACCCGGTCGGTGTCGCGCTGGGGGTCGATCACGACGGCGACGGCGCCGTCGTGGGCGAGGTAGCTGCGGTCTCCGAGCTCGCTGGTCTCGATGATCTCGACGGTGAGGGGCACCGGGTCCTCCTGTGGTGGGACGGGGGCGGGCCAGCCGTGCGGCTGGTCTGTCGATGGTCCGAACGTAACCCCCCATGGGGTTGTTCCCACAATGTACGGACCTTTTCTCGGATTGTCGACGGCGTGACCGCCGCGGCGCCTCGCAGCACAGCCTTCGGTGGCCGTCGAGGCGGTCTCACGCCCGGGTCGGGGGTCGGACGTCACTGTCCGACTGATGTAGGGAAGGGGGTGCACGTCCGCACACCCACCGGCCTCCGGGCCGGGCCTGAAGGAGCCCCGTGAACCTCGAGCTGGTCACCGTCCTGGTGCTCGCCCTGATCTTCGTGCTCGCGACCGCGCGCTCGGTCAACCTGGGCGTCCTCGCCCTCGTCGCGGCGTTCGGCGTCGGCGCCGCGGCGGGCCTGAGCACCGACGAGGTCTTCGCCGGGTTCCCGGTCGACCTGTTCGTGGCTCTGACCGGACTGACGTTCCTGTTCGGCTTCGCCCAGCGCAACGGCACCATCGACCTGCTGCTGCGCGCGGGGCTCCGCCTCGTCCGGGGGCAGGTGGCGCTGGCCCCCTGGATCTTCTTCGCCCTCACCGGCGCGCTGATGTCCGTCGGCGCGATCTTCGCGATCGCCGTCGTCGCGCCGCTCGCGGTGCCCTTCGCCCGGCGGTACCGGATCGACCAGCTGATGATGGGCATGATGGTCGTGCACGGCGGCATGGCCGGCGCGTTCTCGCCGCTGAGCGTCTACGGGCTCTTCGTCAACAGCTTCCTCGCCGGCGACGACCTGGGCGGCAGCCGCCTCGGCCTGTTCCTGGCCAGCTTCGTGTTCAACACCGTCATCGCCCTGATCGTGTTCCTCACCATGGGCGGTCGTTCCCTGCTCGGCCGCACCGAGGACCTCGCGGGCGCCCCCGCGTCCGAGGCGGAGGCCCCAGGTCAGGCCTCCGCGCAGACCTCCGCGCAGACCTCCGGGATCGACCTCTACCAGGGCGTCACCCTGCTCGGCCTGGCCGTGATGGCGGTCGGGACGGCGGCCTTCGGGCTCGACATCGGCGTGCTGTCCCTCAGCGCGGCGGCCGTGCTCGCGCTCATGCGCCCCGACGACGCCCGCGTCTGCCTGGCGAACGTCTCGTGGAGCACCGTCGTGCTCGTGGGCGGCGTGCTCACCTACATCGCGATGCTCGAGGCCGCCGGCACCGTCGAGTGGGCCAGCGGCGGGATCGCCGCGCTCGGCGTCCCGCTCGTCGCCGCGCTGCTGCTGTGCTACCTCGCCGGCATCGTCTCGGCGCTGGCCTCCTCGATCGGCACGATCGGCGTGGCGCTGGCGATCGCCGCGCCGATGCTGGAGTCCGGCGAGCTGGGTGCGGTCGGGTTCGTGGCGGCGCTCTCGATCTCGGCCACCGTCGTCGACGTCAGCCCGTTCTCCACGAACGGCGCCCTGGTGCTGGCCAACGTCGATGCCGAGCACCGCGACGACTTCTACCGCCGCATGCTCGTCTACGCCGGCCTCGTCGTCGGCCTGGCTCCGCTCGCAGCCTGGACGTTCTCGCTGCTGCCCGTCTGAGACGGGCGCCTGCGGTGGGTGCGGCGGCCTCGAGGCTCGTCGCCGGGGCTCCTCGCACCTCGACCACCGGCCTCGGTGGTCGAGGTGCGACGAGCGCCAGCGAGGAGCCTCGAGACCGGCGAGACCGGCCTCAGTGCCTCAGACGGTGCGGGGGAGCGGCGCCTCGTGCCGGGGGCTTCGCCCGTGCACGAGCACGTCGACCACGCAGGCCAGCGCCATCTCGCGCGCCTGCACGAACGACTCGGCCGACAGGAAGGCCGAGTGCGGGGTCAGCACCACGTTGTCCAGCTCGGCCAGCGCGGTGCGGCCGCTGTCCTCGTCCTCGATCACGTCGATGGCGGCGGCGGCGATCGTGCCGGTGCGCAGGGCAGCGACCAGCGCGGCCTCGTCCACGACCTCACCGCGCGCGGTGTTCACCAGCGCGGCGCTCGGCCTCATCAGGCGCAGCTCGCGCTCGCCGACGAGGTGGTGGGTCGAGGGGAGCAGGGGGCAGTGCAGCGAGACGACGTCGGACGTCGCCAGCAGCTCGTCGAGGGAGCCCACCGGCGTGACGCCCGCAGCGGCCAGGTCCTCGGCGCTCCACGTGGGCGCCCACACGGCGACCTCGAGCCCGAACGCGTGCAGCAGCGGAGCGACGGCCCGGGGGATCGCACCGAAGAAGACGAGCCCGACCCGTTGGCCGCGCAGCCGCCGCGGCATCGGCAGGGAGGCGTCCAGGGGGTCCCACGCGCCGGCCCGGACCCGGCGGTCGAACCGGGTCACGTGGCGGGCCAGGTCGAGGATCATCGCCACGGTGTGCGTGGCGACCTCGTCGACGCAGAAGCCAGGGGCGTGGGAGACCGCGACGCCGCGCTCGGCCGCGGCCGCGAGGTCGACGGTGTTGGTGCCGATGCTCTGCAGGGCCACGGCGCGCAGCCGCGGGAGACGCTCGAGGACCTCGCGGGTGATGGCCAGGCCCTCGGTCACGATCGCGTCGGCGTCGGCGAAGGCGGCCACGAGGGCGTCGACGGACCCGTCGCCGGGGTCGGCCTCGAGGAGCTCGAGACCGGCCACGCCCCAGCCCTCCAGGACGCCGCGCTCGTGGGCGAGGTCGTCCCCGATCCCGGCGTAGACGACCCGTAGGTCGGCGATCTCGGGGGCACCTGTGGCGGGTGCGGTGGAGGGGATGGGGCGGTGCTCGGTCAACGTCAGTCCGTCTGGTCGGGCTCCTCGTGGGGCTCGCCGGCGGCGACGGGTGCGCCGTCGACCTGCTGCTCGCCCCACGTGAACCGGTGGGTGTGGATGTCGTGGTAGGTGAACGTCGTGAGGCTGCGGACGCCGGGCACGGCGCGGACCTCGCGGTTGATCACGGTGGAGAGGTGACGGGTGTCCTCGGCGAGCACCTCCACGAGCACGTCGAACGGCCCGGCGCCGATGACGACGTAGACGACCTGCGGGATCGCGGAGAGCGCCTCCGCGATCTCGTACGGGTCGCCCTCGACGGTGAGCGCCAGCATCGCCATCGCCTCGAAGCCGATCTTGAGGGGGTCGGTGATGCCGACGACCTTGAGGACCTCCTCCTCGATCAGTCGCATCACGCGCTTGCGGACGCCGCCGGGGGTCAGGCCGACGACGTCGGCGAGCTCCCGGTAGCCGGTCCGGCCGTCGCGCTCCAGCGCGCCGATGATCTTGCGGTCGACGTCGTCGAGGTCCATCACGCCTCCATCCTCGGGGCGCGCCGGGCGGCGGGGGTCGCCCGCCGCCCGGCGTGTCGTGGTCGGTCTGATCTGCGTGCCGATCAGTTGCCGGAGAAGTTGGCCTCGTCGGTGAGGCCGTAGGTGTCGAGCGCGTCCTGCACGCTGCCGTCCTCGCGCAGCGTCGCGATGTCCTCGTCCAGCGCCGTGGTGAGGGAGTCGTTGCCCAGGGTGTGGGGGAAGTTGACCTGGCCGTAGGACAGGGACGCCTCGAGGCGGTCGTCGGCCTCGATGGGCTGCATCGAGAGCGTGGTGCCGTCCAGCTGGGAGAGCTGGTAGCCGGTCTCGCCGGAGCCGGCGATGGTGGCGTCGATGCGGCCGTTGGTGAGGTCGGTCATCGCCTGGGTGAGGGTCTCGTACTGCTTGACGTTGTCGGCGCCGAAGACGTCCTGGAGCTCCTCGACGTAGAGGGAGCCCTGGGTGACGCCGACGGTGAGGCCGTCCAGGTCGTCGAGCGAGGAGTACTGGCCGTCCTGCGAGGCGACCGCGGTGAAGTCGTAGTAGACGGTGTCGGTCTGGCCGAGCACCTTGCCGTGGGCCTTGGTCCAGTACCAGCCGCCGGCGGCCAGGTCGGACTGGCCCTGCTGCACCGAGCCGATGGCGGTGGAGCCGTGGATCGTCGCGTTGGTGATGGTCAGGCACTCCATCTCGGCGATCTGGTTCAGCACCAGGCCGTCCACGCCCCCGAGCTCGCCGGTGGAGTCGTCCACGTCGACGTAGGGCAGGGAGACGTCGGCGGCGACCGTGAGCGTGCCCTCGGTGACGGTGGTCAGGTCCGGGTGGGCCGGGGTGCAGTCGGCCTCGACCTCGCCGGTGGTGTTGGTCGAGCTGTCGGCGCAGGCGGAGATGCTGAGCGCGAGGAGCGGGGCGACGGCGATCAGGGCGGCGCGTCGCTTGGTGCTGGTCGTGCGGGTCATGTCGATCCTTCAGGGTCGGGCGAGAGGGGTCGGGCGAGAGGGGTCGGGCGAGAGGACGGCGGCGCGACGCTGCGCCTGCGGTGCGGGCTGTGCTGGGTGCTGTGCTGGGTGCTGCGGTGGGACGGGTGGTGCGGGCCGCCGCCCCGGTCGGGGGCGGGGCGACGGCGGTCGGTGGGAGCGGCGGGCCGCTCAGTACTGGGTGCGGGTCGCCAGCCAGCCGGCGAACCGGGAGGCGGCGATGACGACCACGGCGTAGAGCGCACCGGCCACGATGAACACCTGCAGGTACTGGAAGGTGATCGAGCCGATGTTGTAGGCGGCGTTGAGCAGCTCGGGCTCGGCGACGGCGACGGCCAGCGAGGTGCTCTGGAAGACGATGGCGGCGTAGCCGACCAGCGACGGGGTCGAGATCCTCAGCGCCTGCGGGGCGATCACAGAGGCGAAGGTCCGCGCGCGGCCGATGCCGAGGGCCTGGCAGGCCTCCAGCTGGCCGGCGGGGATGCCGCGGATGGCCCCACGGACGATCTCGCTGACGTAGCCGGCGTTGGAGAACGTGAACGCCGCGATGATCGACCAGAAGGCGCTGAGCACGACCTCGACGCTCGGCAGGCCGTAGTAGATGAGGTAGAGGACGACCAGGGCGGGCAGGCCCCGGGCGAGCTCGATCACGGCCACCAGGAGCCACCGCAGCGGTCGCGAGGTGGTGCGCTCGGTGACGTAGCCGAGGACGAGGCCCAGCGGCAGGCCGAGCAGCAGCGAGACGAACGTGAGCCAGAGGCTGTGGCCCAGGCCGCGGAGCAGGTCGGGCAGCCAGGAGACGGCGTCGGCGAGGAAGTCGCTCATCAGGCGGCCCACCCCGACTCGGCCCTCGCCGCCGCGGCCCGGCCCACGAGGGCCAGCACGAGGCTGAGCAGCAGGTACAGGACACCGACCGTGACGAACGGGGTGATCCCGTCACCGGTGCGGTTGGCGGCCCGGTTCGCCACGAAGGTCAGCTCGGCGACGCCGATCACGGAGGCCAGCGAGGTGTCCTTGACCATGCCGATCACGTAGGAGGCGACCGCCGGTGCGGAGATCACCGCGGCCTGCGGCACGACGACGCGCAGCCGGCCGGTGCGGGTCGGGATGCCCAGGGCGTCGAGGGCCTCGTACTGACCCTTCGCGACGCCCTCCAGCCCGGAGCGGTAGATCTCGGCGCAGTAGGCGGAGGCGACCAGGCCGAACACGATGACGGCCGCCCCGAGCGGGGTGAAGACGCCGACGCCGAGGAAGACCAGCATCAGCCACACCAGCGGGGGGACGCCGCGCACGACGTCGGTCCAGGTGATGGCCAGCCAGTGCAGCGGGGCGACGCGGCTGCGGCGCGCGAGCACGACCAGGACGCCGGCGGCCATGCCGATCAGCGCCGAGAGGACCGTGATCTGCGCGGTCAGCCAGAGCGCGGCGGGGAGGAGGGAGAAGTCCATCTCAGCCCTCCGCGATGGCCCGCAGGAACTGCCGGGTGCGGTCGTGGGTGGGCTGCTCGAGCAGCGAGCGGGAGGGGCCCTCCTCGAGGATGCCGCCGTCGCAGAGGAACACGGTGCGGTCCGAGACCTGCTTGGCGAAACCCATCTCGTGGGTGGAGACGAGCATCGTCATGCCGGCCTCGGCGAGCTCGCGCATGACCGAGAGGACCTCCGAGCGCATCTCGGGGTCGATCGCCGAGGTCGGCTCGTCGAAGAGGATCACGCGCGGGTCGAGCGCCAGGGAGCGGGCGATCGCGACGCGCTGCTGCTGGCCGCCGGACAGCTGGGAGGGGTGGGAGCCGGCCTTGTGGCCCATCCCGACGCGCTCCAGCAGGGTGCGGGCACGCTCGCGCGCCTCGTCCTTGCCCGTGCCGAGGGCGGCGCGCTGGGCGAAGACGATGTTCTGCTCGGCGGTCATGTTCGCGAACAGGTTGAACGACTGGAAGACCATGCCGATCTGGCGCCGCACCCTCAGCAGCGCCTTCGCGGACGGGGCCACGACCGCGCCGCCCCGGGTGCTGACCAGCGGGGTGCCGTCGAGGGTGACCTGGCCGCTGGTGGGCAGCTCGAGCTGGTTGATGCAGCGCAGCAGCGTGGACTTGCCGCCGCCGCTGGGGCCGATGAGGGCGACGACCTCGCCCTTGTCGAGGTGCAGGTCGACGCCCCGCAGGACGGTGTGGTCGCCGAACGACTTCGTCAGCGAGTCGACGACGAGCAGCGGCCCGCCGGGGGCGGCGGTGGCGTCGGGGGACGGGGTGGTGTTCAACAGGCTCATCCGATCTGGCGTCAGTGCTGCCGGTCAGTGACGGCCGGAGATCCGGTTGGCGAGGGTGGCCAGGCGCGAGGTCTCGGGGCTCTGGCTGCGGCGCTCGAGGGCGTCGACGGCGCTGTAGACGCGGTACATGCCGCGCACGCCGAGCCAGCGTGCGGGCTCGGGCTCCCAGGGGCGGACCTTCTTGCCGACCCAGGGCAGGTGGGTGATCGCGGTGTCCTCGCCCAGGATCAGGTCGCGCAGGGTCCGGCCGGCCAGGTTGCTGGCGGAGAGGCCGTCGCCCACGTAGCCGCCCGCGACCGCGAGGCCGGTGGCCGGGTCGGCGTCGACCGTGGCGGACCAGTCGCGGGGGATGCCCAGCACGCCGGTCCAGGTGTGGTCGAAGGCGACGTCGGCCAGGGCAGGGAACAGGCGGTCGAAGCTGGCGGTGAGCGCCTCGACGGAGGCCACCGGGGTCTCGCCGTGCCTGTCGCGGCCCGAGCCCCAGTAGTAGGGGGTGCCGGGCCCGCCGAGCACGATCCGGTCGTCGGCGGTCTTCTGGATGTAGGAGAAGGAGTGGGCCGCGTCGCGGGTGAGCACCGCGTTGTCCGCCCAACCGACGCTCTCGAGCTGCGCGCGCGAGAGCGGCTCGGTGGCCAGCACGCTGGAGAGCTTGGGCAGCCAGGTGCGGCGCTGGCCGGGCAGGTCGGCGGTGAAGGCCTCGGTGCCGCGGACGACCCAGCGGGCGTCCACGGTGTCGCCGGTGCCGGTGGTGACCCGGTGCGGGGCGATGTCGGTGACGCGGGTGTGCTCGTGCACCACCACTCCGAGGCGCAGGCAGGCGTCGCGCAGGCCGGAGACGAGCTT
Organism: Nocardioides bruguierae; assembly: GCF_023554635.1. Taxonomy (NCBI): domain Bacteria; kingdom Bacillati; phylum Actinomycetota; class Actinomycetes; order Propionibacteriales; family Nocardioidaceae; genus Nocardioides; species Nocardioides bruguierae. The sequence continues at coordinate 168,080 of NZ_JAMJPH010000024.1, forward strand.
GGCCGGCTGGACGCGGGCGGCGCGGCGCGACCAGAGGCCGACGGTGCCGCCGGCGAGGTGCGCGAAGCGGTCGGTCAGGGCGTCGCCGCTGACCAGCTCCAGGTCCTCGTCCTCGAAGCCCCACGCGAGGCAGTACTCCTGCTCCTCGCGCAGCCGCGCCGCCTGGGCCGGCGTCGTGGCGATGGCGATCTCGCCCTGCGTGGCGACGTCGGCCTCGATGCCCTCGGCGCGGGTGACGGCCACGACCTCGTCGATGGCCCCGAAGATCTGGCGCTGGAAGTCGATGACGGACTGCTTGCCGTGGCTGGCCGCGTACATCCGGTTCAGGCCCGGCATGCCGTAGGACAGCCAGCCGCCGTTGCGGCCGGAGGCGCCGTACCCGACGGTCTCGGCCTCGAGCACGACGATGCGCCACTCGGGCTTCGCCTGGGCGAGGTAGTAGGCGGTCCACAGGCCGGTGTACCCGCCGCCGACCACGACGACGTCGGCGGTGGTGGAGGAGGTCAGCGGCGGGTGGACGGGCCCGAGCCCGGCGTCGCGGTACCAGAAGGAGACGTCGCCGTTGCAGCGCAGCGCGTGTCCGGCGGTGGGGGTGGGCATGCTCAGAACCACTTCCTGGAGAGGACCTCGTCGAGGGCGTCGACGTAGGAGTCGGCCTCCTCGACGGTCAGGGTGAGGGGCGGCTTCACCTTGAGCACGTTCTGGCGCTCGGAGGTGGCCTGGTCGATGACGCCGCGGGCCAGCAGGGCCTCGCAGACCGCGGCGGTGAGCGCGGCGTCGGGGGTGAGGGAGTCGCGGTCGGTGACGAGCTCGATGCCGCGGTAGAGGCCGCGGCCGTGGACGGCGGCGATCGACTCGTGCCGCTCGGCCAGCTCGGCCACGCGGCCGGCGAGGTGGTCGCCGACGGCCTTGGCGTTGGCCTGGAGGGCCTCGTCGGCGAGGACGTCGAGCACAGCCAGGCCGGCGGCGCAGGCGACCGGGGAGCCGCCCGTGGTGGAGAAGAAGGTGCCCTCGCGGCCGAGCTGGTCGCTGATCTCCTTGCGGGTGATCACGGCGCCGAGGGGCACGCCGTTGCCCATGGCCTTGGCGCAGACCACGACGTCGGGGGTGACGCCCTCGGCCTGGAAGGCCCAGAAGCTCTCGCCGGTGCGGGCGTAGCCGACCTGGACCTCGTCGGCGATGGTCAGCGCACCGACCCGGTGGGCGGCCTCCTGCATCGCCACCGAGTAGCCGGCGGCGGGCACGACGCCGCCGGAGTTGCCGAGGATCGACTCCATGATCACCGCGGCGGGTGCCGTGCCGGCGTCCACGAGGCCGTCGAGCACGCCGTTCAGGTCGGCGGCGTAGGCGGCGCCCGCGCCCTCGCCGCGGTGGGTGCCGCGGAAGGCGTTGGGCACGTCCGTCACCGTCACCCAGGAGGGGCGCGAGTCCAGCGCGTGCGGGTTGTCGTAGGCCGAGGTGGTGATCGCGTCGGCGGCCGTGGACCAGCCGTGGTAGCCCTCGGCGTGGGTGACGACCTGGCGCCGGCCGGTGGCGATGGTGGCCATGCGCAGGGCGAGGTCGACCGCCTCGGTGCCGCTGTTGACCAGCACGACCGAGTCGTAGGGGGAGGTGCCGTCGGCGCCGCGGGTGGTCTCGAGGATGCGTTCGGAGAGGTCCGCCAGGTCGCGGTAGAGGAACCGGCTGTTGGTGTTGAGCCTGCCCAGCGCGCGGGTCACGGCGGCCTGGAGTCGCGGGTGCGAGTGCCCGATGGCGGCCACGTTGTTGACCATGTCGAGGTGGGCGCGGCCGTCGGCGTCGAGCAGGTGGCTGCGCCAGCCGCGGACGAAGACCGGCGGGCGGGCGTAGTAGCGCTCGGTGTTGTCGGGCAGGAACGCGTTGCGCCGGGCCTGCTCGCTCGCGGCGTCGACCGCGTGGTCGGTGCCGCTGGTGGCCAGGCCGAGGGCGGCGTCCGTGCCGGCGACGAGCGCGCCGTACCCGGGGGCCAGGTCGGCCGGGCAGTCCCAGGGCAGGTCGATCGCGGCGGACGCCGGCAGCAGCCGCAGCCGCAGGTGGTGCCGGGCGTGCTCGAGGGTCGTGGTGCTGCCGTCGGCGTGGGTGCTGACCTGGTCGAGGGGAGTGGCGCGGCCCAGCGACTCGCCCGCGGTCAGGAGCGCACCCGGCACGTAGGCGGGCGAGGGCTGCACGTCGGCGACCTCGAGCCGGTGGGCACCGATCCGCACGTGCAGGGTGCCGGGCCCGGCGCTCAGCACGATGGCGTCGGACAGCGTGACCAGCTCGTGGCCGCCGCGCGAGACCGACTCGGCGGCCAGCGGGTAGGTGTGCTGGCGGTCGGGGCGCACGCCCGGCCGGGCCGAGGTGACCCGCGGCTCGCGCTGCGGCACCACGACCAGGGGGTGCCGGGCGAGGGCGTGGTGCAGGACGAGCGCCTCGGTGTCGGGGCGCAGGAGCAGCCGGGACGGGGCGTCGTCGCCGTCGGGGGCGAACGAGAGCGGCGTGGGGGAGCCGCCGTCGACGCCGCGCAGCGCCAGCAGCGCGGCCGGGGCCTCGGTGGTGCTCGCGTCCGCGTCCTCGCGGGGGAGCAGCAGCGCCGCCATCGCGTCGGCGTCGAGCCCGGCCGCGGTCTCGAACGAGCGCCACTCGTGCGCCATCCGCGTGGTGGCGTAGGTGTTGTGCGGGTCCACGGCCAGCTGCTGCCAGCCGGAGGCCACGAGCACGGCGCAGCGCAGCTGCACGAGCGGCCAGAGGGCCGAGCGCTCGGCCGGGGTGAGCGGCAGGCCGTCGTCCGCGGCCAGGCCCTGCTCGAGCGTGGCGGTCATCGCGCGCAGCACCCCGTGGTCGTCGAGGTCGTGGTGGAGCATCGAGGCGAGGGTCACCGCCACCTCGCCGATCCGCCACGAGCCGACGACGTCGCCGAAGTCGATGACCCCGACGACCCGGGGGCGGGCGTCCACGGTGCGGGCCACCACGTTGTCGTCGGTGATGTCGCCGTGGATCAGCTGCACGGGCAGGTCGTCGGCCACCTGCTGCACCCGTGCCCAGGCCCGCTCGGTGACGGCGAGGAGCCGCCCGCGGCGGTCCTCGGGGACGGCGGGGGCGAACTCGCTGACGACGGTGGCCGCGTGCCGCAGGTCCCACTGGGTCTCCCGGTCGGCGGTGGCCGGCACGTCGGCGAGGGCCCGGCTCACCCGGGCGACCAGCGAGGCCAGGCCGGTGACGAGGTGGGTCGGCAGGTGCCGCTCGTCGACCAGCTGCTCGCCCTCGACGAAGCGCAGGGCCACCGCGAAGTGGTCCGCGCCGTCCAGGGCGACCCGTTGCACGAGCGTGCCGTCCGCGGCGGCCACGGGGGCGGGGGCCTCGATGCCGGCCGAGGCGAGCGCGGTCATCGCCGCCACCTGGTCGTGGACGACGGCGGCGTCGGTGGCGGGGTGGAAGACCTTGAAGACCAGGGCGCCGACCGAGGCGCCCGAGGGGCCGGTGTCGGGACGGAGGAGGAAGTTGCGGTCCTGCTGGCTGCCCAGCTCGGTGACGGCCCCGGTGAGCCCGTAGCGCTGGGCGACGAGGGTCGCGGCCAGCTCGGGCGTGATGGCGGGGCGGCCGTACGAGGCGGCCTCGGTGGCTGCCATCGGCATGGTGGTTCCTCCTGAGTGATCACCCGTCACCGGATCTGTGCAGATCCTCGGTTAGCAGTGATCTTCGGTGACTCACTGCGCCGATCTGGTGACGTGGTGCTTCGACTGTAGGAAGGCTTGTGCCGAAAAGTCACTCAGGAATGTCGCCTGGAACCAGCAATTAACGCAGCCGTGACATTCGGGCTCGGATTCGTGACCTGGGTCGCGTGAGTGGTGATGGATCGTCACTGTTGCCTGGACGATCGGTGACGGATCGGTCCGTCAGGGCCGACCCGTGGTGCCGGGATGTCTGCCCGAGGAGGTGTGCCGACGTCCCTGAGGGGAGGTCGGATCAGGACAGGGTGCCGACCCAGCCGAGGGCGCCGGCCTGGACGGCCAGGACGCCGGCGAGCCCGAGGGTGACGCTGCCGGCGACGAGGCCGAGCGTGGTGCGGCCGTGGGCGGCGAGCGCGCGGGTCAGGGTCGTGGCCACCATGCCGGTGAAGCCGACGCCGGCCGCGATCAGCACGACGTGCGCGAGTGCGCTCGCGGGCACGAAGAAGGTCCCCCCCAGGTCCATGGCACAGAACCCTAGGAGCAGGTCGGGACCAACGTCTCGGACTCGCGGGACCTCCGGCCTCCGGGGGAGGAGATTTAACTCTGAACCATCGGTCCCGTCCGCGAGGGGTGTCGCGCGGATGCCCACGGGGGTAGACAGGAGCACCGCCGTGATCCAGACCCCGTGAGCCAGACCTCGAGACCCAGGGAGGGCGCCGTGGCCCCGCAGGACACCGAGACCGACACCGAGACCGACGCCGAGACCCCCGAGTCGGATGCCTACGGCGATCCGCGGCTCGAGTGCGACCTGGTGATGAAGGGCGGGGTGACCAGCGGCGTCATCTACCCCGGCGTCGCGTGCACGCTCGCGCGGGTCTACCGCTTCCGGTCGGTGGGCGGGTCGTCGGCCGGGGCCATCGCGGCGGCTGCGACCGCGGCGGCCGAGCTCGGCCGGGCCTCGGGCGGCTTCGAGAAGCTGGACGCCCTCGCCGGCCGGCTCACCGCCCGTGGAGCGGGTGGTCGGTCCCTGCTGTTCCGGCTGTTCCGCCCGGTGCCCGAGCAGCGGCGGCTCTTCGGCGTGCTGACCGCGGGGCTGGGTCGCACCGGTGCGGCACGGTGGGTGGCCACTGCGGCGGCGGTCGGACGCGGCTACGCGCTGCGGCTGCTGCTGGCGGCCGTCCTGCCCCTCGGCCTGGTGGTGGCCGGCGTGCTCGCGGGTGGGGTGCTGGGCCTCGTCCTGGTGCCGGTGGCGGCGCTCCTGCTGCTGGTGGGGCTGGCGGCCGTGGCGGTGGGGAGCGGGCTCCTGGCCGACGTGCGGCGCATCGAGCGGTTCGGCCTCGTCTCCGGCATGCCCGGCCCGGGCGGCGGCGAGGCCCTGACCCCCTGGTTGCACGAGCGGCTGCAGGACCTGGCCGGGCGCGGCCCCGGCGACCCGGTGCTGACGTTCGGGGACCTGCGCGCAGCGGGGGTGCGCCTGCGAGTGATGACCACCGACCTCACCCGCGGCTACCCGGTGACGATGCCGTGGCCCAACCGGGAGCACTGGTGCGACCCGGACGAGATGGCGCTGCTGTTCCCGGCCGACGTGGTGGAGCACCTGGTGCGGGTCGGCGGCGGCGTTCGGCAGGACGGGCTGGTGGCGTGGCCGGAGCCCGACGACCTGCCGGTGGTCGTGGCGACGCGGATGTCGCTGAGCTTCCCGGGGCTCATCCAGGCGGTGCCGCTGCACGCGGTCGACCACGCGCGGGTCGGGGGAGCGGACGGTGCCGCGCCGCGTCCGGTGTGGTTCTCCGACGGAGGCATCTGCGCCAACCTGCCCGTCCACCTCTTCGACTCGCCGCTGCCGCGGCGCCCGACCTTCGCGATCAACCTGGAGGCGTTCGGTGACGTGCACCGGCAGGACGCCGAGGACGAGGGGCAGAACTCCTACCTGCCGCTGGACGCCGGGGCAGGTCGCTACCGCCCGCGCCGCCACCTCGACCCCGCGGGCGTCGGCGGGCTGCTGGGCTTCCTCGGGGCGATCGTGGGCACCGCCCGGACGTGGGTCGACAACCAGCAGCTCACGATGCCCGGCTACCGCAACCGCGTCGTCACGATCTTCCACAGCGACAGCGAGGGCGGCCTCAACCTGGACATGCCCGCCGAGGTCGTCGAGGCGCTGGGTGCGCGGGGCCGCGGGGCCGGGCGCAAGCTGGTGGACGCCTTCGCCGGCCCGGAGCCGGGCTCCGTCGACGGGCCCGCGTGGACCGCGCACCGCTGGACCCGGCTGCGGATCTCGGTGGCCGGGCTGGCGGACTGGTGGGGCGCGTTCGCGCGGTCGTTCCGCGACGCCGACGTCGGCCGTCCGGACTACCCGGGTCTGCTGGCCGCGCACGCCGACGAGGTCGCCCTGCCGTACCGGCTCAGCGCCACCGACCGAGCGCTGCTCGCGCAGCGGCTCGGCCGGTTCGTCGCCGAGGAGCAGCAGTGGGACGACGGCCTGGCCGATCGCCACGCGCCCCGGCCGGCCCCGGAGCTGCGCCTGGTCACCGACATGGACACCACCGCGGAGCCGCTGCCACCGACCCGACCCGCGGAGCCTCCGCAGGAGCCCGGCGGCTGAGCCGGGCTGCGTGAGGGGTGGCGGTGAGAGCGCGGTGAGAGCAGCGTGAGAGCGGGTGGCCACAGGCTCGGTGTCGTCCGGTGCGAACCACGCACCCGAGCCCCAGGAGGCCGCCATGACGACCACCAGCTCCCCGCCGCTCAGCGGCCCCCGCACCTACCCCTCCCTCCGCGCCGCCGCGATCCCGCTGGCGGCGCTCGCGCTCGCCTTCTTCGTCGAGATGGTCGACAACACCCTGCTCTCGATCGCGCTGCCCACCATCGGCCGCGACCTCGGCTCGGGGACGACGGCCCTGCAGTGGGTCACCGGCGCGTACTCGCTCACCTTCGGCGGTCTCTTGCTGACCGCCGGCTCGGTGGCCGACCGGTTCGGCCGACGCCGGGTCCTGCTCGTCGGGCTCACGGCCTTCGGCGGGCTCAGCCTCCTCGCCGCCCTGGTGGGCAGCACCGGGGAGCTCATCGCACTGCGGGCGGCGCTCGGCGTCGCCGCGGCCGCGATGGCGCCGATCACCAACTCGCTGGTCTTCCGGCTCTTCGACGACTCCGCGCTGCGGATGCGGGCGATCACGGTGATGATCGTGGTCGGGATGTCGGGCTTCGTGCTGGGCCCGCTGCTCGGCGGCACGGCGCTGGCCCACGTCGGCTGGGAGTGGCTGCTGCTCGTCAACGCCCCGATCGCGCTGCTCGCCGTCGTGGGGGTGCGCCTCGGCGTGCCCGCCGACCACCCCGACGACCTCACTGACGACCGCCTGGACGTGCCGGGAGCCCTGCTCTCCATCGCCACGATCGGACTGGCCTGCTGGACGCTGACCAGCGGCGTCGACCACGGCTGGCTCTCGCCGCTGACCCTCGGCTCGGCGCTGGCGGCGCTGCTGGCGGGCCTCGGCTTCTGGCAGCGCGAGCGGCGTGCCTCGTCCCCGATGCTGGACCTGGCGATGCTGCGCGGTGGCACCGTGCGCGGCGCCCTGCTCGCCCAGGTGGCCGCGTCGCTGGCCGTGGCCGCGGTGATGTTCGGCCTGATCCTACACTTCCAGTACGCCTACGGCTGGAGCCCCGTGCGCGCCGGCCTCGCCAACCTGCCGATGATCCTCACGATGCTGCTGGTCTCGCCGGCCACCGACGCGCTCGTCGCGAAGGTCGGGCACCGTCGGGCGTCCCTGGTGGGTGCGGCCTCGCTGTTCCTCGGGCTGGCCGGCATGGCCTGGGGGGTCGAGCACGGCTACCTGCCCATCGCCTGCTCGATGGTCGTGATGACCATCGGTCTGCGCACCCTCATGGCGGTCGGGGCCGTCGCGCTCATCGACGCCGTGCCGGAGAACCGCACGTCCGTCGGCGCTGCGCTCAACGACACTGCCCAGGAGGTCGGCACCAGCATCGGCACCGCGGTGGTCGGCACCGCGATCGCCGTCCTGGTCACCACCGTGCTGCCCAGCGGGGTCTGGAGCAGCGACCTGGTCGCGTCCTACTTCGCGGGGGAGCGGGTCGTGTACGGCGTCCTCGCCGTCGTGGTCGGGCTGGTCGCGGCCGCCGGTGCGCTGACACTCACGGACTCGCGGACCACGGAGGAGGCGTGAGCGGCCCCGCTGGACCGAATAGCACGTGCTAGCGCTAGGCTGCGTGTGACGCAGGCGACATGCCTGCGGCACCCGAACCGCATGGGCCGCGAGCCCGCGCCGAGCACGGAGGAACCGCACATGACCGCCTGGGCGAGCTACCCCTACGAGGGCACGACGGTGCTGGTGACGGGCGGGGGCTCCGGCATCGGCCGAGCCATCGCCCGGGCGTTCCTGGAGCAGGGCGCCTCCGTGCTGGTCACCGGTCGTCGCGCCGAGCCGCTGGAGGAGACCGTCGCCGGGTTCCCGGCCGAGCGGGTCGGCGTGCTGACCGGTGACATGGCCGGCGAGGCCGACATCCAGGCCGCCGTCGCCGACGTGCTCGAGCGCTGGGGCACGCTCGACGTCGTCGTGGCCAACGCGGGCGTCTCCAGCCCCGGCACCGTGGAGACCATGACCGAGCAGGTCTGGGCCGCGATGCGCGAGCTGAACGTCGACGGCATGGTGCGGCTGGCCCGGCACAGCGTGGCCGCCCTGCGGGAGAGCAAGGGCACGTTCCTGGCGATCTCGTCGGTCGCCGGCGTCGGTGGCGACTGGAACCAGGTCGGCTACAACGCGACCAAGGGCGCGGTGAACGCGTTCGTCCAGGCGATGGCGCTCGACCACGGCCACGACGGCATCCGCGTCAACGCGATCGCCCCGGCCTTCACCGCCACGGCCCAGACCCAGGAGCGGCTCGACGACCCCGAGTTCTCCGCCAAGCTGCACGACCGCATCGCGCTGGACCGTCCTGCCGTCCCCGAGGACATTGCCAAGGCCGCCCTGTGGCTGGCCAGCCCGGACGCCGCCTACGTCACCGGCGTGATCCTGCCCGTCGACGGCGGCACCACCGCCTCCTCCGGCACCCCGCGCCCGCTCAAGCCCCGGACCAGCTGATGTCCTTCCCGGCCGGGGTGCGCCGGGCCGATGCCCACATGCACCTGTTCCAACGCGGGTACCACCCCGAGCAGGGCTCGGCCGGCGGCAGCGACCTCGCACGGTACGAGGCGTTCCGGGCCGAGCACGGCGTCGAGGCGGCCCTGGTCGTCGGCTACGTCGAGGAGGGCATCGACCCGGCCAACAACGGCTACCTCCGCGGCCTCGCGCTCGACCGTCCGTGGATGACCACCCTCGCCCACGTGGTCGGCACCCCCACGGCGGACGAGGCGCGCCGGCTGCTCGACGAGGGCCACCGCGGCGTCTCGGTGCTCTGCCGCACCGAGCAGGACGCCGCCTGGCTGGCCTCCTGGCCCGACGAGATCTGGCAGGCCCTGGAGGACGCCGCGGCGATCGTGTCGATCAACGGTGCGCCGCCGGCGCACCCCGGTCTGGCCGCCGTCGTCCGCGCCCGGCCCGGCTGCACGTTCCTTTGTGCGCACCTCGGCGAGCCCGGCTCGTACGCGTCGGTCCCGACCCACGACCAGGCGCGGGCGCGGCTCGCCGGTCTGCTGGCGCTGGGCGGGGAGGCGAACGCGTACGTGAAGGCGTCCGGCTTCTACCAGACCTCCACGGCCCTGGACGCCGGCTCGACCGCGCACCCGCAGGCGCGGCCGTTCGTCGACGTCCTGCTGGAGGCGTTCGGGCCGCGGCACCTGGTGTGGGGCTCGGACTTCAGCCCGGTGGCCGACCACACCGACCTCGACACGGCTGCCTCGCCGGGCGCGCTGGCCGGGCTGGCCCCCGACGACCTGGCCGCCGTGATGGGCGGCAACCTGCTGGGTCTGCTCGGCGCCTGACCACCGGGACTATCGAGGCCAGGTCAGCCGCGGCTGCGCACGAGGGACGCGGGGTCGCCGGTGAGCACCCGCAGAGCCAGGTCGGTGGTGGAGTCGTTGCCCAGGAAGCCGACGACGCGGCCGACCCGGGCGATGTCGAGCGGCAGCAGGCCGGGGGAGCCAGGCACATCAGGAGTGAGGCCGAGGTCGAGGTCCTCGCGGCCGGTCATGATCCGCACGTTGAAGTCGTAGCGATCCCGTGCCCCCTCGGCGCTCAGCACCTTGACCAGGCGGGCGCCCAGCCGTCGTCCACCCTGCTCGAGGGACCAGGAGTCGAGCGCGGCGGCGAGCGTGCGGCCCTCGTCGTGCTCGACGTCGGCCCACACCTCGTCCATCGAGCCGGCGACCTCGAGCAGCGCCGCTGCGGCCTTCTCACCGATGCCCGTGACGCCGGGCAGGTTGTCGCTGGCGTCGCCCCGCAGCGCGGCGAAGGCGAGATAGTTCGAGGCGTCCACGCCGTACATCGACCGCAGCGCCCGCGGGGAGAGCAGGGGAGAGGCGTGGATGCCGCCGTCGATCAGCCGCAGCACCTTGGTGTGGTCGCTGATGTGGGCGAAGGCGTCGCGGTCGGAGGTGATGATGACGCACTCCCAGCCGTGCCGACCGGCCCACGCCGCGCCCGAGGCGTTGACGTCGTCGGCCTCCAGGCCTGCCGGCACGACGGTCGCCAGACCCAGCGCGTCGAGCAGCGACTTCGCCCGCTCGAGCTGGTCGACGAGCTCCGGGGCCTTCTCGGCCCGCCCCGCCTTGTAGTCGGGGTAGAAGTCGCGGCGCGCGGACGCCGTCCTGTCGTCGAGGCCGAAGACGACCGCGTCGGGCGCGAAGGTGTCGATCGACTCGATGATCTGGCGCAGCATGCCGTGCAGCGCCCACACCGGGCGGCTGGCCCGGTCCACCATCTGCGTGTACGCCCGCGCGTGGTGGTTGCGGTGCAGCAGCGAGGGCGCGTCAACGACCAGGAGCAGCTTCTTCTCGCTGGTGCGCGAGAGCGCGGCCTGGGCGGAGGTCTCGGTGTCGGCGCTGCCCGCGAGGGGCTCGAGGTCGGACGGCGGCATGGCGCTGGCCATCGTAGGGGTTCCGCGGCCACCGGTGATCGTGGAGTCCTGGACGTACCGGGTACGTGCAGGACTCCACGATCATCGAGTTCCGCCTCGCAGGGCGACGGCGCACAGGTAGCCTCCGGCCGTCACGTCAAGAGTTGCGTGGCAGTCGAAGGAGTGTGACAGATGCCCCTCTCTCGGGGGTGGTACCCGGACCCGAGCGGCGACGGCGAGCGCCACCACGACGGGACCCGCTGGACCGGAGTCAGACGGGGCGTCAGCGCCCCGGTCGACACCCGCTTCCGCCCGTGGAGCCCGCCGACGCGCAAGCCGCGCAGGCAGTGGGGGACGGGACTCGCCGTGGTGGCCGCGATCGTCGTGGTCGGCGTCGTCGCGGTGGCGGGCCTGACGTTCGACGCCGGTCCCGCCGCGCCGCTGACCCGGTCCCTCGGGCTCGGCGGCTCCGACCGGCTGCTCCCGGTGGTCGAGCCGGGGGTGACGTCCCAGTCCTACCGGTTCCTGCAGGAGACGGATGCCGGCGACCCGGTCACCTACGACCCGTGCGAGCCGCTCCTGGTGGAGGTCAACCCCGAGGGTGGACCGGCCGACTACCTGCGCTTCGTGCTCCCGGCGCTCGCCGAGGTGCAGGACGCCTCGGGCTTGCGACTCACCTACGCGGGCACGAGTGAGCGCACCTGGGACACGCAGAGTCAGGAGCAGGGCTCGGTCCTCATCTCCTTCGAGAAGCGGCTCGACTCCGACAGGGCCGACGCGGTGGGAGTTGGAGGCAGCCTTGTGATGACGATGGACGGCGCAGCCCTGCCGCACTACGTCTCCGGTGCCGTCGCCCTGCGTCAGGACTGGTTCGTCGCCGCCAGCCGGCGCGGGGAGACCGCGCAGCAGCAGGCGGTGGTCATGCACGAGCTGGGCCACGTGCTGGGCCTCGGCCACGTCGACGACCCGGACCAGCTCATGAGCGCCGAGAACGACGGGCAGACCGCGTTCGGCGCCGGCGACCTCGTGGGACTCGCCCTCGCGGGCGCCGGCACCTGCGCGGGGTGACTCAGGCGTCCGAGCCGAAGAACAGCGGGTCGGGGCCGATGCGCTCGCCGGTGTTCATCCCGTCGATCGCGGCGAGCTGCTCGCTGGTCAGCACGAAGTCGAGGTCGATGTTCTCGGCGATCCGCGAGGGCGTGACGGACTTCGGGATGGCGACGCGGCCGGAGTCCAGGTGCCAGCGCAGCACGACCTGGGCGACCGAGCGGCCGTGCTCGGCCGCGATCGCGGTGAGGGTCGGGTCGGTGAGCACGCCGCCCTGGCCCAGCGGGCTCCACGCCTCCGTGACGATGCCGTGCTCGGCGCCGTAGGCGTCGATCTCGGTGTCGCGGAACATCGGGTGGCTCTCGACCTGGTTGACGGCCGGCACGGTGCCGGTCTCCTGGGCGAGGGTCTCCAGGTGCGCGGGCTGGAAGTTCGAGACGCCGATCGCCCGGACGACGCCGTCGGCCAGCAGCTTCTCGCAGGCCTTCCAGGTGTCGACGAAGAGGGCCTTGGACGGGATCGGCCAGTGGATCAGGTACAGGTCGACGTACTCGGTCGCCAGCTTGGTGCGGCTCTCCTCGAACGCGGCGAGCGTGGACTCGTAGCCCTGGGCGTCGTTCCACAGCTTGGTGACGACGAACAGGTCCTCGCGCGGCAGGCCGGACTTCTTCAGGCCCAGGCCCACGCCCTTCTCGTTGCCGTAGGCCGAGGCGGTGTCGATGTGGCGGTACCCGGTCTCGATCGCGGTCGCCACCGCGGTCTCGGCCTCGTCGTCGGCGATCTGCCAGACGCCGTAGCCGAGCTGGGGCATGGCGACGTCGCCGGGGAGCATGATCTGCGGGACCTGCACGGGGGAGCCTTCTCTCGTTCAGTTCTTCTCAGGGGGTTGCCGGGCGAACCTAGTCCGGGCCAGGACGCGGCCGCGAGGCTGCGTCTCGCGTCCTCGACCGCGGTGGACCGAGGCCGGTCGCGGCAGCCGCGCAATGCGGGTGGGATCTGGCGCGCTGCCGTTGTCCTCGCAGGTCAACGCTGTTCTGGCGCCGGCGCTCCTCGAGCGTGCGTCGGCTGAGACCGGCGCAACGCGCGCGTCACCGGCAGGCTGTGACCGGAGTCTCGTCGAGTGGCTACTACCAGCCGTCAGGCCGCTGCGACTCCTGGACATCGGGCAGGTCCAGCGAGAGCGGAGGCAGGCCCATCCGGTCGGCGACCTTGGCGACGAGGGCCTCGACGTCCGCGCGGGCCAGCGCCTCCCCGTCAACGCCGCGGGTGGTGGGTGCTGCTCGGCGTACGGTCGCGGTCATCATGTGCGCGAGCCGTCGGACGCTGATGCCGGGTCGCTCGTCGGTGAAGTACACGTCGATCTGGAGGAGCAGGCGGTCGGCGCCCGCCCACCAGTTGCGGCCCTGCTCCTCGAGGCTGTTGAGGTAGGCGAAGAGGGGAGTGCTGTAGGCGCCGGCGACACCGTTCATCGGCCCGCCGCCGGTGAAGCGGATGGTCGGCTCCTCGGGCACGCTGCCCTTCACGGTGACGACGACCGGAGGCACCGCCGACTCGTCCACCGTGACCGGGTTGGGCGCAGCGGCCCTCGGCCCGGGGCTCGTCGGGTCGAGCCGCACCTCGGTCGGCTCCGTCAGCCCCATGTGGCCGAACGACGTCATGGTGGCGACGGGCCCGTCCCAGCTCAGCGTGCGGGCGCTGCGCTTGAAGCCTTCGTGGCTGACGAACGAGGGGGCGACGTCGGAGCGGACCGGGTCCGCGTCCTCCTCCCCACGAGGTCGCGCCTCGATCCAGGCCTGGCCGAAGGCATCGGGGTCGACGAGGTGGAACGCGCCGCGTGCCTCCCAGCGTCGGCTCGGGGCGGACTTCCAAGGGCTCTGCCAGGCGAAGACCCATGCCGGTGCGGCCTCCTGCGCTGCCGTGGCGGCCCGGCCCAGGGCCTCGGCCGACCAGCCGCGCTCGGGCGCCAATGTCTCGACGGCTGCGCGCAGGATGCGGAACGCGAGGGCCGCGCGCTGCGCGTCGTGGAGGTCGGCCACGCCCGGTGGGATCTCCGCGTGCACGGCCTCGAAGGTTCCGCCGAAGTCCTGGTGGACGGTGACCTGCACGACGCCCTCGTCGGAGTCCGCGGCAGCCGGGGACAGGAAGACGCGGGCCTCGGAGGAGGGTCCTTGCAGCCCGAGGGCAGTGACCTCCCGGCTGTAGACCTCGCTGACGCGCCTCCCGCTCCGGGCGAGCAGGTCGACGGCCGGCGACTCGTGCCACGGTCGGTCGCGCCAGCCGGAGTAGGGGTAGAACAGCACGGTCCTGACGACGGCCACGGCACCTCCCGAGTAGTGGTCCGTCAGGAGCGTAGCGACGGCTGCCCGGGGACAGCGGGCGCGACGCGTCCGAGCTCCTGGCCCATGACCAGGCTCTCGCGGCGGTGCTCAGCCCTTGCCGGTGATCCGCTTGCGCGCCTGGGTCTTGAACTCGGTGGTGAACAGGTTCCGCAGGGCGCTGGAGTCCAGCAGGATCGCGGGGCTGAGGTCGCCCCGGGCGATCCGGTCGCAGATCTCGACCCAGGCGTGCCCCATGGCGTAGGTGATGGTCGAGGCGACGCCGGCGCTGATCGTGCCGCCCACCACGGTGCCGCCGCCCGGCACGAGCTTGACCAGATTGGTGACGACCGAGCGGCCGGCACCCGTGCCGGCTGCGGTCATCGCGAACGCCATGCCGGTGGCCCGCTGGAACGGGATGTTGTAGGTCAGCGCGATCTTGGAGAGCATCCCGAGCTGGATCGGGATCAGCAGCGCCGCGTCCGAGAACGGGATCGGGCTGGCACCGGCCGCGGCCGCAGCGGACACCGCGGCGGCGATGGGCGCCTGACAGCTCTTGCGCTTGCGCGCCAGGTCGATGCGCTGGGCCTGGATCAGGGCTTCGTGGACCGCCGCGGGAGCCACGCGAAAGGTGGCATCGAGCAGGGCCTCCAGCCCGTGCGCGGGGCCGTCGAAGGAGTCCGGCTCCGCCATGGTGAGGAACGGACGAGGCGCCGCGATCGGCAGCCCCAGCGAGGCGATGTGCTCGGCGAGCTCCACGGCCCGCCCGTGCGGCACGCCGTCGCGCGAGGGCACCTGCGTCAGCACCACGAGCACCGGCAGGCCGAGCTCGCGCAGGCGCCGCACGAAGTGCTCCTCCACCGCCTCGAACCGGCCGCTGCGCGCCCCGACGCAGTACCAGGCGACGTGGATCTGCTCGTGCACCGGCCGCTTCTTCAGGTCGGTGACCAGGCCCGCGAGCTCGTCCAGGATCGTCTCGTCGTCCTTGCCGATCTCCAGGCCCTCGGTGTCGAAGACGCCCAGCGAGCCCGACGCGTGCTTGTAGAGGTGGTGGCCACGGGTGACCGGCTCGCCGATCCCCGTCTCCGCGATCGTCTCGCCGAAGATCGCGTTGACCAGCGTGCTCTTGCCGACGCCGGTCTTGCCGAAGATCGCCAGGTTGAAGCTGCCGATCTCCTCCTGCTGCGCCCGCCAGCTCTCCTCGACGGTGCGGCGGAACCACTCCTCCGAGACGTTGGGCATCGGTGCTCCTTCGGTGCGGCGGACGTGCGGCGGACGGTGCCGTCGTCAGCCTAGTGTGGACGCCCCAGCACCCACGGATAGGTTGACGGGGTGGCTCCCCAGACGCACCCCGACCCGCACTCCTACGGCCGACCCGACGAGGTCGTGGTCACGCACCTCGCGCTCGACCTGACCGTCGACCTCGACGCCCAGCGCCTCACCGGCAGCGCCGCGCTCGACCTCGCGCACCGCGACGCCGCGGCCACGACGCTGGTGCTCGACACCTGGCGCCTCGAGGTCACCTCCGTCACCGACGGGGACGGGGCGGCGCTGGCGTTCAGCCTGGGCGAGCCGGACCCGGTGCTGGGCAGCCCGCTCACGGTCGAGGTCGGCGCGGCCGACCGCGTCGTGGTCAGCTACGCGACGAGCCCGGAGGCCCAGGCGCTCCAGTGGCTCTCGCCGGAGCAGACGGCCTCGGGCAAGCCGTTCCTCTTCTCCCAGAACCAGCCGATCCTGGCCCGGTCGTGGATCCCGTGCCAGGACAGCCCGGCCGTGCGGACCACCTACGAGGCCGTCGTCCACGCGCCGGCGGGCCTGCTGGCGCTGATGAGCGCGGAGAACCCCACGAGCACCACGGACGACGGCACGTACCGCTTCGCGATGCCCGAGCCGATCCCGTCGTACCTGATCGCGCTCGCGGTGGGCGACATCGAGTTCCGGCCGATCGGCGAGCGCGCCGGCGTCTACGCCGAGCCGAGTGTCGTGGAGGCGACCGCCTGGGAGTTCGCCGACACCGAGACCATGATCGACGCCGCCGAGCGGCTCTACGGCCCCTACCGGTGGGGCCGCTACGACATCCTGGTGCTGCCGCCGAGCTTCCCGTACGGCGGCATGGAGAACCCGCGCCTGACCTTCGCGACGCCGACCGTGCTGGCCGGCGACCGGTCGCTGGTCAGCCTGATCGCGCACGAGCTGGCGCACTCCTGGTCGGGCAACCTCGTCACCAACTCCACCTGGAACGACATCTGGCTCAACGAGGGGTTCACCACCTACTTCGAGCGCCGCATCGACGAGGAGGTGTTCGGCGCCGACTACACCTCGATGCTGTGGCGCCTGGGCCGCAACGACCTCGACCGCGCCGTGCGCGACGAGCAGCCGCGCGACACCTGGCTCGAGCTCGACATGGCCGGCCGCGACCCCGACGACGGCCCCGCCAAGGTCCCCTACGAGAAGGGCTCGCTGTTCCTGCGGCTGCTGGAGGAGACGGTGGGCCGCGAGCGGTTCGACGCGTTCCTGCGCGACTACTTCGACCGCTTCGCGTTCACCTCGATGGACACCCCCACCTTCCTCGAGCACCTGCGCGCCGAGCTCCTCGCACCCGCCGGCCTGAGCGACGAGGACGTCCAGCTCGAGGCGTGGGTGCACGGCCCGGGTGCGCCCGCGAACGCTCCCGCGTTCGCCTCCGACGCCTTCGCGGTCGTGGACGCCCAGGTCGCGCGGCTGCTCGCCGGCGCCGCCGCGTCCGACCTGGAGACCGACGGATGGGTCAGCCACCAGTGGGTGCACCTGGTGCGCGAGATCCCCGTCGACACTCCCCACGAGGTGCTGCTCGCCGTCGACGCCGCCTTCGGGCTCTCGGCCAGTGGCAACATCGAGATCGCCACCGCGTGGCTCGAGCTGGCCTCGCAGTCCGGCCTGGTGTTCTCCGCCCCGCAGGTGGACGAGGCGCTGCACTCGTTCCTCACCCGGCACGGGCGTGCGCTCTACGTGCG
Organism: Nocardioides bruguierae; assembly: GCF_023554635.1. Taxonomy (NCBI): domain Bacteria; kingdom Bacillati; phylum Actinomycetota; class Actinomycetes; order Propionibacteriales; family Nocardioidaceae; genus Nocardioides; species Nocardioides bruguierae. The sequence continues at coordinate 185,105 of NZ_JAMJPH010000024.1, forward strand.
GCGCGTCTACACCGCGCTGGCCGGCTCCGACGCCGGCCTGGCCCGCGCGCGGGAGATCTTCACCGAGGCCCGACCCGGCTACCACTCGGTGACCGCCGCGGTCGTGGGGCGCGTGCTGGGGGTCTGACAGGCCTCTGTGGCGGGGCTCACGAAAGTGGCACGAGCCACACACAGGTCGCACAGGTGGAGGAGGCCTGGGCACGAGATTCCGCTTCCATCCTCCTCGGCATGACCCCACAGAACACGCTCTCCGAGCGCTCCGTCTCGCGTCGCTGGGTGCTCGGCGGGCTGTCCGCCACCACCGCCCTGGTCGTGACCGGCTGCGCCGCCACGTCCGCCTCGACGACCACGAGCAGCAGCGCCGCGAGCAGTGCGACGACCTCGGCCGCCGCTGCGGCTACCTCCTCGTCGGCTGCGTCCACGACCACCTCGGCGGCCGCCGAGGCCACGGCGGCCGCGACGCCGTCCGCGAGGGCGAACGCCCGCACCGTCGCCAGGCTGGCGCGGGCGTTCCTCGCCACGCTCGACGCCGACCAGAAGGCGACGGTCCTGCAGGACTACTCGCTCACCAACGCCGAGAACTGGTCGAACCTCCCGCAGGGCCTCATCGGCGGCGGTGGCGGGCCGGGCGGCTCGACCAGCTCCAGCGGCGGTCGTGTCGGCATCAGCCTCGGCGACCTCTCCTCGGCGCAGCTCAAGAAGTTCAACACGCTCATGAAGGCGGCCACGGGCTCGTCGGCAGGTCTCGGCTGGGACGAGATCACGATGCACCTCGACGCCGACGACTACCTCGGTGAGAACGGTGGGGGCGACACCTACGGTCGCGAGAACTTCTACCTCGCCTTCCTCGGCAAGCCTCGTGCGAAGGGCACCTGGGAGCTCCAGTTCGGCGGCCACCACCTCGCGGTGGCCAACACCTACACCGACGGCGAGCTGGTCGGAGCGACGCCCTCCTTCCGCGGCATCGAGCCCAACGGCCGGTTCACCTGGGACGGGGAGACGATGAAGGTGATGCGCCGCAAGGAGCGCGCGTTCACCGCGATGCTCGCCTCCCTGACCTCCGCTCAGCAGTCGACCGCCCAGCTCTCCGACGTCTACAGCGACCTGGTGCTCGGCCCGGGCAACGACTGGCAGTTCCCCACCACGCGCGAGGGTCTGCGTGTTGGCACGCTGAGCGCCGCGCAGAAGAAGAAGGTGCTGGCCGCGATCGGCACCTACGTCCACGACGTCGCGGACGCCGACGCGGCGGTGATCATGAAGCGCTACCGGTCCGAGATCAACAAGACCTACCTCGCCTGGTCCGGCACGACCGCGCTCACCGAGCGCGACGACTACGTCCGCATCGACGGCCCGTCGGTGTGGATCGAGTTCTCCATGCAGGGCGGCATCGTGCTCTCCGGCAACCACCCGCACTCGGTGTGGCGCGACCGCGTCACCGACTACGGCGGGACGAGCTCCTGATGCACCGCCTCCTCCGCGCCGCGGCCGGCGCCCTGGTGGCGCTGGTTGCGGCCGGGGTGCTGGCGTGCACGTTCGCGCTGCCGGCGTCCGCCCACGTCGTGCCGACCTCCAGCATCGCGCTCGCCGTCACCGACGACGACGTGACCGCCGACGTCGAGATCCCCCTCTCGGACCTCGAGGCGGCGACCGGTCTCGACCTGGGTGACTACACCCAGGCCGACGTCGACGAGAACGCCGACGCCATCGAGGCGTACCTGCTCGAGCACTTCGAGCCGACCAGCGACGACGGCACCGAGTGGAGCGTCAGCGAGGGCGACCTGACCGTCATCAGCACCGGCGACTCCACCACCACCGGCGTCTACGCGGCGCTGGAGACCACGTTCACCCTCACGCCCGCCGACGGCGAGAGCACCGACTCCTTCGACCTCGGCTGGGACGCGATCGTCGACACCGTCGCCACCCACACCGTGATCGTCACCGTCACCTCCGACAGCACCGACGCCGACTTCAGCGGCACCTACGAGGTCGGCACCGTCCAGCGCGACACCGTCACCAACGAGGTCGAGGGCCTGCACGTCGAGACCGGCTCGGGCGCATCGTCAGCGGCCTTCCTCGACATGGTCGCCCTCGGCATCTCCCACATCCGCGAGGGCACCGACCATCAGCTGTTCCTGCTGACGCTCCTGCTGCCGGCGCCCCTGCTGGCGATGCCACCCTCGGCGGGCGTGAGGGCACGTGGACGGCGGTGGGCCGGCCGTGTCGGCGGCGTCACCGCCTGGCGGCGCATCGGTGCCACGACCCTGGCCTTCACCCTCGGCCACTCGATCACCCTCGCGCTCGGCACGCTGGGCGTGCCCGTGGCCGAGACGTGGATCGAGGCCGCCATCGCCGCCTCGATCCTGGTGGCGGCCGTGCACGCGGTGCGGCCGCTGTTCCCGGGGCGCGAGGCCCTCGTCGCGGGTGCCTTCGGACTCGTCCACGGCCTGGCCTTCTCCGAGACGCTGCGTGCGCTCGACCTGAGCGGGTGGCACCTCGTCGTCGCCCTGCTGGGGTTCAACATCGGCATCGAGGTCATGCAGCTCGTCGTGGTCGCGCTGGTGCTGCCGCCACTGGTGCTGCTCTCGCGCTCGCGTGCCTACGAGCCCCTGCGCCTGCTCGCGGCCGCGCTCACCGGCGTGGCCGCATGCGGCTGGCTGGCCGCACGGGTGGGGTGGGCGAACCCGGTCGCCGACGGCGCTGACCAGCTGGGGGACTGGTCCTTGCCGGCTCTGACCGCCCTCTGGCTCGGTGCCCTCCTGGCCCTGGTGGTCGGCGGGGCACGGCGATCACCCGCTGCGGGCGAGGCGGCGCGTCCGAGCCGGTCGGGAGGCTGAGCCACCCGACCCGGAGGACACATGTCGACGCAGCCCACCGCCCCCCTCACCACGTCGGCCGACGGCCGCGCGGCCGACCTCGCCGGTCTGCGGGTGACACCGGGGGACCTGCTGGTGGCCGAGGCCCCGCTCCCGGTCCTGCTCCAGGCCGTCACCGCGAGCACGGCCGTGGTGCTGGGGGCGTTGCCCGCCGCCGGGTCGCCGGGGGAGCCGCGGCTGGCACCCGACGTGGCCCCCTTCGAGGACGTGGCGGTGCGCCCCGCCTCCAGCGACGAGGTGGGGGTCCTGCAGGCCACGACCCGCGCCGACCTGCCGATCGGGCGGTGGGACTGCGGCGACGCCGACACCGCCGCGTCCCTGCGCTCGTCGGGGTTCAACCGGCACACGTTCCTGTGCGGCCAGAGCGGCTCGGGCAAGACCTACGCGCTCGGCGTGCTGCTCGAGCAGCTGCTGATCGGCACGGGGCTGCCGATGGTGATCCTCGACCCGAACGCGGACTTCGTGCACCTGGGGACGACGCGCCCGGACGCGGAGCCCACCGGGGCCGCCATCATCGAGGGGACCGAGGTGCGGGTGCTGGGCAGCAACCCGCCCGAGGAGCCGCTGCGGATGCGGTTCGCGACGATGCCGCGCGCGGCGCAGGCCGCGGTGCTGCGGCTGGACCCGTTGCGCGACCGAGCCGAGTACAACCTCTTCGTCACCTCCTTCGGCAGGGACCGCCCGGTGCCCGCCGGCGTCGACGCGTACGTGACCTCGCTGCTGGCCGGCCACGACGACGAGCGGGCGCTGGGCCAGCGGGTGCAGAACCTCGGGCTCACCGACTGGGAGGTGTGGGCGCTGGACCAGGCCTCGGCGGCCGAGGTCGCCCTCGGCGGGGCGCGGGCCACGGTCGTGGACCTGGCCGGCCTGGCCGACCCGCGCGAGGCCTCCGCCGTCTGCCTGGACCTGGTGGAGCGCCTGTGGGCCGCGCGGCACGAGCGGCGGCCGATGCTGATCGTCATCGACGAGGCGCACAACGTGTGCCCCGCGGAACCCCACGGCGAGGTGCAGGAGCGGCTCGTGGAGCGGCTGATCCAGATCGCCGCCGAGGGCCGCAAGTACGGGCTCTGGCTCCTGCTCTCCACGCAGCGGCCCTCGAAGGTGCACCAGCAGGTCGTCTCGCAGTGCGACAACCTGATGCTGATGCGGATGAACTCACCGGCCGACGTCGCCGACGTCGCCACCCTGTTCGGGTTCGCGCCGCCGGAGATGATCGCCCGGGCGCCGTCGTTCCGTCAGGGCGAGGCCGTGGCCGCCGGCCGGTTCGCGCCGTGCCCCATGCGGGTGCGGATGGGGGACCGGCTCACGGTCGAGGGCGGGTCGGACGTCGCCGTCCCGCCGGCCCCCACGCGCTGACCTCAGAGGTCGGCGAGCACCTCGTCGGTGCTGCGGACGCGGGCGAACTCCCCGCCCTGCAGGTTGACGGCGGTGGCGTCGGAGAGCTGCTGCGCGCTCAGGCGCAGCCCGCCGGGGCCCTCGAGGTCGTAGGTCCAGGTGGCGTCGAGCGCGAGCGTGGTGTCGAAGCCCAGGTTGCCGGCCATCCGGGAGGTGGTCTCCACGCAGTGGTTGGTGGTGCCGCCGACGATCACCAGCTGGCTCACGTCGTGCTCACGCAGCCAGTCCTCCAGCGACGGCGTGCCGTAGAAGCACGAGTTGACCGCCTTGGTGATGAACAGGGCCGGCTCGATGGCCGCGACCTCGGGCACCAGGTCGTTGCCGGGCTGGCCCGGACGCAGGGTGGACCCGGCGTCGGTGGAGTCGTGACGGACCACGATCACGGGTCGGTCGGAGGCCTGCCATGCCTGCACCAGCCGTCCGATGTTGGCCTCGGCGTCCGGGTTGTCGCGCTCGCCCCAGGACGGGTCCTTGAACCCCTCCTGGACGTCGATGACCAGCAGTGCCGCGTTCGTCTCCAGGCTCACGTCCCGCAGCGTAGGACGCCCGTCCCGCGGGTCCGCAGCGACCCTCGGTCGCTGCGGTGCTCGTGTGACGTGGGATCAGCCGCGGGCCTCGCGCCGCTCCTGCACGCGTGCCTGCGCCTGGTCGAGGTAGGCCAGGCACGGCGCCTCGGCGTCGGGGTGCTGCCCGCTGAGGTGGAAGATCCAGCGGTCCATGGCCGCCATGTAGCCGTTGTCCTCGCCCTTGCGCCGGGTGCTCCAGGCACGGGTGCCGGTGCCGGGGCGCGGGACCTCGCACTGCGTGCAGGAGATCTTGTAGGCGAAGGAGTCGTCCGGCTCCACGTCGATGCGGACGACGGCCAGCGGCCCGGCCTCGGCGCTGGCCTTCCTCTGCCGGGCGGAGCGGGTGGCGGGCACGATGACCTCGTCTCGTCGGGGGTGGGCTGCCCAGCCTAGGCGCGTTGCCGCCGGCGCCCCCCGGCGGTGCGGCGTTCTGCCCGACGCCGGCCCGTGCGACCCGTCAGCCGACCGGCAACGCCTGGGGTCGCAGCGCCAGCACGGCCGCGTTCACCCCGACGACGAGGGTTGCGACGACCGCCACCCACCGCAGGTCACTGGTGTCCAGGACGAGACCGCCCAGCGCGGCCCCCAGGGCGATCCCGCCGTTGGACGTGGCGTTGATCCAGGCGCCGGCCATCTCGGGGCTGACGTCGCGGGTGCGCACCGCCGCAGCCTGGAACAGGGTCGGCACGGGCCCGAATGCGGTGGTCCACGCCAGGCCGAGGACGAGCACGAGGACGAGCGCCGGGTACGACGCCCCGATGAGCAGCATCGCGGTGGCGATCACGCCGACGCAGGCCAGCAGGGTGGCCCGCAGGTGGGCGTCGATGAACCGGCTCGCGATCGCCAGGCCGACCAGCCCTGCGGCACCGAACACCAGCAGGACGGCACCGAGGACGGCGGCCGGGGTTCCGGCGCCGAGCAGCAGCGTGCTCACGTACGTGTAGAGGACGTACTGCCCCACGAAGAAGAGCAGGTTCAGCGTGATCACCGACGTCAGGCGTCGACCGAGGACCCGGGGCCTGCCCGCCGGCGCGTCCGGCTCGACCCTCGGCAGGACGACGGCAGCCAGTGCCAGCAGGAGGGCTGCCAGGACGGCGACCACCGAGAACGTGACCCGCCAGCCGACGGCGTGGCCGAGCGCCGTGCCCAGGGGGACGCCGAGCACGAACCCGGCCGACGCGCCCGCCGAGACGAGAGCGAGCGCGGCGCCGGTCCGTCCCGGTGCAGCCAGGCGGGCGGCGAGCCCGATGCAGACCGAGAAGAACAGGGCGTGCACGAAGCCGCCCACGGCGCGACCGACGGCGACCATCGCGAAGCTCGGGGCGGTGGCGACGAGGACGCTGCTCACCACGTAGCCGGCCAGCGTCCCCAGCAGCAGGGTGCGGGCACCGATCCGGCGGGTCAGAAGGGTCAGCGGGACGGCGAAGGCAGCCACCATGAGCGCGTAGACGCTGACCAGGAGCCCGGTGGTCGCGGGGGAGACGTCGAAGCGGGCGCTGATGTCGGGCAGGAGGCCCACCGGCAGGAGCTCGGTCGTCAGGGCCACGAACTGCGCGGCGGCGAGCACCAGCAACCCCGGCAGTCGGCCGGTCCGGCTCTGCTTCGTGGCGGCGGGGCCGAGGTGAGTGTCAGGCACCTGCGCAGTCAACCTCCGTCAGACGCAGGACCACGAACTGACGGCTGCGGCAGGGCACCGGTCGTTCCCCCGAACGGCCGGAGGCCCCCACCGCGGTGCGGTGGGGGCCTTCGGGAGACAAGCCTGGGCGGTCGGCTCAGGTGTCGCTGCGTTGAACGCTACGACACTCTTCGCTTCGCTCAGATGTCGTAGTAGCACCGAAAACCGTTCCTTGTGAATGCTTGATCAGCAGCGTCTTCGCAGGTCAGAGCCACATTATGCCCGCGAATGCTGTTTGGGGTACCGATCTGACCGACAACTCCGAGGAGCCGTTTCGGGGGAAACTCGGGGGAATCTTGGGAGCCGTCACGCTGGCACGGCCGGAGCGGCCGCCGGGGCCTTGAACACCGAGAGGCCATGCGTCATCGCTCGGCTGGCGCAGGTGAGGCGGAGCGCCGCAGAGCCGGCTCTTGGACGTGACGAAGGTGCGCGAGCAACTCAGGTCACAGGTCACCCGCAGGGCATCACCGAGGTGGTCGACCACCCGTACCACAGCGTCTACCAGTACGTCCGCGCCCAAAGCCTTGCACGCGGCCGCCTCAGCCAAGGGCAGTCGGACCAGCGCGCATACCGGGTCAGGTCGCGGTGACCGTGATGGTGTGGGTGTCGCCGATGACGGTGATGGATTTCCGGGCCCGCGTGAGGGCCACGTACAGGTTGTTCACATCCGTCGTCCGCTCGATGTTGTCGATGACGACGTGGTCGTACTCCAGGCCCTTGACCAGCAGCGTGCGGGACACGACACGACCCCGGTCTCGTCGCCCTTGGTGCCGGATCCGGTCCCGCGCCCGTGCGAGCTCCTGGGTGAGGGCTGAAGGGTCGTTCCCGGCGGCGACGGCACCGACCAGCGCGGCTTGGATGTCGAACCACGCCTCGTGCGAGTGAAGGCGCAGCGCGGGTGACTTCATGACGGTGTCCATCGCCTCGACGAGCGTCCCGAATGACGGTTCAGTCACGGCAGCGTCGAAGCCGGCAAGCGCCTGCTCGAGCCCTGGCCGGGACAAGTGCCCGACGGTCCGCCCCCTGGCGAGGCCCTTCTTCACGGGATCGTTCAGGCCCGCATGACCGCACGTGCAGTCCTTGACCAGCTTGTACAGCCAGCCCGAATACCCGTCGAGGTCGAGGTCAGCGAGCTCGGTGAGGGCTCTGATCATGAAGTCCCCGGAGATCTCCTCCATGATCGTGAACCGGCCGTTCAGCTTCCCGCCGACCGAGCGGATGGTGGTCTTGAACGCGGTGAGCACGACGACTGACTCGTCGGCGGGCCACCGCCCGTTCAGGACGACCTGGGGGACGGCCTGGTAGCTCCCGACCGAACTGCGGTAGCTGACGCGCAGCGCCGGGTCGAGCTGATGGAACGAGAGCTGTCGACCGGCGACGAGCTGGGTTCGCAGGTCGAGAAGCCACGCTCCGAGCGCCTCGTTGTGCCCGACCCACCGCCACGGGTTCACGTCGGTGAGGTGGTCTGGGAACCGATTCGTGACAGCGTCCCACGTGACCAGGTTGGTGTCCTTGAACCCGAAGATGGCCTGCATCGGGTCGCCGAGGACACCAGTCGCGGGGATGGCCTCGGCTAGAGCGCACACCAGCTCGTGCTGGTCTTCGCTGCAGTCTTGGTACTCGTCGACAAGCATGTGCGTGAATGACGCGACGAGTACCTCTCGCATGTGGTTCGAGGTTGCGATGCGGCGCGCCGCGGTGACGTACGCCGGCGAGTCCGACCAGTTCGGTACCTCGGGCACGCGCATCTGCCCGAGGACCGGGTAGGCGCGGGCGAGGAGAAACGCGAAGCTCGTCAGGGTGGAGACCCGGACGTTGGAGGTGACACCGAACTTCTGCAAGCGCCTCTGAATGGCGTGCACGCCGGCGTTCGTGTGGGTAAGGACCAGGACCGTGCCGCCCTCGTCGATGATGCGCCGGGCGGTCGCCGCGAGCAGATGTGTCTTGCCGGCGCCGGCCGGAAGGGTCACCGACGCCGGCAGCGCGGCCGCGAACGCTGCGGCTGCCGCGGCTGACGCCGGGTCCAGGTCAGGAAGTTTGGCGTTCACTTTCAACTCTCGTCGGCGGGATCAGTAGCGGTCCTGGCTTCCGTCTCGGCTTCGTGCGCCACGCCGGTCTCGTGTCGCAGGTAGACCTGCTCCCGAAGTGAGGCGACGGCGGTCGCGACCGGTCCGGTCTGGAGCTCGTGTCGCCCGAGCACGAACTCGGCCAGAACCTTGCCCCGGTCGACATTCTTGAACCATCCGGACTTCTTCGCCGTCATCCCGACGACGCCCCGGGCCTCGGTCAGGCTCAGGCCAACGTCGAGCCACGACTTGACCTCTAGCGGCTCCCCGGTCGTTGGGGCCCCTTTGGACTGCAACTGACTCGCGTAAGAGCTCGCGGCAGTCTCGGGATCCTCGGCGGCCGCGACGGCTGCCGCCACGAATGCGGTGAGACCGTCGATCTCCAGCTGGTCGCACAGCGCCTGCTCGGTGCACACGTCACCGGGCCACTGGACCACCTTTCCACCTGCCACGACCACAGCGGGTACCAGCGCGTTCGTGCTGGCGTCGTCGCTGTCGAGCACCGCGACCACGTCGTACCCGACCGCAAGAAGCTCGCGGGTCCACGCGACAGTGCCGGTCCCGCCGTTTCCCTCAACGCCGACGACACCGAGGGCGGCGGCGGGAAGAGCGCCGTTCCGCTCCCGTTCGTCGTTCCACTGGTTGAGGAGAGCGAGGAGCAAGCCGTACTCGGTTTTGCCCTCGCACAGCACGACCCTGCGTGCGAGGAACGCTTCGGGGCTGGCCTTGATGACCGGCTTGAGGGTGTCCGGGGCCCCGAGCGACCGAACCTCGGTCTTCCCGCCGGTCGAGCGGACCATCATCAGGTCGTTCGGGTGCAGGTGCTGCAGTGCGGTTGGGGAGTGGGTGGTGACGAACACCTGGGCGAACGCGTCCTTCTTCTGCAGGTGGCGGAGCAGGTGTACGAGCCGGTGCGGCTCGAGGCCGTATTCAACCTCGTCGACGAGCAGGATGGTGGAGTCCTCGTGCGCGAGCTGCTGCGTCGCCGCGCCCGCGAGCCGGCGGGTACCGAGCCCAAAGTTCGTGAGCGGAACCGGTCCGTCGAACAGGGCGAGGTTGCCCTGCGCGTTGTTCAGCGACAGGTCGAGTCCCGGCTTGAGGTCGTCGAACTCGGCGCTTCCGATGGCCCGCACGGCGACGGCGATGTCGTCGGCGAGCTCCTGGAGGTCCTCCGGGACCGCCTTCGACGCGGCCTTGCTAGCGGCTCGGCTTGCTTCGGTGAGGGTCCTCTTCGTGTCGCTCTTCTTCTCGGTGAGCTTCCCGAGTGCCGACATCCGTGACCAGCGCAGGTGCGCGTCGACACGCTCGTCGACCCGGAATGCGCCGAACCTGGCCCGGTGCCGGGTCTTCAACGTGTGCTGTTCCTCGCCCTCGTCGGCATCGGGCCGGTACAGCGTCCACTGGGGCTCGAGGTCGGCGTCGACGAGCAGTTCGACGATGACGCACTTGTCGTGACCATCCGCCGCGTCGTGGGACCAGTCCCCGTCCTTGTCGATGCCGGCCAGGTGCAGTCCGAGCTCGTCGATGGCGAGAAGGTCGGGCGGCAGGTCGGTGACCGCGACGCGGATCCGGATCGGGGTGTCGATGTTCGCGTCGTAGAAGTCGGTGTCGGTGAAAGTGATGTTCCAGCGGTCGCTGAGGGCGCGTTCGAGCGCGGTCAGGATCGTCGACTTGGTTGCGTCTCCCGGGCCGATGAGCACGTAGAAGGTCTGGTCGGCCGGCAGCCTCCAGGAGAGCTCGCGCACGCCGCGAAAGTTCTCGATGTCGATCCGCCGGATCTGCATGCTGGCTGTTCCTTCGGTTCACCTGGGCTGCGGCCCAGGACTGGTGTTTGTGAGTGGCGTCGCATTCGATCACACGGCGCCGACCGGCTCGTCGGTTTGGCGTCGGTGTCGGGGTGAGGACGTGATTAGGCGGTCATCCGCTCGGGCTCGGTGTCGGCGGGGGTCGCTACGGTGCAACTCGTTGATGGACCGGGGGGGTGGCGAGATGACGAGCATGGCAAGACGACGACTTGAGCGGGTGGTCGCTGACAACCCGCGCATGTTGGCGCTGTGGGACGAGGAGGCGAACTCTGGGGTCGACCCGGCCACGCTTGGCGCCGGGTCGAGCCGCCGACGGTTCTGGCGTTGTCAGGAGGCTGATGACCACCGATGGCAGGCCGGGCCGTCCTCGATCTCGAAGTCCCTGGAGAAAGGTTTCACCGGCTGTCCGTGCTGCGCCGGCCGCAAGCTGTCGGTGACCAACAGCTTCGCCGCCCGACACCCTGGCGGTGTCGCACTGTGGCACCCCACCCGCAACGGTGAGCTGCGGCCCGACGGCGTGCTCGGCGGTTCACCCGACCCGGTGTGGTGGCAGTGTCCGGCGGGTCCCGATCACGAGTGGCAGGCAGCGCCGCTGCACATCGGCAAGATCAGCATCGCCCGAGGCAACACGGGCTGCCCGTTCTGCGCCGGCCAGCGAGCATCGGTCACCAACCGGCTCAGCAACCATCCGCAGCTCGTCGCCGAGTGGCACCCGACCGCCAACGGGGACCTCGCGCCGGCAGCCGTGGTCGCCGGTACGGGCAAGAAGCTGTGGTGGCGGTGCCTGGAGAACCCCGACCACGAGTGGCAGGCCACCGGCGCCAACCGCACTCGTGGCCGGGCCTGCCCGATGTGCCGCAAGAGTCTGCGGTCAATCCTCGAGGTTGGTCTGGCGTTCGAGCTGCGGACGCTCATCCCGGAGCTGGACTTGGCCGACGACAAGGTCGTGGTTGCCGGAGTCGTCCGGCACGTCGACCTGCTGCTGCGTCAGCATTCAGTCGTCATCGAGGTCGACGGCCGCTACCGCCACGACGGCGACGTCCAGCATGAGCGCGACGCCGGCAAGACACAGCTGCTCATCGACGCGGGCTACCGGGTGCTGCGTCTGCGCGAGGCGCCTCTGCGGCCCATCACACCGAACGATGCGCGCGTGCCGCAGGACCCCACCATCAAGCAGGCCACGGACGCGGTCCTGACGCAGTTGCTGCGTCTGGGCTGGCTCGACCTGCCTGGCGCCGTCGAGTACCTCGCGGAGCTCGAGCCGCGCCGCCAGGAGGAGGCGCTCGAGCACGTCCGGGCTGAGCGGCCCGGCAAGGTGGTGCGAGCACCCGGGCCGGTGTCGTTCACCCGGCACGAGCGATGGCAGGACGGCCTGGCCGTCCTGCTGGCCTACATCGAGCGCGAAGGCCATGCCAACGTGCCGTTCGAGCACGTCGAAGACGGCTTCGCGCTCGGTCAGTGGGTGAGCGGTAAGCGCACGCAGCGGCAGCGCGGACGCATGACGCCAACGCGGGAGCAAATGCTTGAGGGGCTGCCGGGGTGGACGTGGGATGCGGTGGAGGAGTCCTGGGAGGTCGGCTACACGCGGCTGTTGGCCTACCAGGCCCGGGAGGGCCACATCCGGGTACCGACCCACTACCGCGAGGACGACGGCTACCCGTTAGGAGTGTGGGTGCGCTCCCATCGGCGAAGCGGCGGTGGCCGGCGCACCATCACCGAGGAGCAGCGGGCGCGCCTGGAGGCGCTGCCGGGCTGGTCGTACGACGCCGTCAAGGACGTCTTCTGGGAACGCGCCGCGGTAGCGTTCGAGGCGTACGTGGCACGGGAGGGGCGTTGCTACACGCCGCGTCACCATCGCGAGGACGGCATCAACGTCGATGCCTGGTCGAAGCAGCAGCGGGCCAGGTACCACCGCGACGAGCTCGCGCCGGACCGCGTCGCGCGGCTCGAGGCGGTGCCTGGGTGGTCGTGGTCGCCACAGGAGGACGCCTGGGAACGGGGGGTCGCGGCACTGACCGCGCACGTCGGCGAGCACGGGTCGGCCGCCGTGCGCCGCGACGAGGTCCGCGACAGCTTCCCCCTCGGTGCCTGGGTGGGGGAGCAGCGCAACCGGCACACCCGCGGCACCCTCGAGGCGACGCGGCGCGATCGCCTCGAGGCGCTGCCGGGTTGGACCTGGGACCCGCACGCCGACTCCTGGGATCGGCACCTCGCAGCTCTGCAGTGCTTCGTGGCGCGTGAGGGCCACGCCCGGGTTCCCACCGACCACGTCGAGGCGGGCCTACCATTGGCGTCCTGGGTGATCCGGCATCGACAGGACTACAAGGCCGGCAGGGTGCCAGCAGACCGGATGGTCCGGCTGCAGGCGCTGCCGGGCTGGACGTGGGACGTGCTGGCGGCCCGCTGGGAAGAGCACTTCGCCGCCCTGGTCCGGTACACCGAACGCGAAGGACACGCACGCGTCCCCGAGCCTCACCTGGAAGATCGCCTTCGGCTTGGACGCTGGGTCATCGTCCAGCGGCAGGGCCGACGTAGGGGCGCGCTCGCCGAGGAACGAGCAGGGAGGCTCGCGGCCTTGCCCGGCTGGGCCTGGGACATGCGAGACGTCGCCTGGGACGCCGGCTTCTCGGCGTTGCAGCAGTTCAAGGCACGCACCGGACACTGCCACGCCCCAAGCGCCTGGCTCGAGGGCGATTACCGTCTCGGCCAGTGGCTGGGGGTCCAGCGCGGGCTGCTGGCGGCTGGAACGCTGCGCGCCGACAGGGCCGCACGGTTGCTGCCCCTGCTAGGCCTCGACGATCACCCGGGGCTGTTCCCACTGCCCTGAACGTTTGCTCGCCTCGACCGACTCCGGGACGGCCCTAAGGATTTGCGGACACTCCGAGCGGGGTCCGCAGGTCACCTAGTCGCGGAGAGTGGCGGACCGGACGGTCTGACCCCACTCGCGTGCCGGGGGACCGTGGAGTCGTGAGGTCGGGAGTCGTTCCTGGAGCGCGCAGCAGAGTGTTCCCGCCAGACGCTGGCGTCTCACTCGTGCGACGGTGCAACGACCTGCTTGCCATCGTGAACTGGACGTGGCGCTAGTGCCGCGGTCAGCCTGTTCCACTGGGCCGACAAGATCTCGGGGGCGGCCTCGCTCGGTTTCGACCTCCCGGCCGCATCTCGGTGCAACCTCTAGGCTCGCCGAGTGCCCGAGCCCACCGATGAACGCCCACAACAGGACTACGCCGACGCGTACTACAGCCTTCGAGCCCCTAGGGTCGCCATCGTCTTCCCGGCCGACACGCCGCACTGGGACTTCTTCGCACGTAAGGCGCTGTGGCGGGCGAACCGGCTGTGGGGCGGGGCGGGATTCGTGCTCGTGCCACACCAAGCCGGTGTCGTCTCCGAGACCCTGTTGCGCGCGGTGGCGAGCTACGACCCCGACTACGTGGTGGGTCATCAGGTGAGCTGGGTGGAACTCCTTACGGCATACCCGAAGGCGCGGGACATGTTCGTCGACCAGCACGGCCAGAAGATCACCCTCGAGACGTTCGACGCCAACGACTCAGCCGAACTGGCGCCCGCGGACGACCCGCTCACAGCCGAAGCCAGACGGAGGGTGGCGGTCGCCTGTCAGGTGTACCGACGACGTCACGAACCCGAGCCGTTGACACCGGACCCCAAGACGCTTGTGCGCTGGGATCGAGCCTGGTCCCAGCCTGACGAGTCCCACACCCACCTCGACGACAGCGGGCACCTCACAGCGACGTCGGTCTTCCGCGTCGACGACGGCATGTGTCTGGCGACGCCATCCGACCTTGCGGGACCGTGGGGTGCGTGGACCGCCGCGCTCATCGGCGCCGTAGCCGAGCCTGACCTGCCTGTGCTCGAGACAGCGGACGCGCTTGGTCTGACCAACGTGGATGCTGAGGGCGCCATGGAGGACAGCCCAGCGGCAGGACTCGAGGTCTCGACCGGTTCCGCGACATCTAGCCTCAAGGACGCGGCTGAGATCACCGCCTGGTTCTACTCTTACCTCGATCGCGGCTCACGGGTCGTGGATCCGCAGCCGCCGGCGCGGTTCGCCCACCATCACGATGGATTGACGCTCGCGGTCGACGCCAGCACCCTTCCGGCTGCCTGGGACCGCACGACTCAAGCCCTGGTGCCCGTCGGCGATGCCTCCGCACGCCGACGCATCACGGTCGTCGTGGGCGACACCGCTGATGACTTCGCCCTCGCGCTGATCTACCAGAGGTTGTACGCGAACACGTTCTGGATCCACTCCGCCTGGTCGCCCACGGCTGACGGGATGGTGGGCCGCAAGGCGCGGACGCGACTGTCGCTGCTCGGCTACCGGGTGCGCCAGCTCGGCCACGCTGTTGTGACCTCGGCATCCGAGGGTGCGCAGGCGCTAGACGAGGTCGTCGAGATCATGGCGCGCAACGCTCGGGACAACGAGCCGGGTGCGGCTTCGCCGCGCGCCAGCCGCAGGTCCGACACGCTGAGGGCCGAGTTGCCGGCTCCGTTTCCCGACCGCGGGATGCTCAACCTCGCCGTGACGGACGAGTACTCGACCCGCCTGACCGTTCCCGTCCTTCGCGACGAGAAGGCCGTCGCCCTCACCGCCACCCCGCCGGCTCTGCGCTCATCAGATTCCGCACTGGTCGGATCCGACGTCGCGTGGCACGTCGATCTCCGCCTCGACGGCACGGCCATGCCGTTGGGGCGCGGCCTCGACGGCGAGCAGTTGGCTGCGAGCCAGGACTCCAAGTACGAGACGTGGATCCGGTCCGGCAACCGCGGCGTCAGCTACGAAAGCCGCAGATGGGACTTCGTCGCAGCCGGCGCGAACGCGGAGCAACGACTGGCACGACCCCGTCTGCGCATGCTGTCCTTGCAGGAGTGGTGCCGTGTCATCGCCGCCCAGGTCGGATACGACGTTGGCTGGTCCGACGCGGGCCGCCGCGCCCGGCTTCTCGAGCGGATGTGGGGCAGCCGGAGGCTGATGACGGCGGACTTTGCCGGCGCCTTCACTGAGCTCGCACGCGCCTTCTCGCCGGCCGGCAAGAGCAGCAGAGAGGCGTATCCGGATGGGGACGGGGTGCTCCTCACCGGCCTCGGAGGTTTCCTGACCTTCCCCGCAGTCCGTGACGTCCTCTGCCCGGCCGCGGCTACCGCCGGCAAGAGCCAGCAGACGCTTGACGAACATGATCGTGAGGCACGAGAGCGGCTCGACACGTACCTCACCCGCGGGATCATCCGCCGCGGGCTCATCCTTGGTTGTCGCATGTGCGAGGCACCCAGCTTCGTGCCCGTCGACGACGTTGCTCAGGTCAACCGCTGCCCCCGGTGCGGGTCTCTGAACGACCTGACGCTGGATGTCTGGCGTGCGCCAGCGGGCGAGCCGCAGTGGTACTACGATCTTCACCAGGTGGCGCGCGACTTCCTGCGAGACAATGGCCACGCACCGGCCCAACTCGCCCACCACCTGTCCAGGAAGGCCAGGAACTACGCCGACTGTGCGGAGATGAACCTCCTCCTCCGGGGCACTCGGACTTCCATCGCCGAGGTCGATCTCGTTGCCTACGCCGACGGTCACTTGCTCACCGCCGAGGTGAAGACCTGCGACTACATCGGCAACTCGACGGCTGAACGTACGGCTGCCGCGAACAAGCGACTCCATTGGGCGGCCGTCCTCCAGGCCGACGAGGTGGTGCTGGCCTCGACCGAGGCGTCCTGGCAGGCAAGCAGCATCGAGGCGATGCGAACCAAGCTCGCCGACGCCATCGCAAAGGAAACGTTCGCGCCCGACCGGACACCGCGGCTACGCCTCATCAACAACCTCGGTGCCGCCGACCACGCCGAGACGTACGTCGACGTCTAGGCCTGCTGCACCACGCGACACCGCCAGTTCATCGCGGCAATGGGTCCGTGCTGAACATGTACCTGGGACCAACCGGCAGGGCACCGCACGCCTGTGATGGGAGAGCTCGAACACATGAAGACGCCAAGCTGCTCGCCGCCGCCAGCCACGACCAGGCTGCGAGTGTGCTCGCCTGCTACTACGGGCTCGGACTGCACCGAGAACACAAGCCGTTCACAGGAGCTCGGTTCGACACCTGGGACAGCACGGGCACCCGAGCGGATGACGTCAACCGGTTCACTGCCGATGACCTAGTCGCGGTCTCGTTCCTGTCCGTGGAGGTCCCACCGCTTGCTGCCGTCGAGCTGCTCGACACCCGGGCCGACCACTTCGCCGCCCGACTCATCGCGGTTGGCCCCGACCGCGACCTCGCCACCGAGACGGAGCCATGGGCAGCTGATTGGCCGGGTTGGTTGCTTTGGACGGCTCTGATGGGCCTGCCCGGGGTCGGCGCGACCATCGCGAGCAAGCTGTACGCCCGCAAGCGGCCCCGACTCCGACCGGTGTACGACACTGTCGTCGCTAAGGTCATCGGCTCCGACAACATCTGGGAGCCGCTGCGAGCGGAGCTCCAGCGGTCCCCGGGTCTGCCCCCGGTCTGGTTGATACTCGGTGCTTGCGGTAGTCAGGCCGCTTCTGCGGTGGTGTAGATCATCTCAAACTCGATCGGGGTGAGCTTGCCGAGGGCACGTTGGCGTCGTCGTCGGTTGTACTTGGTCTCGATCCAGGTGACGATCGCGAGGCGGAGGTCCTCGCGGGTGTCCCAGCGTTGGGTGTTGAGCTGTCGACGACGCTCGAAAGTGGAGCCGTTCCGGCGGTCGAAAATGGGGCCACCGGTGCGTGGTGTCAGTCTGCCGTCTTCTGCGTGCGAACGCTGGGAAGTGAGTCGATGCCGCGGTTGCGGAGTCG